>JBFXBK010000004.1:0-70206 GCA_050183255.1 Polyangiaceae bacterium | reverse complement strand
GGCGCGGCGCCAGGTTGCGATCTGATCATCGAAGATCCCACCGTGTCCCGCCGCCACGTGGAGTTGCGATTGGTCGCGGAGGGGGTGTCGGTGCGAGATTTGGGTAGCCGCAACGGCACGCGCTACCTCGGGCAGCGCATCGAGAGCGCGATCCTCACCCCTGGCAGCGAGCTCATGCTGGGCTCGGTCAGCCTCAAGCTCGAGCTTCACGACCTGGGGGACCTGCCGCTCGCGCACCAAGGTTATCGGGGCTTGCTGGGCAAGTCTCCCAGCATGTTGAAGCTGTTTGCGATCCTGCAGCGCCTTGAAGGCTCGCTGGTGAGTGTGCTGCTGGAAGGCGAGAGCGGGACTGGCAAGGAGCTGGTGGCGCGCGCAGTCCACGACGGCTCTAGCGTTTCCTCAGGGAACTTTGTGGCGATCAACTGTGCCGCGTTGGATCGCGAGCTAGTCAAGAGCGAGTTGTTCGGACATCGCAAGGGTGCATTCACCGGTGCCTCGGAGACGCGGCCCGGCGCCTTCGAGCTGGCGGACGGCGGAACGCTGTTCTTGGATGAAGTCGGAGAGCTCCCCTTGGACGTCCAGCCAATCTTGCTGCGTGCTCTGGAGGCCCGGGAGGTGACTCGAGTCGGCGAGAACCTGCCGCGGCAAGTCAACGTGCGGGTGATCGCCGCCACGAACAAGAACCTCGACGAAGCGCGGCGCGCTGGGACTTTCCGCGAGGATTTATTTTTCCGCTTGGCCGTCGTACGCCTCGAGCTCCCGAGCCTCAGCCAACGCCGCCAAGATATCCGACTGCTCGCCGCCTCGTTCGCGCAGAAGGCCGGCGGCGCGGTGCTACCCGAAGACTTCCTGCAGCAACTCGAGGCGCAGAGCTGGCCTGGCAACGCCCGTGAACTCAGAAACGCCGTGGAGGCCTACTTGGCGATTGGATTGCTCACTCAAGCTGCGGCGAGCGGCGATGAGCTGGACGGCCCGCTCAGTAGCTGGGTCGATCCGACCCGCGCATACGCCGAGCAGAAAGATGCGCTGCTCGCCGCGTTCACGCGCGTCTACCTTCAACGCCTGCTGGAGCACACTGGGGGCAATCAATCCGAAGCGGCGCGCATCGCTGGCCTGGAGCGAAGCTACTTGGGTAAGCTCGCCAGCAAGCTCGGGGTCAAAAGATGAAGCGCTCGTCAAGCTGGAGGGGAAGGATCGCGATCGTCGGGGGCGCGATCTGGGTACTGAGCGCATGCGGGGGCTTGCTCGAACTCGACGACCTGGAGTTCACGGCCACCGGCGGCGCGGCGGGAGCGGCCGGGAGCGGAGGCAACGCTGGCGTTGGAGCCAGCGGCGGGACCGGGAACGCGGGAAGCGGTAACGCCGGAGGCAGTTCTGGTGCTGGCAACAGTGGGGGCAGCGCCGGGTCCAGTGGTAGCGCCGGTGTCGGCGGCAACAGCGGGAGCGCTGGCTCATCTGGTTCCGCAGGGCAATCAAGCGGAGGCACTGCTGGCTGTTCAGGTCTCGGTAGCGAGTACGAGACCGCGGGAGACCTCGACTGCTTCAGTCAACAGCTCTCCGGGGGGAGCGTCGAGGTCGCGGACCACGAGCTTCAGATCACCCCAGCGGTACAGCCTTGGTACGGGCAGGAGGAGGGCGCCTTCTTCTATCAGTACGTGGGCACCGCGGACTTCGCCGCTGTCAGCCGACTCCGGGTCGAGTCGCGCAGCAACCCGCCAGATGTCCCGAGCGATCAATTCGCGGGGGGTGGGATCGTGCTTCGCGCCCAGAGCGGGGGATCCAACGTTCTCGCCAGCCTCACCACGTACGATTCACTCGACGGCGGACCGCTTGGCTTCGGTGCGCTGGCGCAGTTCACGAATCCGGGCAACTCGACGAGCTGGAACTACCGCAGACCCCAGGGGACTCTCCTCTCCGGCTACATCGGCCTGTGCCGCTCGAGCGAAAACGCGTTCATCGCGACCCGCCTCGAGTCGGACCCGAATTTCATCCTGGTAGGCGCGATCGGCCCCCAGCAAGTCGCCGTCGGTCCCAACGCGACGACGCTCACCGAGCTTGGCAGTAGCGCGCACATCTACCAGAGCAACGCTCCGGACACCCTGGTCGCCATCGACTACCTTCGGGTCAGCCAGCGCACGATCGTCGACACTGTGGACTGCCTGAGCGAGCTGAATCAGCTCGACGACTAGGACTAAAATACCGTGCGGAACACCACGGTTCGCGGACCGACACCGACCTGCGACTGTTCGGTCGAGCTCGACGTCAGCCACAAGACGCCACCACCGACGACCAGGGCCGCGCCGCCGATCAAGGTCCACGTACTGACGTCGGCGTAGAACAGCGCGTCGTCCTTCGCACCCTGATTTTCCTCAGGGCAAATCGCACCTTCGCATCCCTGCTTCGCGGCGTCAGCGCGATCGTTAGCTTTCAGCCAGCTGAGGCCGGAGACGCCGAGGGAAACCGCACCGAGCCCGAGCATGCCCAGTGAGAGCCAAGCCGGAACCCCAGCCGACTCGTCAGAGCTCGTGTCTCGAACAGCCTCGTCCTCACCTGGAGACGTCGTCTGCGGCCCTTTCCCAGCTTCTTTCGGGGGTGAGGAGCCGCGTTCAAGCTTCAGGGAGAGCTTGCGGGTGCCTTCGGCTGCTACCAGCTCCAGCGTCTCGACCCGTCGCTCCGTGCCCGCTCGTAGCGTGACGGTGTGCTTCCCCGGGTTCAGGCGGAGTGCCTCACCCAGCCTCGCCTCCGAGCCATCCACCTGGAGGTTGTAGTCTGCGGGCGCGGGCTCTGCTTCGACCACGAGCTTCGGGATGCGCCGCTCGAGCTCTTGTAGCTCCAGCGCAGCGTCGTCGCGGGCGCGTTGCCAGGCCGCGTCTTCCCCAGGGCTACCCGATCGCTCTACAGAAGCCAGGAGGCGTGAGGCCTCCAAGAGATCCCCAAGCTTCGACTTCGCGCGGGCCATGTACAGGATGAAGACCGGAGAGTGCACCAGCTCCTCTGCCGCACGGAACCGCTCATAGGCGACGGCCCAGCGCTTGGCCTCGAACGCAGAGAGTCCATCGTAACCCAAGCGACGGGCCTCCGCGCGAGTTGCTTCATCGGGTCCGGCGCTCGGCTGGGCCCCGACGGGCGCAGCGGCTGAGAGCAGCAGGACAACCCAAGCAACCTGCGTTGTTCTGCGGGCACGGCGACGCACTCTCGAAACCACACCGGGCTTATTAGCTGAAACCGCGGGCGGCCGCAGGTTCGCCGGAAAAGACCCGTGATCCGCGCTAGATCCCGAAGGTGTCGTCCCGTACCGGCGGCTTCTTTTCAGCTGGAGCGTTCGGTTTTGGGGGCTTCACGGCCGGCGCGTCCGCCGCAGGACGGCGAGCTTTCGGAGTCGCTGCAGGCGCGGCGCTCGGAGCCGTGGCGCTCGCTTCGGCTGAGCCGCTCGGCGCAATGGAAGCGCTCGGAGCGCCCGAGGAGCCAGGGGTCGGCGCCGGGTTCATCTCAGGCCGCGAGCCGTCAGCCTCGGGCAGCGCGCTTGGCTCAATGCGCGTCCGAAGAGGGGCGCTTGGCGCCGCCGGTTCCGGACGCGCCGTGGGACGTGACGAGAAGTACGCCGCGCCGATACCCATCGCCCCGAGCGCCAACATTCCGATCGGCAACACCCAGCGCGGCCGAGCCTGAGGCGGGATGACGTGGCTGCTAGCTGCGAGGCTCGCGCCCTCGCTGCGGTCGATCACCGAGGACGGCGACAGCTCCACAGTGGGCTCGGTGCGCCCCCAATCGTCCGACGTCGAAGGCTTCGAGACCAGACTGCTGCGCAGGGGCGTGTGGTCGCCCAGCTCGGCGTTCGGATTTACTACCGCACGGAAATAATTCAGGAGTTCTTCTGCGTCTTGGAAGCGCTGTGCCTTGTCGCGCGCCAGCGCGCGATCGAAGAACGCTTGAAAGCGCTCCGGGAGCTCCGGCGCTCGATCTTGAATCATCGGCAGTGGCTCCCAGCAGATCTTCGCGATCGAGTCGCCGACGGTCGTGCCGCTGAACGGAGAGTCGCCGCTCAACATCTCGAACACCACTACCCCCATCGACCAGAGGTCACTGCGGGCATCGACTGCATGCCCGCGCGCTTGCTCGGGGCTCATGTACGCCGGGGACCCCAGAAGCACGCCCTGGGAGGTGGTGGCACCATCAGGCTGCTCTTGTTTCGCGATGCCGAAGTCGAGGACCTTCAACACCTCATCGCCGCCTTCGAGCGCCAGAAACAGATTCGAGGGCTTGATGTCCCGATGTACGATCCCCGCGGAATGAGCAACGCCCAGCGCCTTCGCGGCTTGTTCGACTATGACGAGCGCCTCTTCAGGGGCCAGCTTGCCCAGGCGATCGATACGACTCTGAAGGTCTTGTCCCTCCAGCAACTCCATCGCGAGGTACGGCGCCCCTTCGTGCAAGCCATAGTCGTAGACGCGCACCACGTGGGGGCTCTTCAGCTGAGCAGCAGCACGCGCCTCCGTCCGAAAGCGCGCGCCCGCCTTGGAGTGGTTGGCAGCTGCCTGAATGAACTTCACGGCAACGTCCACGTCGAGTTCGATGTGACGCGCGATCCACACCTCACCCATGCCGCCTCGAGCCAGAGGGCGCTCGAGTCGGTACTTCGCGCCGATCAACTCGCCCGCTTTCAGCTCCACTCGGCCGAAAAGCTATCACAGCGGAGGCGACTTCGCCGCTCGCAGTCTGCGGGGCCTTGTCATCCGGCCCTGGCGAGCTGGTAATGTGCGCCCATGGGCGGCAACGCGAGGCGCAGTAACCCCCAGCAAACACGCGGCAACGCGCGTGCCGGGGCCAGTGTTTTCCAGCTGTTTGGCACCGCGCTGGTGGGTGTGCTGGTCCTGGGCTGCGCTCCGGCGACACCCGAACCCATAGCGCCCCCGACGCCACCCCCGGCGCCTTCAAGCGCACCTCCCCCACCCCCGAAACCGCCGGCCCCCGCGGAAGAGCCGAAAGACGAGTCAGGCGGTGTGGGCAACGGGAAAGCGACGAAGGCGCCTCCGGAAAAATCCACAGGGAAACCCAAGCGGCTCCCTGAAGGCGACGCGCCGCCGCCACCCCCCAGTGACTACGACGGACCGGAAGTGTCCAAGCGTCGCGTCGTCAAGAAGCCTGACGGGACCTGTGTGCTCGTCAGAGACTGCGCGGCCACGCCAAGCTGTGGTGGTGAAGTGCCCGTGCAGTGTCCTGGCGAGTGATCCGCCGCAGGTCGTTCGGCTGGCAAGCCGCTACCCCTCTTCCCAGAGCCAGTGTCAGTCGTTGTAGAGGCAGCCCTGAGGTTCGGCGGAGTAACTGCAAGCGACCTGACTCCAGTCGTTGAGGGTGCAGACCTCGCTCACGTCTCCGCGGCGTAGCACGGCGTAGCGAAAGCAAGGCACTTCTTGGTTCGCAATCACCCACAGCGTGCCCGCAGCATCCAGAGTGAGATCAGCCGGCTGCCACGGGTAGCCCCCGCTCGTCGGCAGCTCGACAGGCTGCCAGGCGCCGCTGGTGCGCCGGAGCACACGTCGCTGCCTGAATACGTGATCCTTGTCCGCTACCCCCACTATCACCCACTGCTCGCCGGTTGAATCCACACGGTAAGCCAGCGCGGAACCCGGCCCAACAGGCAGATCAAGTGACTGCCAGCTCCTGCCAACGCGTTCGAGCCCACAGATCTTCTGTTCCGGGGAAGTACCGACATAAGCGAGGTGTCCGTTGGGTAGCTCGACCCACACCCGATCCGAGCAGCGCTCTGGTGGTCGCACGACCTCTCTCCGCTCTACGCCCCGTTGCCAGATCTCGACCATGTCTTTCCCCGCGGTATCTTGTCCGGTCACGATGACGTGCGAGGGCGTGAACTGAACATCGCCCCAAATACCAATGTCGCTGGGCAAGCTGCGTGAGGGCCGACCGTCGGCATAAACCAGCTCGAGAACGATGGAGGAGGCCCGCGGATGACGATAGCCCGCGAACGCGACGCCGGGCAGCCAGGTGTCGAACCAACCTGCCGGCTGATGATCGCCCGTGTCGAGCAGCGTCACGGGGCGCCAGCGCCAGCCGTCCCAGCGGCTCAGCGTGGGACAAATCCCGCATTCCTCGAAGTTGTAGCTCGCGCTCCAGAGCTCCTGCTCAGAGATCCCAAACAGCGTGCCCCCTGCGCCGTGCCCCGTCTCGAAGCGTCCATTCACGAACTTCAAGAAGGCCGGCTGCAAGTACACGTCATCTCCAATCGGGCGTACCTCCAGCCAGCCTTCGCGGCTGGGCCCCTGGTACACCGCAGCGACTCGAAACTCTGATAGCTGTTCCCCCGCGGAAGATGACTTCCAGGTCTGGTTGTCAGTGACCGGAGCTTCAGCGTCGGGCGTGCCGCCCTGACAGCCTATGCATGCCGCGCACGTCCAGAGCCAAAATATATATCCGCGTGGCATTATACTAGACCCAGCAACGCTTCACACGAAGGAGTGCCGCAACATATCTTGCCCGAGTCAGCCTTACTCTTCCAGAGGTAGTCCGGGCGGAATCACGCGGTACCAAAACAGATACCTAAGGGCGCCGCCCCCTGGCGCGCAGCTGTTTGGCCTCAGCCCGCAGGCGAGCCGCCTCCCGCTGAAGCTCGCGCGCTTCGCTACGATACTGCTCTGCCTGCTCCTCGGCGAGCGCGCGTTCCTGACGCAGCTTCGACTGCCCGAATTTCGACTCAATGGGGCAATCTCCGCCTGGCTGTCTGGCTTCGATGCGAGCGATCCGCATGCGGTCACCTTGGACGCTACCCACGCCAGCAATCAGTTCGGCGCGCTCTAGACTGAACGCGTGAATGTCCCGCTCGAGCAAGCTCAAGTAGCGATCTGAAGCCTGGTCGCAGCGCTGGATCGTCGCGTGGCGAGGGGTGATCCAGAACACCAAGCCTTGGAAACGCTGCAGTCCGCGCGGGGGCTCCTGGTCGCCATCGAGAACGGGTAGGAGCTGGTCAGACAGCGCTTCGACCTCAGCGTCAAGCGCATCGGCGAGCTCGACGAGTGTCTTGGCTTGAGTGTGCAGCTGCGTTGCCTCCGCACGTGCGGCCCGCTCCAACGCCGGCTTGTCCAGCGCTGCCGACGTTAGGAGACGCGCAGGCGCTCGGACGTAGGCGACCTCACGAGGCGGCACTCCGCACCCAACCGCCGGGAGCAAGACCATGTAAGGAACGGTACGCCACCAAACGCCAGCCATACGCGCTTCCCCGAGGTTTCGTGCGCGGTGTTGGACCCATAATGATCACGGAGCCTTGGGGACAGCGCGCAACGAGAAGTCTGCGACGCGGCCGCGCGGTCGTGTGGTTCGAGCCTCGACGCACGCGAGATCGCCGCTAACATAGGCCGCTCCCTCATGACACTCGAACGCTTTGAAGCCATCGTTGCGCGCCTGGAAGCGCGCCAGAAGAAGCACCCTGGATACTACCAGTTCCAAGTGCTGATGCTCGCGCTGTTTGGCTTCGGCGTGCTGTTCCTCGGAGTTGGCGGAGCGATCTTGGGAGCCGTGTTGTTCATGATCGGCTTGCTGCTGACGGCGCGCGTCTTCCTGCTCAAGACGATCAAGCTGTTCATTCTGGTCATCGCCTTCTTGGGGGGCATCGTGAAGGCACTCTTCGTGCGCATCCCTGAGCCTGAAGGCTTGATCTTGACTCCAGGCAATTCGCCCAAGCTCTTCGCGCTCCTCGAGGCCATGCGGAAAGACCTGGGGGTAAAGCCATTCCGCTATGTACTGATGAATGGCGAGTTCAACGCCAGTGTGGTCGAGGTCCCGCGTTGGTTGATGCTTGGCTCGAAACGCTTCCTCGTGCTCGGTCTACCGTTGATGCGCGCGCTCGCCCCCGATGAGTTCAGAGCGGTGCTGGCGCATGAACTGGGCCACGTATCCAAGAAGCACGCGGGCTTCGGTCCCTGGATTTATCGCGTGAGGCACTCCTGGTCCTACTTGCACGAGCAGCTCGAGGAGCGCGGCGGCGGGGCCGCTGTCGGCTGGTTCATCAACCGCTACGCTCCATTCTTCAACGCCTACACGTTCGTGCTCGGTCGCGCCCAAGAGTACGAAGCCGACGCCAGCGCCGCTCAACTGCTGGGCCCAGGGGTCATGGGCCGCATGCTGGTGCGCGTCCAGCTCCGCGAACGCCAGCTCGCGGAGCGCTTTTGGAAGTTCTTGGATGAGACGGCGAAACGCCAACCCGAACCGCCGGGAGACCTGCACGCTGTAATGGATCGGGTACTCGCTCAACCGATGGGGCTCGAGGCCCAAGGCTGGCTGAGAGAGGGACTCGAAGAGAAGACGACGTGCGCGGATACGCATCCCGCACTCAAGGATCGCCTCGAGGCCCTCAAGGTCGTCCCAGAAGTGCCCGCAGAACTCGAGGTCAACGCTGCGCAACACTACCTCGAGCCGGAGCGCTGCCAGCTGCTCGAGCACCACTTGAGCGAGCGGTGGAAGTACGGAAACCTCCAAGCGTGGTCCCAGCGGCACCGGGATTTCCTCGCGGGGGGTGTGCGGCTGCAGCAACTTGAGCAGCTCGCCGCGGCGCGCCCGCTGAACGATCAGGAGCAGCTCGAGCGCAGCTTGCTTGCGGAAGACCACCAATCCCCTGAGGCCGCAGTGGAGTTGCTGCGTGAGTTGCTAAAGCAGCATCCCAACCACATCAGCGGCGCGCTCGAGCTCGGACGCATTCTCTTGATGCGCCTCGACCAAGAGGAGGGCGAGGAGTGGGTGGAAAAGGCGATGCGCCTCGACCCGGTCGCTTCTTCGCTTGGCAGCCGCTTGCTCATCGCATGGCACGCAAAGCACGGGCGCAGCCGCGAAGTAGATCGCCTGGCCCAGACCGCCAAGGCCTCCGACGACCATTCGCGTGCCATGTTCGCGGAACGCAACCAGTGGAACCCTGGCGATGTGCTGCAGCCTCCGGAGTTGCCGGAAGAAGTCATGGCGGAGCTGCGAGCGGTTGCGGAGCACCACCCTGGGGTCTGGGCAGTAGCGGTCGTGCGAAAGCAGACTCGCTACCGCAGCAGTACCCCATACTACCTGGTCGTGGCCCAAGGAGTTGATGGCGGCCTCACGCCGGATGTCGCGCGCGTGTTCAAGCGGCACGACCTCGAAGGAGCCGTTCACGTCTGTGGCGAGCGCGACCTCCGTTTCCCTGTGGCAATATCAGTTCCGGGCGCCGTGCTCAAGCGAACGCAATAGCACCCGCTACGCCGAGAAAGACCGGCTAGCGGCACGCCGTCAGATGGCCAGCCGGCGGGAGCACCTGGCACGCTACTGAACCAGGCTCAGCACCCTGTCACTGGGTGACCTTCGCTGCGTTCAGCGAGAGCGGGCGGCCGCCACGCAGGCTGCCGCTCCCCACCCAACCCACCTCGACTCCCAGGTCGCATACGGCGTTCGCCTGAGAACACGCAGCACTTCTCCCCCAGAAACGCGCCGCCGTGAGGAACGCTTACGGAAGTAGCGAGTGGTTCCAACGCTCTCGACGAACCGCTATAGAACCCCCTGCGGCATGCTCTTCAGCTCCTGGCAATTTGCGCTGTTCTTCGCGCTGGTGTTCACGGCCTACCTGGCGCTGAAGCGCTGGCTGAAACTTCAGAACGCGCTGCTGCTGGTCGCGAGCTACGTATTCTACGGCTGGTGGGACTGGCGCTTTCTCGGGCTGATCCTGTTTTCCACCGGGATCGACTACTTTGCCGCGCGCAAGATCTCGGTCTCCGAGGACGAGCGAACACGCAAGCGCTGGCTGATGCTCTCGGTGATCAGCAACCTAGGCCTGCTGGCGTACTTCAAGTACACGAACTTCTTCCTCGACTCGCTGCGCAGCGCGTTTGCCCAGTTTGGAGGCAGCCTCCCTGTCGGTGCCCTCGACATCATCCTGCCGGTCGGGATCTCGTTCTACACGTTCCAGTCGTTGAGCTACACCGTCGATGTTTACCGCAAGGAAACGCGAGCGAGCACAAACTTCGCGGAGTTCGCGCTCTACGTCAGCTTCTTCCCCCAGCTCGTCGCTGGCCCCATCGAGCGCAGCTCCCATTTCCTCCCCCAGGTCGAGAACCCCAGAAAAATCACTCCCGCCGGCGCCGAAGCAGGCATCTTCCTGATCATCTGGGGCCTGTTCAAGAAGCTCGTCATCGCCGACAACGCCGCGCTGATCGCCAACCCAATCTTCGAGCATCCAACGGCCCACGGCGCGTCAACGCTGCTGCTCGGAGCCTTGGCCTTCACGATTCAAATCTACGGGGACTTCTCCGGCTACTCGGACATGGCGCGAGGCTTGTCGAAGCTGATGGGCTTCGACCTGATGCTCAACTTCAAGTTGCCGTACTTCGCCCAAGGCCCGAGTGACTTCTGGCGACGCTGGCATGTGTCGCTCTCGAGCTGGCTACGGGACTACCTGTACATTCCGTTGGGCGGCAACCGGGGCAGCACGCTCAAGACGTATCGCAACCTCTTCCTGACGATGCTGCTCGGAGGCCTCTGGCATGGAGCCGCGTGGAATTTCGTGGCGTGGGGCGCCTACCACGGGGCCCTGCTGTGCGGCGCGCGAGCAGCCGGTCAAGCCGGAGTGGCGATCAAGGGCAGCGGAAAGCTCGCTGGGCTGGCGAGGGCGTCATTGATGTTCCCGCTGACCGTGATCGGCTGGATTCTTTTCCGCGTGGGAAAACTCTCCGACGCGGGGACGTTCCTCGGTCGCATCGCCTCGGGGGCCGACGGAGCATTCGACAAGGCCGGATGGGCATTCCTCGCAGCGCTGGCGACCCCACTCATCTTGATGCAGATTCTACAACTGCAAACCGACAACCTGCTTGCACCGACGCGGTTCCGCTTGCCGGTGCGAGCCTTCATCTATGGTGCCCTGATCGCGGCGACAGTCGGGTTCGCCACGGGCAAGACCATCGAATTCATCTACTTCCAGTTCTAGCCTTCCAAGCAGAGTGCCAGTCGAGGTGAACGTGAGTGCCCCGGGAATGACAGAAGCTGAGCCAGAGACCAGCTGGCGCAAGGTGACTCAGACCGTGTTCTCCGTCCTGGCTGTCGCGGTTGCGCTGAACTTCGTCGCAGGCCGCTGCCTCGAGCGCTACAGCACGAACCTGGGCTACCGACTGATTGCCTTCAAGTGGCGCCTGCTCGGCGAGCAAGATACGCCCGTCGACATGTTGATCCTCGGGGATTCAGCAGGCAACCAAGGTTACAACCCCGAATACCTTCGACAGCGGACCGGCAGCACGGGACTCAACCTGGCGACGCTCGGAAACTTCGGTTTGGTGGACGACGAGTGGATGCTTGAGGAGTACGTGGAGCGCGTGGGCACCCCCAAGCGGCTGCTGCTGATCCACGTCTACGACGCCTGGTATCGCCGACCTCAAGCCGGACTGTTCGGCGTGATCCCACGCTGGCGCGCTCAATCGGCGGAAGCCGAGCGCGAGCTGCGTTGGAAACCGGGTACGCGCTACGACCTGCTGGAGAATCGCCTCTTGCCGCTGTACTCCCAGCGGCAGTCACTGCGCGATACGCTGGAATTTGCCTTCTGGCGGGTGGTGCTGAACAAGGCTGACTTCGCCAGGTTCCGCGCGCGTGATTCGCGTTTCCCCGAGGCAGATCCCGTCTATCACTCGGACGGATACGTCGAAATGTGTGGCGCGCTTCCGAGGGTGGTTGCGGCTGACGTGTCGGGACACATCCGCTGGCTGTCACGGCGCCCGCGGCCCCGGTTGAGCGGGGACAACGTGCGCGCCCTGCAGTCGATGATCGCGATCGCAGAGAAGCGCGACATCACGCTGAGCATCGTCCCTTCCCCCATAGCCAACACGCTCGCCACGCGGCGCGAGTTCAAGCGGTACGTCACGGGCCTCGATGACAACTTGCGGCGCTTGACCAGGGGTCACCCGAAGGTCCAGCTGATCACGGAACGCTTCCAGGGGACTCCGCAGCAGATGCAGAACGCCGACCACCTCGCTTGTGAGGCGGTACCGGCATACATGGACTGGGTCGCTGCCCAACTCAAGGCCGCAGACGAAGGCCCCGCGGATACGAAACCTGCGACTCCCGCACCTCAACCGTCAGGCTCGCAGTCAGCGGCTCCGCGTCCCGCAACGTTTGGGCCAAATCCGCCACAGTGAACCCCGCCGCGCGCAACGCTTGCCCCAAACACTCGTCTCGACGCGCCCGGGCTTCTTGAACGCTTCCGGCTCCGCTCCTCGGCGCGAGCCGCGAAGGGTGAAATCGCCACCCGATTCTGAGGACGACACTATTGAACGCCATTCAGCAAGCCGAGAAGCGGCTGATTTCCAGTGAATTTGGGGCTACAGCAGGCGTGAGATGACCACGGCATTCGATCACGACTGGGTGATCATTGGTTCCGGATTCGGTGGGAGCGTTTCAGCCCTGCGACTCGTGGAGAAGGGCTACGACGTCCAATTGCTCGAGGCCGGCAAGCGCATGCGCCCGGAGGATTTTCCCCAGAGCAATTGGAACGTGAAGCGCTGGCTCTGGGCGCCAGCCCTTGGCTGTCGTGGTCTGTTTCAGATGCAGTTCTTCAAGCACGTGACGGTGCTGGCCGGCGCCGGCTTTGGCGGAGGCAGCCTCACCTACGCAAACACGCTGCCAATCCCGAAGAGCGGCTTCTTCAACAGCCCAAGCTGGGGTGGGCTCGCGAACTGGGAGGCCGAGCTGATGCCTCACTACCAAACGGCGCGCCGCATGCTCGGCGCCGTCCCCACGCCGTTCCTCACCCCCCCAGACCAAATCCTCAAGGAAATTGCGACGGAGCGCGGAGCTGCCGAGCGCTTCGAACACACTCACGTCGCCGTCTACTTCGACAACCCGGGCAAGACCGTGCCAGATCCCTTCTTCGACGGGAAAGGGCCGGCGCGCACCGGGTGCATCCGCTGCGGCGCTTGCATGACTGGCTGCAAGCACGGCGCGAAGAACACGCTGGACAAGAACTACCTTTACCTCGCGGAACAGCAAGGCCTGAAGATCTCCGATGAATCGAAGGTCACCCGCATCCTGCCGCGTGAGGGCGGCGGCTATGACGTCGAGTTCGAACGGGCAGGGAACACGCAACGGGTCTCGGCGAAGCAAGTGATCGTATCCGCCGGCGCGCTCGGTACGAACAAGCTGTTGCTGCGCCAGAAGGCCGACCCGGAAGCGCTGCCAAAGCTCTCGGACGCCCTCGGCACACAGGTGCGCACCAACTCGGAGTCGCTGATCTTCGTGACGGTCAAGGACCGAAAACAAGACCTCTCGAAGGGCGTGGCGATCGGCAGCATCTATCAGATCGACGACAACTCTCACCTCGAGGTCGTGCGCTACGGCGCAGGGTCCGGCTTCTTCCGCACGATGCAGATGCCCCATGTGGGCGGCTACAGCCCTGGCGTCATCAAGCTGCTGCGGGCCATGTTGCTCTGCTTGCTGCATCCAGTGAAGATGCTGCGCGCACTGTTGGTCGGCGACTGGGCCAAGAGCACGATCATCCTGCTCTACATGAAGACGGCCGAGGGCACCTTGCGCTTCAAGCTCGGGCGCTCACTCTTCACGGCGTTCCGCCACGGTATGGTCACCGAGCTCGAGGGCGGAGAGGCCCCCACGGCCTCGATCCCCGAGGCAACGGAGCTCGCCGAGGCGTTCGCGAAGAAGACCGGCGGCATTCCCTTCAGTGGCTTCACGGAGACCCTGTTCAACATCCCGACTACGGCGCACATCCTCGGCGGCTGCACGATGGGCGCGAGCGCGAAGGAAGGCGTGATCGACGCGCAACATCGCGCGTTCGGCTACGAGGGGCTCTACATCATCGATGGCTCCACGATCTCCGCGAACCCAGGTGTGAATCCGTCGCTGACCATCACCGCCCTCGCAGAGCGCGCGATGAGCCTGATCCCCGCCAAGGCTGCCCTGCCGGGTGAAGCTCACGCAGCGGAGTAGCGTCGCCCCCCCTAGATGTTGGCGCGGCGGTCCTGGAGCACGGGAAAGCGTGCGCGAGCCTGCTTCACGAGGTCAGCGTCCAGCTCGGCGTACAACGTCGTCTCGCCGATCGCGGCGCAGCAGAGTGTCTGGCCGAGGGGGTCAATGACCGCGCTGTCGCCCGCGTAGTCGAGCTCCCCGCCTTTGCCCACGCGATTCACGCCCACCACATAAGCTTGGTTCTCGATCGCGCGCGCCAGGAGTAGCGCCTGCCAGTGAGTCCGACGCTTCTCCGGCCAGTTGGCGACCACCACGTAGCAGTCGGTGCGAGGAGCGTTGACCCAGAACTCGTTCGCGAAGCGCAGGTCGTAGCAAACGAAGAAGCAGCAGGAGACCCCGCACACGTCTCGCACCAAGAACTCCGTACCCGCGCGGTAATGCTCGTGCTCCCGCGCGAAGGTGAACGGATGAATCTTTTCATAGCGGCTCAGCTCGCCTTCGGGGCTGCTCAGC
Source organism: Polyangiaceae bacterium (assembly GCA_050183255.1). Lineage (GTDB taxonomy): Bacteria > Myxococcota_A > Polyangia > Polyangiales > Polyangiaceae > JAHBVY01. Next base: position 55,767 of record JBFXBK010000004.1, on the reverse strand, counting down.
ACCAAGGTGTTCGCCGGGCGAGACTCGCTCGAACCTTCACTGGTTTGCTGTAGCTCAGGAAACGAGCCGCACACCCACACCCCGTGCTCCCGCGCCTGCTCCGCCACGAACTGCGCACTCGGGCCGCCGAACGGCTCCGCGATGCGCTCCGTCGCCATCGAAAAGCCGCAGCTGAACATCTCCGGCAACACCACCAGGCTGGCACCGGCGCGCGCAGCGTCAGCCACACGCCCGCGAAGGCGCTGGAAGTTCTGCGTCGGATCCTCCCAAGCGATGTCGTACTGAACCGCCGCGACCTTCATCGCACACCTCCTGAACTCGCGGCCCGGTTTGCTTCCGCGCGGAGATTTCCAATCCCCTTACGTAGCCGCTCGACGCTCTGTTCGAGCACGCTCTGTGTCTTGCAGAAGGCAAAGCGCACGAGCGCGTCCCCTCGCGCCGGGTCGAGATAGAACGCGGCGTTCGGGATCGCCGCCACGCCGGCGACCCGCGGCAGGATCGCGCAGAGCTCGCTGCCACTGGAGAACCCGAGGCCGCGGATATCCGCACAGATGAAGTAGCTGCCCTCGGGTTCAATCACTCCAAAGCCCACGTCTCTCAGCCCGGCGCTCAGCAGGTCACGGCGCCCGCGGTACTCCTCGCGCAGCTGCTCGAAGTACGCGGCGCCCATGCCGAGCGCGTGTGCCACCGCGTGCTGAAACGGCGTCGCCGTGGCGAAGGTGATGAACTGGTGGGCGGCGCGTAGTGCACGGGTCAGGTCCGGCGCCGCACAGGTCCAGCCAATCTTCCAGCCGGTGCACGAAAACGTCTTGCCCGCGGAGCTGATGACCACGGTGCGCTCGCGCATGCCCGGCAAGCTCGCGAGACAGATGTGCTCTCCCTGGTACACGAGATGCTCGTAGACCTCGTCCGTCACGGCGAGCAAGTCGTGACGCAGACACAGCTCGGCGATCTGCTCGAGCTCTTGTCGGGAGAAGACCTTGCCGGTGGGGTTATGCGGCGTGTTCAGCAGTATCAGGCGCGTCTTTCCTGTTATCGATGCCTCGAGGTCAGCCAGCGAGTACTCGAAGCCATTTTTCCCCGGGGATAAGGTCACGACGCGAGAAACGGCACCTGCCATCGCGACGCTCGCGCGGTACGAGTCGTAGAAGGGCTCGAACATCACGACCTCGTCGCCGGTCTCACACAGCGCTTGCAGCGTCGCGCAGATCGCTTCCGTGGCCCCCGAGTAGACGGTGATCTCGCTGGTGGGGTCGTAGGTCAACCCGCGGTACTGCGCCTGATGATCGGCGATGGCCTGATTCAGCTGCGGCACACCGAAGCTGCGCGCGTACTGATTCAGCCCGTCAGCGATCGCACGTTGAGCCGCTTCCTTGACCTCAGCCGGCGCGTCGAAATCCGGGAAACCCTGGCCCAAGTTCAGCGCCTGATGCTCCAGCGCCAGGCGCGTCATCTCCGCGAAGATCGTGGTACCAAACCCCTGAAGCCGACTGCTCAGGTGAGGCAAACGCAGGCTCGTCATCGCGCGCAGCATGCCACCCCTGAGTCCGTCGCGAAAGCCAGGCGACGGACGCGCTACGTGGTAGATCCGAGGCCAATGACCTTCGACACCAGCCGACTCCAGAGCGAGCTCACGAAGCTCCGCGGCGCAACGCCGACCCACGGCTTGGGTGCGGCGCTCGCGCATCAGCTCGGCGGAGCGGTGGTGTACTTCGAGCAAACCGGCTCCACCAACGACGAGGCCATCGCCGCAGCCAGGCAGGGTGCAAGACACGGCAGCGTGTTCATCGCAGACAGCCAAACCGCAGGACGCGGTCGCCGCGGCCGCAGCTGGAGCTCTCCGCCCGGCGAGAACCTGCTCTTCAGCGTCTTGCTGCGTCCGCAGCTCGAGCTCAAGACGGCGAGCCGGCTAACGCTCGCGGTGGGGCTAGCCGTGCGGGACGCGGTGGCGGAATACACCGCGAGCGCTCCTCAGCTCAAGTGGCCCAACGACGTGTGGATCGTCCGCAGGAAGCTCGCGGGTATCCTCGTGGAAAGCCAGGTCAGCGGAGGGCAGCTCGATTCGGTGGTGATCGGCGTGGGCGCGAACGTGTTGAGCCGCCACTTGCCCGAGGAGATCGCCAGCCTGGCGACGAGCCTCGCGCTGTGCGAACCCGCTGCGGGCGCTCCCGAGCTCTCCCGGGAGGGGGTGCTAGCGCGGGTGCTGATTCAGCTGGAGCGGCGCCTGGGCCAGTTCGAACGCGAAGGCCTCGCGTCGATGCTCGAAGAACTGCGCCTTCACGATGCGCTGCTTGGCCAGCAGGTTCGGGTCGATGAGCGTCGCGGCACTGCCCGCGGCATCGATCAGAACGGCGCCTTGCTACTGGAGTCCAGTGACGGGCAGTATTTCCACATAGAAAACGGCACGGTCGAGCTTGATTGAGCGGGCGATGGGGGAGGCGGCACCGCTCGACTCTTGCCTACGGCAGCGTGCTTTGGGACGCCTCAAGCTGCGCACAGCTCCTGCTGCCGACCATCGTCCAACAGCCCAGCTAACAAGCGGCGCCCACGGAAGAGTCGGCTCATCACGGTTCCCACCGGTACGCCGAGGTGAGAGGCTGCCTCTTTGTAGCTCTTCTCCTCGATGTCCACCAAAGTAACGGCGCTGGCGAACTGAGTCGGGATCGAGTCGAGGGCGCTCTGCACAGAACGGCTCAGGCTCTTCACCACCGGTTCAGGATCCCGCTGCGTCCAGGCGCAGGGATCGGTCCCGAGGGAATCCAGGGCACGGCGTTCGCGTTTCAACTTACGACAGCGAGTGACGAACACGCTGAACAACACTTGGTTGAGCCACGCCTTGAGGTTCGTTCCCACCTGGTAACTCTCTTCGAAGCGCAGCGCGCGCATCCAGGTCTCCTGTACGAGGTCTTGGGCCTCCACGGGATTGCGGGTAAGGCGCAATGCACGGGCGTCGAGGGCGCCGGAGAGAGACGCTAGCTGGGCGCGGAACTCTTGAGCCGCCTGCTCTTTTTCTGCCGAAGACTCCGACGAGGCAACGGACTGGGGCGGGGCAAAAGGGGTCGTTTGAAGCATTGATGTCCTCCAGGGCTTGGCTTTTACAAGTCACGTGCCACTCGTCGCACCCGCGGAAATCCCATTGATTCCGGGTAGTTGACTTTCCAGAAGCCGGCGGCTCGTGTCCCAGGGTCGAAGGCGCGTGTCCACGGACACACGCGTGTCCCCAGTGTTCGGAGGGCGACGGAAAACCGTGACATCCACTCCGCAGCGCGGAGCGGCTCGCTAGCCAGCCAGTCGCGACCAGGCGCGTGGCAGCTGGTCCGCTAGCTCGGATGCGAGGAGCCCAACCTGCGCTCCGCGCTCGTCAGCCCACAGCTCGCCGGCCAGGCCGTGCAGGTACGCGCCCAGGGTGGCGGCCTCCAAGCCCGGCAGGTGACTCAACAGCGCACCGATCACGCCGCTCAGCACATCACCAGAACCACCGGTCGCGAGCACCGCTGAGCCGCTTGGATTGATGCGGGTCGCGACCCCGGGCTTCTTCACCAGCGTGTACGGCCCTTTGAGCAGCACCGTCGCCCGCGTCAGCTCCGTAGCTCGCTCGATGGCCGCGTAGCGATTCGCTTCGACTTGCTGCGTGGAAATGCCGATTAACCGCCCGAGCTCTGCCGGGTGAGGCGTCAACACCAGCTCGCCAGTGTGAGCCGCGAGGTCCGCAGCGCGTCCACTGAAATGAGTCAACGCGTCAGCGTCGAACAGCTTGGGTCCCGGCCAGGCGAGTGCGCTCGTCACGATCAGCTTGGCCCGGGAGTCGAGTCCAAGGCCAGGACCGACGACGATCGCTGTCTGCTCAGCTAACGCTTCCCCAAGGGAAGCTTCGGCGCGCACAGGGTCCAATCCGCGAGTCATCGCCTCGACGACTCGCGTGTCGAGCTGCGCGACGGCCTCGGGGTAGTTGCAAATCGTCACTAGCCCAGCGCCGGAGCGATGCGCCGCTCGCGCGCTGAGCAGCGCGGCCCCAGTTTTCCCCGCGGATCCACCAAGGATCGTCACTCTCCCCGCACTCCCCTTGTGGAGCGCCGCCCGCCGCGCTGGCAAGAAGGCTCGCAGATCACTGGCCTCGACCAGCTCTGCCACAGGCAAATCCGGCAACGCACCGTCAGCCAAAGGCAGCTCGCTAGGTACGCCGATGTCGACGACGTAGAGCTCGCCGCTGACCTCCTTGCCGCCCGGGGTGAGGAGCCCCAGCTTGCGCCCGACAAAGCTGATAGTTATATCCGCACGGAATGCAACACCAAGAATACGCCCGTCGTTGGCGTGCAACCCAGTAGGCAAGTCGAGCGCAAATCGCTGAACGGGAGCAGCGTTACAGCGCTCCACTAGGCGCTTGACCAGCCCATCCAAGTCGCGATCCAAGCCAGTGCCGAGCAATCCGTCTACGACCGCCCCCGCTCCGGCCAGCGCGGCGTCGAAGGCGTCCAGCTCGACGTCGAGGCGCAGCACCTCGCGACCAAGTCCCACATACGCCCGGTAGTTGATGAGTGCGTCGCCACGCAGCTTCTCGGGGTCACACGTCAGGAACACCTGCGGCTGATGACCCAGCGTCAGCAGGCGACGCGCGACCACGAAGCCGTCTCCCCCGTTGTTGCCCGGGCCACACAACACCAGCACCGGAGCGCCTGGTGTGCGCAGCTCCGCCGCGATGATCTCAGCTGCGCCCCGCCCAGCGTTCTCCATCAGGATCACACCGGGCACACCGCACTCGTTGATGGCGCGCGTGTCGAACGCCCGCACCTGTTCGCGACTGAAGACCGGGATCACGCGCCCTCCAGCACGACCACCGCAGCCGCGACACCAGCGTCGTGAGTGATGGAGATCAAGCTCCGCACCACCCCCTTCGAGCTCAAATGGGGCAGAGCGGGACCGGAAAAATACAGAGTAGGTACGCCACCATTTCCGCGCAGAACCTCAACGCTCTGCCACCAGACGTCTTTCGGCGCCCCCAAGGCCTTGCTCGCCGCCTCCTTCGCGGCAAAGCGACCGGCCAGAGCGACCGCACGATCGCCACGTTTCGCGAGCTCGCGCTGCTCAGCAGGCGTGAGGATGCGCTGCCAGAAGTTGTCTCCGTGCCGCTCTAGAGCGCGCTGCATGCGCTCCACGGAGCACACGTCGATGCCGAGTCCGACGACCATCGCCGCACTCTACACCGTCGAAGACCTAGTGGCGTCAGCCGCGCGCGCGGTCGATCACCGCACGCAGCTCTTTCACGGCGCGTTCCAGGCCCATGAAGAGCGCGTCGGCGATTACGGAGTGCCCGATGTTGAGCTCGGCGATGTCGGTAATCGCGGCGACCGGACCCACGTTGTGTCGGTTCAAGCCATGTCCAGCAGCGACGTCGAGACCAAGCTCTGCAGCGAGGCGAGCCCCGGCGCGCAGTCGCTCCAGCTCAGTCGCGCGCTTGGGCTCTGGCAGCTCGCAGTACTCGCCGGTGTGCAGCTCGATCTGCTTGGCGCCCACTTCTGCCGACGCGCGAATCTGCGCTGGGTCAGGTGCGATGAACAGCGACAGCTTGATTCCGAGCTCGTCGCACAGCGCCGCGAACCTCTTGAGCTTGCTCGTGTTGCCCACGACGTCGAGGCCACCTTCGGTGGTGCGCTCCTCGCGGCGCTCCGGAACTAGCGTCACCACGTCGGGGAGCAGTTCGCGCACGCTGCCCAGCATCTCGTCGGTGGCGGCGCACTCGAGGTTCATGAGTGTGGCGATGCTGCCGCGCAGCGCCTTGGCGTCCGCGTCGTTGATGTGACGGCGGTCCTCACGCAGGTGAAGCGTGATGCCATCTGCGCCCGCCAGCTCACACGTCGACGCAGCAAACACTGGATCGGGGTAGCGTGTGCCGCGAGCGTTTCGAAGCGTGCAGACGTGGTCGATGTTGATGTGGAGGCGCATGACGGCGCTCCGTTTACGGCGCTACCGGAGCGCGTGCAAGGGACAGACTGAGGTGTAGAACTGGGACACGCCACGCGATCGACGCCGCAGCCACGGAGGTGAGCCGCGCTGCGCCTCACCCCCTGCCCTGGTCAGCTGACGTTCGGTGCCCTGTCAGCGCCGAATCACTCCCCGCCGAAATCCCAGTCCTCGCCGAGCTGGCGTCGCTTGGGCGTCGGCAGCGCTTCACCGCCAGGTCCATCCTTGCGCACGACGATCGTCTTGCGTGTGGCGGTATCCTCGGTCTCGCGAGAGACGACGGTGATCACGTTGATCCCAGGCGAGAGCTTCACCTCATAGGAGAAGTGCATCTTCTTTTGATCCGATGCCTTCTTGTTGGACTCGTAGAAGACCTTGTTCGTGCCGACGAACATGTACGTGTCGAGCACGTGATCCATGTCCGTCGCGGTGCCTTCGATGCGGATCGTGTCGCTCTTGGTCGACAGGCTCGCTGGAGCCACCTCGAGCAGTGGCGGCGAGCGAGTGAAGTCGGCCTGGAACGCATCGCTGTTGGCCTTGCCAGAGGCCACCTCGAGGGCGCCGGAGTCGACGAAGCCGAAGCGACCGTCACCGATCACGACCTTGGTGAAGGAGCCGAACGTGCCGAGCTCGTCAACCAACTTACCGCCGAGCAGCTTGCCCACGACAAGCGCGCTCGCGTCGGGCTGACCACGCACCGGGGTGTCTTGCTTGACCTTGAGCACCGCCTTCTTCTCGCTGATGCTGAGGCCCTTGCTCACGACGGGCAGCGTCAGTTTCTCCGAGGAAACAACACGCAAATCGCGATCCACGACCGAGAGTTCCACCTTGACGAAGTTCTCAGCCAGCTGGTCCTGCACGTCCATCGTGAACACGACTTCGCGCTCGTCGCCAGGCTTGAGATTGGAGACATCGAAGCGTCCCGCACGCAGCAGCAGGCCGTCACCGGTCAGGTTGCGGATGTTGGCTTGGGTCTCCTTGGAGGCACCCTTCCCGACATTCTTGATCGTTAGGTAGATGCTGACGCCTTCACCCTTGGCGATTTGGCCGTCGCCGTTGCCCGGGCCGCTATCCACCACCTGATAGGTGTAGGCGAAGACCGGCTGCTCCAGCGCTCGGACCGTGGGACGAATTTCCGCGTCCTTCGGCACGACTTCGCCCGCGGACTCGAACTTGATCTTCACCACGTCTTGGCGAGTCACCGCGTCATCGGGGACGGTGCACACGCGCTTCGCGTCGAGAGGCACGGGCTTGGTGGACCCCGGCTTGTAACCTTCGGTCTCGCACCAGCCGAGGGGCACGCTCACGGCTTTCTCTTGTCCCGGGTCGATCTTGCCGAAGATCAGCTCCTTCTCGTCGAAGTAGCCGCTGTCGCTCGTGGTCATGCCGCGCAGCTGATAGATCGGCGACTTTCCGGTGTTCTTCACCTTCACCTCGAGCTTAATCGCCTCGCCAGCGGTCACCGTGTCGTCCTTGCGATCCGTCTTTACGCTGACCTCGAAGTCCTTGGCCGCGAGCTCACTCTTGGTGTCCGCAGGCGGGTCGCTCCAGTCGACGCCCATCTTGCTGAGGTCGCTCTTCACGGCGTCGAGCTCTTTCTTCTCGATGCCCTCGACGAGCTGACGCACCGCGCTCACCTCGTCCTGGCGCTTGCCCACTGGCATCTTCGCGACCAGCTGCTTGGCGAAGCGGATGTTGAAATCCTCGCGGAACTCATCATCGAGATCGGCGCCGCGCTCGCGCATCTCCGCGCGCTCGGACTCTGGCAGGTTGTAGCGCACCTTGAGCGTTGGTCGATCGCTGTCACGCTTGGCCTCATTGGTGAGGCTCTTGTCCAGATCGCGCTCGCGGAGCGGGTCTTCCGTGCGGAACAGATCCATCTCCTTGCTGTCGACCGTCATCGGGTCGAGCTCGATGTCTGGCGACACGCCCACGCCCTGGATCGAGATATCCCCAGGGGTCAGGTACTGCGCAATGGTCAGCTTCAGCGCAGCGCCATCTGGAGTCACCTTGGGGAACACCAGCTGCACGCTGCCTTTGCCGAAGGTTCGCTGACCCACGATCACGGCGCGGTTCTGATTCTTCAGCGCACCGGCCACGATCTCGCTGGCGCTCGCGGAGGACGGGTTCACCAGTACCACCATCGGGTAAGGCGGCTCGGTTCCGCGACGCGTGGCGCGCTTTTCTTCGCGACCTTCAGAGTGGCCAACGGTGGCCACGATCACGCCGTTGTCCAAGAAGTGGTCCGCGACCTTGGCCGCCTGATCCAGCAGACCGCCGGGGTTGCCGCGCAGGTCGAGCACGACGCCCTTGAGCGGCTCCTTCTCGCGCAGGGTGTCGAGGGTGTCCTCGAGCTCCTTGGCGGTGCTGCTCTGGAAGTGCTTCAGGCGCACATAGGCGATGCCGGGCTGCAGCAGACGACCTTCCACCGAGCGGATGCGGATCTCTTCACGGGTGAGCACGAAGGGCCGTGAGCCGCTCCAGCCATCCTTACCGTCGCGGTGCACCCAGATGGTGACCTGCGTCCCCGGCTTGCCGCGCAGACGGTTCACGGCGTCGTCGAGGGGCATGTTCAACGTCGACTCGTTGTTGATCTTCATGATGCGGTCGAGGCGACGCAGGTTCGCGCGGCCTGCGGGCGTGTCAGGCATCGGGCGCATCACGGTCAGCGTCTGATCGCGAATCGAGATCACGATGCCCAAACCACCAAAGTGACCCGACGTGGAGAGGTTCATCTCCCGATACGACTCCGGGCTCATGAAGACGCTATGCGGGTCGAGGGTCGCGAGCATGCCGTTACACGCGGCGTACTCGATCTCTCTCAGGTCGACGTCGGTGTCCTTGAGGTTCGCTTGTAGGAAGGCGAACACCTCACGGAGCCGCGCGGAAACGTCCCAGGGTCCCTGCACATTGTCGACGCGGAACTCCTTCTCCTCGGTTCCGACCCGCACCTTCACCGTGGGCGACTTCTCGTCGTGGAGCACGATGACTTGCGCGACCTCCTTCTGGATTTCGTCCAGCGCGCTCACGAACATCAAGCGAGGCTCGACGCGCTTCGGGTCGACATACTTGTCCCGAATCGTCTTCAACGTCTCGTTGACCGCCACGAGCTGGGTCAGGTCGTAGGGCACCTTGGGCTGCCCTGGCGCCGTCACTGCATGAGCCGCTTCGAGCCCCCGCCACAGGCCGCCGGTTCCATAGCGCAGCGCAAAAAAGGTCGAGACGGCGAAGACGCTGAGGATGAGCAGGGTCTTGCCCAGGCGTTGGAGAATTCTCATGAGCGACCGGGAGTATAGACTGGATAACTGACGCTGTTCTGGCCGGGACCGCTTGGGATCGGCGATGCCTAGATACTTACGCGCCAGAGCCTAAAGGGGTTGGGAGGCCTTGGATATTCCCGGCGCCCCACCCTGAGAAGTTGGGCAAAACGCCCAGAATACTCAAGGAGCCACGAAACGCTGGCCCGCGCTGGGCGGCTTCAGGGCCGGCTTGGGCGGTGGCGTGGCAGGAGGCTTCGGCCCCGACTCCTTGCCCGACGCGGCTCCAGCGGAAGCTTTGGCGGGCTTGCCATCGGGATTCTTCACGCTTGGCGACTCTTCGTCCTGCTTGATCGAGTAGCGCACCAAGGCCCGCAGCACCTGATTGCGCTGCACATTGCCGAGCAGCATCTTCAGGTCCTCGTACACCGACGGATCGACCAAGAGCGCACCCAAGGTGCCTCGGCCCGCACGCAGGTCCGCCACGACTTTGCGCAGATCGGCGCTCATCGCGTTGATGTTTTTCACAGCGTCGGCCTCTTCGCCTTCGCCGCCGTAGAGCAGGCTGTGAGCCATCCCGTTGCCCTCGCGGATCCCCTTCAGCGCCAGCGCGACTTCGCCCGCAGCGTCACCGAACTTGTTCAGGGTTTGGGGGGGAGCCTCACCGTACACGAGCTCGTGCACCAACCCAGGGCCATGGTTTACCCGGTGCACCGCGGCGTTCAACCCGCTGACCAAGCGATCGAGGTTTGCGGTGGTGCGCTCCAGGTTGCTGAGCGTGCGAGAGATCTTGGCGCTCTCGTTCGGGTCGCTCATCAGCTTGCCGATGTAGCCCTCTTTCTTGTCGACGCTCTCGAGGATCCCAGACAGCGACTTCATGCTGGTCTTCATATCCTCCTGGAATTTAGGTTCGGCGAAGGTGCCGGTGGTGCGCTCGAGGTTCGTCATCACGCCTTCGGCCTTCTCACCGATCGACGTGACCTTTTTCAGCATGTCCGCGAGATCTTGCGGATCTTTGCTGCGCACCTCTCCCCCAACCGGGACTGCAGGCACGGACATGTCGCCTGCGGTGATCTGCACCATCTTGTCGCCCAGCAGGCCGCGGTTCTCGATCGTCGCGACGCTGTTGTCACGAATGCGCGCGCCCTGCTCGCGGTGGATCGTCATCCTCACGTAGGGCCGTTGATCCGACGGGTCCTCCGGGTAGGCGACTTCGGTCACCGTCCCAATGTCGAGACCGCCCATGCGCACTGGAGAGCCGCGCTTCAGGCCCTGCACGTCGCTGAAGCGTGCGGAGTACGGATCCGTCGACTTGAACAGACCGCGCTCGTCCCCAATCAGGAAGACCACGATCCCCGACACGATCATGCCGGCCAAGACGAAGAACCCTACTTTGACCTCTCTGGGAAGCGCCATGCGTCCGAACTACTTTGGTCGCGCTTCGCCGCGAGGGAAGCGATGGTGAGGGCTCCGAATGAGCCAATAAGTGAAGCGTGACGAGCAGCAAGCCGGCTGCTCCGAGTGGTGTGCTTAGAGCCCCAGCTGTCGCTCGACAACCGGTTCCTGCCCCGCCTCCTTTATAGCGCAGCCCAGCGGTTTGCACGCGAATCAGCCGCGCGGGGGCGCATGCCAGCTGCTCAGATTCGAACGGGCAGCGTTGGTCCCCGCACGCGAAATGCTGACCGGAGCAGTAAACCCGTGAATTCGTGAAGGCGCGGCGGGCGGGAGGTCGTCAAACGTCTCACCTCACACGGCGTAGCTGTCTCAGATCGGCTGTGGCAGCCTGGTGACGTGGGGTACTTGCCGTCGTCCTTGGTGACCGCAATCTCGGGTAGCGCTGCAGCAGGCAAGAACCCGTGGCTGCCGCTCGCGCTGCTGTGCCTGATCGCGCAGGCGGATCGTGTGCCGAGCTGGTTGATGGATCCGCACCTACACCGTGGCTTGCACGGTCTCGCGGCACCCAGCGTGATGCTCACCTTGGGCATCGTGTTCCTGGTGCTCTCGTTGGCGGAGTCCTTCGGCGACAAGGTGTCGTGGATCGAAGCGTGGCTCACCCCCATCTCGACCACCTGGCGCCCGTTTGCGGCGATCGCGGTGGCTACGCTGGTTGGTGTGGGCGCCGTCCAGGGTAACCCGGGAGCGCTGGGTCAGGAAGCCGTGGGCGCGGGTATCGGCTTCGGCTTTGATGCGATCCCCGAGGAACCGACTGCCTGGGAGAGCATGAGCCCCTACGCCTGGCTCGTGCTGTGCATCCTCGCGGGCACCGTCTCCGGCTTGATCGCTACCGTGGGGAAAACCGGCACGCGGCTACTCCTGACCATGGTTCCGGTACCGGGCCTGCGCTTGGCGCACTCCTTCCTCGACGATTTCTTCGCGTGGGGGGTCACCTTGGCTGGCCTCGTGTTGAACGACAGCCTGTTCATGGTCGTGCTAGGTGTGCTGTACCTGAGCGTCGGGCTGATTGTTGCTCCGATCTTGGGCCGGCTCAGCCTGATTCAGCTGAAGATCTTTGCGTCCCTGTGGCGAAAGGTGCGCGCCGATCAAGACGACGCGCCGGCAAAGCTCCCGAAGTGGTTCACCAAGGCGCTGCGTGATCGGGACTTGAGTCACGTGATCCCGGCGTACGCCTACCGCACGCCTGAGACTGGACTGTGTCGCAGCGGCTTCCTGCTGGTAGACGATCAGGGGGTGGTGTTCGCCGCGCGCAGTTGGTTCCGCCCGAAGCTGCTGCAGGTGAAGCCCACGGAGCTCGAGCGGCTCGGCCTCGCGGAAACGCTTACCAGCCGCGCGGTCACCCTCGCGCGCCGCACATCGAGCGGTGGCGACGAGCTCTCGCTGTACTTGTTTCCAGGCAGCCCGCACGCCACCACGGAGCGCCTGAAGCTCGCCGCCAAAGCTGCAGGCCTCGTGCGGGTGCGCCCCGGTAGTGAGTCGGGTCGGCTCTCCCACGAGCGCGAGCAGACGCGGCGCTTCGTCCCCGCGGCAGAGGCGGGGAGCCTGCGCACTCAAGCGGTGCTGAGTCTAGGCGCAGCGATCGGTGTTGGGATCCTCTCGGGCGGCATCTTCATCCCCATCGGGTTTGGCTACAGCGCATCACCCTTCAAAGGTCGCTTCGTGGTCGGCTGCCTACTCTCGCTGTATCTCGCGGCGTCTGTGATGGGCACGTTCGGATTCGCTTGGCCCATCGCGTTGCTGTATGCGGTGGTGCTCAATGCGATCGCGCTGCGTGATCTGAGCCGCCACGCGCTGCGAGCGCACCTCGACGGCTTCGTCGATCGCTTCGCGTTCCTGCCCAACGTGCCCGGTATGATCTGGGTGACCGACGCACCGGCGTCAGACCATTTCCGCGAGGGACAGGCGGACCCGGTCAGTGACGGATCGTGGCGGGTGGTTTGGCAGCTACTGTCCAGCGAACCAGAGCCTGCCTGAGTGGAGGCGTAGAGCGACGCTTCAGCATCAACCGCTGCGCAGCAGCGTCTCGACGTCTTCTTGAACCGGCGCTTTGCCGTGGATGAAGTTCGCGACCCGTTCGTCGTCACTCTGCTTGATCGACTCGACGTCACCACACGCGATGATTCGCCCGCTGTGGACCATCGCCATGCGATCGCTGATGTAGAAGGCGCTGCCCATGTCGTGGGTCACCACGATGCTGGTGATCGAGAGCTTCTCCTGGAGGCCGACGATCATATGATTCACCCGCGCGGTATTGATCGGGTCGAGCCCCGTCGTGGGTTCATCGTAGAGCACCACCTCGGGCTGCACCGCGATCGCGCGCGCCAAACCGACGCGCTTGCGCATACCGCCGGAGAGATCTGCGGGACGCATCTCCTCGACACCAGGTAGGCCAACCAGGCCAAGCGCCCAGGCCACGCGGTCCTCGATCTCCGACCTCGACATTTTCTCGCGGAAATGCTCTTCGAGGCCGTAGGCCACGTTCTCGAACACGCTCAGCGAGTCGAAGAGAGCTCCGCTCTGAAACAGCATCGCGATGCGCTGTCGTACCTTGGACAGCTCGGCCTCCCCCATCGCGGTGATCTCTTGACCATCGAAGACGATGCTCCCGGAGTCGGCGACCAGCAGACCGATGAGCATCTTGAGCATCACGCTCTTGCCGACGCCCGAGCCACCCAGGATGGTGAACGCTTCGCCGCGACGAATACTCAGGTCGAGGCCCGAGTAGATCACCTTGGGGCCAAAGCGCTTCTTCACGTTGGTGAAGCGGATCAACGTCTCGACCTGGTCCACGTGGCCCGGTGTACGCGCATTCCCCTCCTGGCGGCAACCAGCAGACGCCAAAGGCCAGGAATCCCAACCAACTCGCCACGCTCGAAGCGGGAGGCTTCCGCAAAGGCCAAGACTCCGGTTCCACTCTGAACGAAATGGCCGCGCCCATGCTTGGCAAACAGGGGGCGCGAGGACACTGCGCGGCCCGCCGCCCGACACTCGGAGGAAACCCGCACTCTCCCACACTCCGGCTGACGCGTAGCAGCTCTCCTCCCCTCAGCGCTGCCCTGGAAGCCCAACATGACGACTCAGCCCAACGGGCGTAGCCCACGCAAGAGCCAAGACGCAGAGGTCGCGAGCTTCGCGAATACGATGCCGCGAGAGTACCGCCAGCGGCATCACCCCAACGCGATCTGGCACCACTCGAAGATCTCGTCAGAGCGCACCAGCGCGGTCAACGTGGGGACGTTCTTGCCCGGTGGACTCACCACCGGCTTTCCGCTGTGCGTGGTCGCCGACGATCGCCCCGGGCTGCTAGCGCGAGTGTGCATTGGGCTCGAAGCGCTGAACCTGGATGTACGCGACGCGGAGGCGTACCTACGCAGGCGCCTCGACGGACGCGTCGAGGCGGTGGACCTCGTCTGGGTGCGCGCCATCAACGCGCGCGCGAACGCGTCTTGGAACGCTACGGAGTCGCTGGCGGAGATCAAGAGCGTGCTGAACGTGGTCGTCGAACGCCACCTGGAAGCCGGCGCGCTGCTCGAACGCGTCACGCGCGCCCCGAGCAACGTCGGGCACACGCGCATCTCGTGGGTGATGGCGGAGGGCCTCTTGATGGGCGTCGACGTCGAGACCCAGGATCGCCCTGGGCTGCTGTTGGCACTGGCAGCTGCGCTGGCGCACGAACGGCTCAACATCGTCCGCTCGGTCGTCAAGACCATGGGGAAACGCGCCGTCGATCGCTTCTACTTCTGTGAGCTGGATGGCACCGCTGTCGGCGGAGAGCGCCAAGGTCAAATTCGCGCGCGCCTGCTCGAGGTGCTCGGACGACCGAACATCGAGCTCGGGCACGAAGTGCGGTCTGCCTAGCGGCTAGCCCCGTCTACTTGCGGCAGCTCCGCCAGTGATGTAGCGAGGGGCTAGCCCCAGACCTGGTCCAGCCGCAACTCAACGGCCTCTCCACCGCGATAGGTGTCGCGCTTGAGTCTCCCCACGGCAACGACCTGCTCCCCGAGCTGTGTCGCCTGTGCTCCCTGCTCCACACCAAACGCTCCGATGCGACGACCGCTCGGCAGCTGAAGTTCAAGCTTGAGGTGGCCACCAGTCACCTCGCGAGCGCTGACTAGCTTGGCTTCAATCCTGAGCTTTGGTGCTGGGTTCGCCTCGCCGCACGGCTCCAGACGCTCGAAATCTCGCACGACCTGGAACGGGTCATCGCTCGGGTCGAGGCGCACGACTTGCGCCGGGTCCTGCCGCACCTCGCCGCGCGGCGACGCCGTGCCCTCAGCACAGGCCGCCAAAAAATCCTCACGGAATTGTTCCAAGTTCTCGCGCTGCAGGGTGACGCCTGCCGCAGCTTGGTGCCCACCAAAGCGATCGAGATGCGCGCTGGCCTTGCTCAGCGCATCGTAGAGTCGCGAACCCGCCGGTCCACGCACCGAACCGCGACCAAGCTGCCCCTCGAAGCCGACGACGATGACCGGCACGTTGTAGCGATCCGTGAGGCGCCCAGCGACGATCCCGACGATGCCGTGGTTCCAGCTCTCTTCGCCGACCACAATCGCGGGCTCCTTGTCCCAGCCAGCCTCCTCGATGAGCTCGATGCTGGCTTGTTCCATCTCGCGCTGGAGCTCCTTGCGCTGGTCCGTGATTTGCTCGACGCGAGCAGCGAGGGAACGCGCCGTGTCGAGGTTCTTCGCCAAGAGCAGGTCGAATGCTGGGTCGGGCGCACCGAGACGACCGGGAGCGTTGATGCGCGGCGCCACGCGAAACGCCACGTCTTCACCACTAATCGGCGCGTTCAGATCGATCTTGGCGTACTCGAGCAGGGCCTTGACCCCGGGTCTTTCCGCGCGGCGAAGCATGTCGAGCCCAGCGCGCACCAGCGGGCGATTGTCCCCATCGAGCGGCGCCACGTCAGCGATGGTGCCGATGGCGACCAAGTCGAGATAGCGCCGCAAGTCTAGCTTCGGATCGAGCTCTGTGCGTAGCGCTGCACCGATCGACAGCGCGAGGCCGCACGAAGCCAGGCCCTTGTAGGGGAAGCCGCACTCGGGCCGGTGAGGGTTGATGAAGGCCTTCGCCGGCAGCGGCGCGTCAGGCACCAGGTGGTGATCAATGACCAAGACGTCGACGCCGGCTTCGCTCACCACTTTCAAGCTCGCGTGGTCCGACGACCCGCAATCGCAGGTCACGAGGACGCTGGGCTTCGACGCCAGGATGCGCTGCACCGCGGGCAGCGAGACGCCGTAGCCGCCGTCGAAACGGCTGGCCAGGTGCGGCACCACGTGGCCCCCTAGACTGCGCAGTATATCCGTGAGGATCGCTGCCGAGGTGATGCCATCGCAGTCGTAGTCGCCGTAGACCACGATCCGCTCGCGGTTCCGCACGGCACGCACCAGGCGCTCAGCCAATGCACCGCGATCTGCCATCTGATCGGGGATCGTCAGATCCGCGAGCTTGGGTGCCAAGAAGCGCCGAACTCGCTCGGCGTCCAGGATCTCCCGCCGCACGAACACATCGGCCAGCGTGCGGCTGATCCCGAGGGCTACTGCGAGGTTCTGGATCTGCTCGTTTGCACCGCGGCGTGGTTCGAGGCAGCGCTCCGAGGCCAGGGCCAAGGCGCTGAGCTCGGGGGCTTGCATTACCATCCCCCGCTTTTCGACTGCGAAGTGCTGCATGTCAACGCACCTTCGGCCGGGTTTGGGGTGAGTTTCTCCAGTTCTACCAGGCTGCCTCGGGGCAACGTGCGCGCTTGCTATTCACAAGCTGCCTGCAACCTGGGGATGAGCTGTGAGTCGGTGGTTTTCGCGCTGGTTTGCGGCCGCGGGTGCGTGAGATACGGCGCTCCTCCCCCAAGGAGAGCAAACGGAAGCACTGTGGCTGGTTCGGCTAGCTCGCGGGCTGATTCGCCCGCACCACGCGCAAGAGGCGCGACACCTTCGGTGCCACGCCTCTTGATTCCGCGCGGTTTCTCTTGGAGGCGAATCAGATGACTGCTTCGCCCTGCTTGCGGATCGGCTTGCTCGGCTTCTTCTTCACGACCTTGCTGAACAGCTTGCGGTCCAGGTACTCCGTGAGGGGCAGCGCGACGTAGATCGAGGAGTAGGTACCCAGGATCAGACCGACGATCAGCGTGAAGGAGAAGTCCTTCAAGGTGCCGGTTCCGCGCACGAAGAAGAACAGCAAGCTGAAGATCGTGGTGCAGCTGGTCAGCACCGTGCGGCTCAGCATTTCACTGAGGCTCACGTTGATGATCTTCATGAAGCTCGCGCCACGCATGCGGCCCAGGTTCTCACGCACGCGGTCGTACACAATCACGGTGTCGTTGACCGAGTAGCTGACGATGGTCAGCACCGCGGCGACGGTCGATAGACTCAGCTCCTTTTGCACCAGCACCAGCACGCCCACGCTGAGCACCGCGTCGTGAATCAGCGCGATCACAGCGCCGGGAGCGAAGCGCAGGTCGAAGCGGAAGGCGATGTACGCCGTGATGAAGACCAACGCGATCAGGATGCTCTTGAGCGCGGCGTCGCGCAGCTGCGCACCCGCCTTGGGGCCAATCCACTCGACGCGCAGGGGCTCCGCTGGAACGACATCGCTACCGAGCTTGGACCGCAGCACGTCCATCAGCTGGTCGCCCTTGCTCTTCAGCTGGATCTCCACGCGGTGCTCGCGGGAGTTCTGAATCGTGACCGCGTTCTCGCCGTCACGCACGGCGACGCCGGCGACGCTGCTCATCTGCTGACGAATGCGCGCGAGGTCCGGCGCCTCACGGTAGCGCACGCTGACCTTGTCACCACCGGGGCTGAACTTCACCTCGCTGGCGGTGCGCTCCTTGGGACAGCGGTCCCCAGGCAAACCCTCCCCGAAGCACACGGCGGTTTCGACCTCGCGCTGCTTGGCCTCGTCGATCGACGACACCTCCTGCACGCGGATCATGAAGCGGTTCTTCGCGCTGCCCTCTTCGACTCGCACGATGTCCGGGCTCGAGAAGCCCCCCGCCTTGATGATGTCGCGCAGCTGCGAGACCTGGACTGGCTGGCTGAACGCGATCTCGACCTCGGTGCCACCCTTGAAGTCAGTGCCGAGCTTCGGGCCGGGATAGAAGATGCTCACGAAAGCCGCCAGCACCAGCAGGAAGCTCATCGGACCGAAGATCCGACGCATGCGCATGAAGTCGTAGACTTTGCCTACAGGGAATAGCTGCATCGCTCAGCCCATATCCAGTTGAGCATCACGGTTGCGGCCGTGTACCCAGAAGTCGAAGAAGACGCGGGACACCACGACACCCGTGAAAATGTTCGCCATGGTGCCGACGATTAGCGTGACGGCGAAGCCCTTGATCGGACCCGTTCCGTACTGCGCCAGGATGACGCCACCGATCAGGGTCGTGATGTGACCGTCGATGATGGCGCTGAGTGCCTTGCCGAAGCCGAGGTCGACTGCAGCACGTGGGCTCTTGCCTTCCCGCAATTCCTCACGGATACGTTCGTTGATCAGAACGTTCGAGTCCACGCTCATACCGATGGTCAGAGCGAGGCCAGCGATACCGGGGAGCGTCATCGACGCGCCGAAGGTCGCCAAGATGGCCAGCTGCAGCATCAGGTTCAAGCCGACGGCGAGGTTCGCCACCAAGCCAGCGCGACGGTAGTAGAGCAGCATAAAGACGATAACCAGCGAGGCACCGCCCATCGCGCCTTGAAGCGCGAGCCGAATCGAGTCGTGGCCCAGCGACGGACCGATGCGTTGCTCGTTGGAGAGCGAGATCGGCGCCGGGAGAGCACCGGAGCGCAGCACCAGCTCGAGGTTGCGTGAACGTTCGAGCTGCACCTGCGGATCGCCCGACCCCATGGTGATGGTCGCGTGGCCGCCGGGGATGCGCGTCTGAATCACCGGCGCGCTCTCCACCTTGCCGTCAAGGATGATGCTGAAGCGACGCTTGATGTTGTCGCCGGTGATCTTCTCGAAGATGTTTCCACCGCGGTCGGTGAAGGTGAGCGCCACGTGCCAGCCGCCCATGGACTGCTGGCTCTGGTCGGGCTGGGCCGCCGCGTCGCGGATCAAGTCACCGGTGATGTCAGCACGTGCCTTCAGCACATAAGTGCGCCAGCCAATGTCGCTATCCTTGAGCGTATCCGGGTCGGTCTTCGTCAGCTTCTCGAAGCCGATCTCGCGGCCCGGAGGCACGTTCAGCGTGTCCACCCAAGCACGGAAGCGCTGCAGAGACTGATCCGAGGTCTCATCCTTCTCGTTGCGGATCACGGCGAAGCGGAAGGCCTTGAGTTGGGGTTCCCCATCCTCGTCCTGACCCACGCTGACGTTTTCGGACTCGAAGCTCACGCCCTTGGGAATGTTGCCCGTCGCGCCTTTGGCGAGGTCCTTCTCGAGGTCCGCAAAGAACGTGCTCTCGTCGTCGTTCAGCTTGAACTCGAGGCGCGCCGTCTGGCTGATGATGTCGCGGATCTGCTGGAAGCTCTTCTCGTCTTCACCCGGGACCTCGACGATGACGTCCTCGTCACGGGTCGAGACGGCGGCTTCGCGCAGGCCGAGCTCGTCGACGCGGCGCAGGATGATTTCCTTGGCCTGGGCCACTGCGCGCTGACGGATCTCAGACTCGGCGGACTCACGGATGAAGTACCGGACCTTGCCGCTACCCTGCTGATGCGCGAAGTCCAGTTCCCCACGGAACTTGTCCTGGAAGCGCTTGTCGAACTTTGCTTCGTCCTTCGGGTCCTTGAACTCGATTTCGATGGCGTTGGTCGAGTCGCGCGGGGAGATCAGCGTCACCTTCTCACGCAGCTTCTTGTAAGCCTCTTCCGTGGGGCGATCGTCACCACTGTGGAACTCGAAGGCGCGTGCGAGCTCCGCCTGCATGTCCTCGTAGTAGGCGTCGCGCTTGTCCTTGATCGCCTCGCTCACGTCGACGGTGTAGACGAGTCGCAAGCCGCCACGCAGGTCGAGACCAGCGACCAGCTTGAAGTCGATGTGGTCCTTCAAGTACTGCGGACAGTGGACCTTGCCCTCGCTCATGCTCTCGACGCTGGGCAGCAACGTCAGCACCGCTAACACAGCGACGCCCGACACCAAGCCGAAGCGTGCGCGCCAGCTGAACGTGACGAAGTTGAAGCCGACGAACAGGCACCAAATCGCCACCGACACGAGCAGCACCATGGGCCAGAACGCGTCGTAGTGAGCCGCCGCTGCGGCGGATCCTGCGGCGACCGCCCCAGACCACTGCGAGACGCGGTGCTCGCGCCGCACATAGCCGAGGGCTAAGAGCACCGCGGCGAACCCGCCGAACACGTATTGCAACACCTCGTTGACCACTAGGGCACCTTCATCACCTTCACTGGCAGCCGCTTCGTCTGGCGCTGCCTTCAAGCCCCACGTCGGGACCAAGAATCCGTCGCTCGTCGCGACCTAGAAATCGTTCGGACGCCTCGCGGCGCCAATGAACCTGTTCGGACGCTTCCGCGGTGAAATGCGTTCGTTTGCTACTTCGCCTCAGCCGGCTTCGCTTCGCCGGTGTCTTTGCCGAGGATGGAGGAGCTCAGCACCTTGACCTTCACACCCGAAGCGATTTCGATGGTCGTCACGCGGTCCGCCTTCTCAACCAGCTTTCCGAGCAGACCACTCTGGGTGATCACGCGATCGCCCTTCTTGAGATCGTCGATCAGCGCGGCTTGCTTCTTCTGTTGGCTGCGGTTGGTCCAAAACATGAACCCCAACAGTCCAAGCATCAGCACCAAGGGGAGCGCCATGGACGTCAAACCAGGCGCCTCCGGCGGGGGCCCCGCAGGCGTGCCTTCTTGCTGAGTCGTTGCCTTACCTTCCGCGGGAGCTGGCGCAGGCGCGGCAGGAGCCGCAGGTGCGCCCTCACCGGGCGCCGGTGGGCGCGGTGGAGGTGTCGGTTGACCTTGATATGCAAACGCCGCGAAATCCAAAGGGTCCTCCGTGCAGGGGGTCGGGCCTATACCGAGGAATCGGGGGGTGCGCAAGGAACGCCTGGCTCGTGGGCTGGGAGCCTCGTTAGGACGACCTCGCGGCCGCTGGTGGATGGGGGGAGGTCGCGCTCCACGTCAACCCGGCAAGTCGTCAGCCACGCGCAGTGAACCTCCGTTCCAGGGTCGGTCACACCCCAGCAACGTCGGCTGACGAACGCCCGCAAACGGTAAGCCGTGAGCATCAATCTGCCTTGACACCCCTCCGAGCGAGTGACATTTATCGCGCCCGGTCCGAACCCGAGACGAGATGAATGAAACAGCGCTCCTTGCGAGCGATCTTCAGGCGCGTAGCTCAGTGGTAGAGCACTACATTGACACTGTAGGGGTCGGCAGTTCAATCCTGCCCGCGCCTACTGCCCTCGGGTTTTGGGCCGGTATGCCAGCGTTCTCCTCCCAGTGTTCAGATGCGAACCTGGGAGTCCTATCGTTGACGCTGTCGGGACCGATGTACTCATGACGAACGGCGCGCGGGCTACAGCGCGCGAGCTACTGGAAGCCTCGGGGCAACTCGATGCTGATGTGCTCGCCGTGCAGCTGAACGGCAAGCTGATCGATTTGCACACGCCCCTCGCGGTGAGCGCTGATCAGCTCAAGCCAGTCCGAAAGGGCAGCAAAGAGGCGCTGGAGCTGATCCGTCACTCGACGGCGCACGTGATGGCGGACGCGGTGCAGCGGTTGTTTCCCGGCACCCAAGTGACCATCGGGCCCGCGATCGACTCGGGCTTCTACTACGACTTCGATCGTCCAGACGGCCCGTTCACCGACAAGGATCTACAGCGCATCGAGAAGGAGATGCGCAAGATCATCAAGTCGAAGCGCCCCTTCACCCGTGAAACTGTAAGCCGCGCGGAAGCGCTCGAGCTCTTCGACGGGATGGGCGAAAAGTACAAGCGGGAGCTGATCGAGGGTTTGCCTCAGGACGCAGAGATCTCGCTGTATCGCCACGGTAGTCCAGGGCGCCCCGAAGGCACCTGGGTGGACCTGTGTGCGGGCCCTCACGTCCCATCGACTGCGGACCTCGGCGTTGTGAAGCTGACCAGTGTTGCGGGCGCGTACTGGCGCGGCGACGAGAAGCGCCCGATGCTTCAGCGCATCTACGGCACCGCGTTCCCGACCCAGGAAGAACTCGACGCCTACCTCACGCAGCAGGAAGAGGCGAAGAAGCGCGACCACCGCAAGCTTGGCAAAGAGCTCGAGCTGTTCTGGTTCCACGAGTACGCGCCAGCCATGCCGTTCTTCTTGCCGCGCGGAGCTGCGGTGTATCGCCGTCTGGTCGAGTACATCCGCAACCTGTACGTCGACTACGGCTATCAAGAGGTCATCACGCCGCAAATCTTCGATAAGCGGCTGTTCGAGACCAGCGGTCACCTGCAGAATTACCGCGAGAACATGTATCTGCCCGTGACCGCGGAAGCGATCGACCAAATCGCCCA
This sequence comes from Polyangiaceae bacterium, assembly GCA_050183255.1. GTDB lineage: Bacteria > Myxococcota_A > Polyangia > Polyangiales > Polyangiaceae > JAHBVY01. The sequence continues at coordinate 33,669 of JBFXBK010000004.1, read as the reverse complement.
CGATCACGCTCACGACTCCGAAGCGCACCCCGCGCTCGAGAGCCTCGCGCAGAAGCCCATGAACTGCCCCAGCCACTGCCTGATTTTCGGGCAGCGCAAGCGCAGCTACCGGGAGCTGCCTTGGCGCATTGCGGACTTTGGCCGACTGCACCGCTACGAGCGTGGCGGCTCATTGCACGGCTTGGCGCGCGTCCGCACCTTCTGCCAGGACGACGCGCATATCTTCTGCACGCCGGAGCAGATGCGTACGGAGCTCGAGAGCTTCAACAAGCTCCTGTTCGAGGTCTACTCCGCGTTCCGTTTCGAGAACGTTCAGGTGAAGCTCGCGCTGCGCCCCGAGAAGCGCGTCGGCACTGACGCCATGTGGGACGCCGCCGAGAAGGTGCTCGAGGACGTCCTCAAGGAAACGGGCGTGCCCTACGAGGTGCTACCAGGCGAAGGCGCCTTCTACGGGCCGAAGCTCGAGTTCCACATCACGGATGCGCTCGGCCGCGATTGGCAGCTGGGGACCATGCAGGTCGACTACGCGCTGCCGGAGCGGTTTGATCTCGAATACGTCGACAACGAAGGGCAAACGAAGCGCCCCGTCATGCTGCACCGAGCAATCCTTGGCTCGGTCGAGCGCTTCTTTGGTGTCTACATCGAGCATTGCGCCGGCAAGTTCCCGATGTGGCTCGCCCCCGAGCAAATCAGCTTGCTCACGGTGAGTGAGAAGCAGGCGGAGTTCGCGCAGCAGACCGGTGAGCGACTCAGAAGCCACGGCCTGCGAGTCCTCGTCGACGCAGGCTCCGACAAGCTTGGCGCGAAGATCCGCAACGCGCGCAATCAGCGGCTGCCATACTTCGCCGTGATCGGCGAGCAAGAGGTCGAGAACAACAGCTTGTCTGTGCGTTCTCGCGACGAGGGCGAGCTTGGCTCGCTCCCCATCGATCAATTCATCGAGCGCGCAGTCGCAGAGGCAGCTTGGCCTCGCGCCTGATCGCGAACGACTCGAGAACCCAGGAAACCTATGAACCGAGAGAGAAGAACTGACCCATGGCAATGAGACGACGCTTTCAGCGGGGTGAGCCCCGAGGACCACAGATCCGCATCAATCACCGGATCCGGGTGCCCGAAGTGCGCGTCGTTGCTGCCGATGGGTCGATGCTCGGAGTCATGAGCACTCAGGACGCGCTGCGCCGTGCCCGTGAGGAGGGCCTCGACCTAGTCGAGGTCAATCCGAAGAGCCAACCGCCCGTCTGCAAGATCCTCGACTTCGGCAAGTACAAGTACGAAGAGAAGAAGAAAGCGAGCGAGGCCAAGCGGCGCCAGACGGTCGTCGAGGTCAAAGAGATCAAGCTGCGTCCCAAGACGGACGACCACGACCTCAACGTGAAGCTGCGCCACGCGCGCAAGTTCATCGAGACGGGTAACAAGGTGAAGTTCACGGTCCGCTTCCGCGGCCGCGAGATCACCCACCCCGAGCGCGCCAAGATGCAGCTCGACTGGCTCCTGAAGGGGCTCGAGGATCTCACCGTCATCGAGCAGATGCCGACGATGGAAGGACGCAGCATGGTGCTGATCGCGGCGCCCAAGCCCGCGGTCATGCAGCGCGTTCAGGCCGAGCGAGCAGCACGTGAGAAAGCCGGTGAGCGTGAGGAGCGCTCGAAGACCAGTAACTCGGCACCGGACAACGACGAGCTGCACGAACCCGACGACGAATACGACGACGACGATGAAGACGAAGAGGACGAAGACGAGGACGAGGACGAGGACGACGAAGGCGACGAAGGCGACGAGAACTGAGCCAAGTCTGTCAGCCTGATACGCCAACGCCCCCGACGAGAGTCGGGGGCGTCGTGCTTTGTGGCGACTCCCACTCGCATCTGGTCGAGCTGCGCGCGGGCAAGGTTGTTGTTGATTGTTTCCGTAAGGTAGGGGGCTCAGATCGGCAGCTTGCCGCTGAAGTAGGCCCCCGCAGCTCCTGCGGCGACGAGCACCACCAGGATGAATGCGATCAGGCCCCCTTTACCTTTTGGGGGAGGTTGCTGCGCTGAAACGGGTCCAGAGGCTGGCGCGGGAGCCACCGGCGCCGGCGCCTGAGGTCTTGGAGGTGGTGGCGCAGCCGCCTTGGCGGGCGCTCCTGGGTTGGATGGTCGTGCCGCTGGAGGCGCCGTGGACTCGTCTTCGAGCGCCGCCAAATTACCTTCTTGGAACGAGGTGGGCGGCAGGCTCCCCGCGATGTCCTCGAGATCCGAAGCCCAATCGCCGACGTTCTCGAAGGAACCAAGATTCAGCGGAGCTGCACCGAGATCACCCGCCGTGCTGCGGTCGCCCTCGCTGCCCTCCTCTAGCGAGGTGAACTCGAACAGTGCATCGTCGATCAGCTCGCCAATGATGGATGCCTTGTCCTTCGGACGCGCCTGCTTCTCTTGGTCCCGCGCGTCGATGACTTGCTGGACCAACGTAGCGATATCGAAAGCAGAAACCGCGCGATCCGAGCGAAACAAAATCTCGTTGAGGTCGCGCCCCAGGTCCCGTGCCGTCTGGTACCGAACCGCAGGGTCCCGCGCCAACGACGCCAGCAGCACCTGCTCGAGCTCTGGCGACACGTTGGGGTTCAGCTCGCGGATGCTGGGGATCTTCGCGGCTTGAACCTGCCGGACCGTCTCGAGATCCGTTTCCCCAAGGAATAACCGTCGACCGGCCAGCATCTCCCAGAGGATGATGCCAACGGCGAAGATATCAGTTCGCGCGTCCACCGCGTGGCCGAGAGCAGCCTCAGGGGAGAGGTAGCTGAACTTGCCCTTGATGATGCCGGGCTCGCTGTGCTCCAGCTGGCTGTTCGCCTTGGCAAGACCGAAGTCCACGATCTTCACCTCGCCATAGCGGGTGATCAGGACGTTCGGCGGCGACATGTCGCGGTGAACGATCGTGAGAGGCTCACCGTTGTCATCCTTGAGTTCGTGGGCGTAGGAGAGACCCTCGCAGATCTTCACGCAGATGGACACGGCCTCTTCCACAGGGAAAGTGCGGTAGTGTTTCCGCGTGTATTCGATGGTCGCCTTCAGGTCGGCGCCATCCACGAACTCCATGACGATGAAGTAGGTGTTGTCGCCGACACCGATATCGAAGACCTGAACACAGTTCGAATGGGACAGATGAGCGCTCAGCCGCGCTTCATCCAGGAACATCCCGATGAACTGCTTCTTCTCCGAGAGGTGAGGTAGGACGCGCTTGATCGCGACCTTCTTTTTGAAGCCTTCGAGGCCCGCGCTCTCGGCGCGGAACACCTCGGCCATTCCGCCCGCCGCGATGCGTTGGACGACGCGATAGCGCTGTTGCTGCTGTGCCATGTGGTGACCGGGCTCCGCGCCCTGAGGCAGGTTAGGGTTGCTAGCCGCGCAGGGTCAAGAACTGCAGGGCTCAGCGCTTGCCATCACGAGCGAGGCCCTTGAGCAGCTCCAGGTGGTTGCGCGGCGCTGGGTCGAAGCGGTGGGCCTGAAAGATCGCCTCAGCATAAGGCCGCGCTGAGGACGGGAGCGCGAGGAGCGCGGCGGAAAAACGTTGGCGTGTCGCGGTGGGCAGTCGGCTCGCCCCAACGATCACGTCTCCTGGGATGGGCCCAATCAGCACGATCACTCGAATGTCTCTGGCATCTGCGCCGACTTCCATCCACGGCGCCGAGCGCAGCTGCCCCGTGTTCGGGTCCACGGCGATGTGGGTGGCTCCCACGTCCACAGTCCTATCGAGGACGGCTCTAGCGACGCTCAAATGGTCCCCGAGGAAGCGCTCCTCCCCAAACAGCTTGTCCGGATCAAAGCCTAGCCCCCGCAACCTCCAGCGCGGAGCAACGTAGCCAGACGCGGAGTCGCGGTTGACCCAACCAACCCGTTTCCCGCTTAGCTCGTCCACGCTCCGCAGCTCGGAGTCCGAGCGAACGAACACGGCCGAGTGGTAGCCAGCACTGAAGCCACGCTGCACGACCAACCAGGGCTCCGCAAGGCGGCGCTGTTGAAGCTCCAGCGCAACCAGCGGTGGTGCCCAGGCCACATCGATCTCAGCGTCCGCCAGCTGCTGAATCAGCGCGTCGTTGTCAGCAATCACGACCGTCCGGATGGTTAGTCCGGTGCTGCTCCCAAGCGCGTGTCCGAACTCCCGTAGGGCGTCCACCGAACGATCATTCGCGGCGACAACACCGATCGAGAGCGACGTCACGGGCGTATCCTACAGCTCCAGGGAGCCGTATTGAAAGGCGAGGCGGGAAACATGCAGAGGCGATCCTGCACCATCGAGCACGCTTGACCCGACGAGCGGGCCCCAATAGAGAACCTATGGCTCATCGGCGCCCACCGACGAGCGGAGAAAAGATGTCAGCTGAATCTCACGCGGACCACGACGGCCACGAACACGCGGATCACGACGACGCGCACGCGGACGAGCTCGACCAGGACGAGCCTCGCACGCCGGGTTGGTTGTCACTGCTTGGTTGTGCGCTCTTTCTAGGGGCGGGCATCTACGTCATCGCGACCGACGACGGCCCGAAGAACCTAGTGAAGCCGGACACGGCAGTGGCGCGGGCAGACGACGCGCCGCCTCCGGCGACGGCGCAGGTCGCGCAGCCGCCTGTCCCGCCCAATCCAGGCGCCAATCCCGGACAGCAGGTCGATCCGCAGCAAGCTCGCGCGGCCGCACAAAAGCTGATCGACCAGCTGCGGTTACGCGGCGCACCTGGCGGGCCACCAGGCGCGCCTGGCGGAGCGCCTGTTCCTGGAAGCGGTCAAGGCCGTGGGCGCGGCGATGGCAGCGGCCGTGGAATGGGTCACGGCCCCGGCGATGGCCACGGTCACTGAAATCACAGCCACCGCTCACGAAAAAGGACTCGCCAAGCCAGATGATGCGTGTCAGAGTCCGCGTCCCTTTCGGGGCCGTAGCTCAGCTGGGAGAGCGCTAGACTGGCAGTCTTGAGGTCAGGGGTTCGATCCCCCTCGGCTCCACAATCAGAGGTAGTCACTCACGCAAGTGACTCGATGCAAAGCGAAACGCCTGGGTCAGAGACCCAGGCGTTGCTGCTTTGTGGCGTTGACGGCAGCGCTAACCGAACAGCGGCAGGTCGGTCCCCTCAAGGGGGAACTGCGCGGAGATGTCCGACTCCGCGACGCCGGCGAGCCGCCGAAGCGCACGCTGAATGTGCGCCGGCGTCACGACCGTGCCTCCGCTCGACACGGTGGCCAGTGAGCCGGGATCGATCGCCATCGGCAGGCGCTCGGCGGTCGTCGCACCGATCAGACGATCGCCGGGGATACCGGATCCCATGCAGAAGAAGCTGGAGATCGGGTGGTGATCCTTGCCGTCTCGCTCGTTGTAGGGGCTACGACCGAAGTCAGAGCCAACCAAGATCATGATCTTGTCCCCGAGCCCTTGTTGGGCAGCGTAGCTGACGAGGTAGTCGATACCGCCGAGCAGCTTCGCTTGTTGGCGCCGTTGATCCCGATCGTTGTTGGCATGGGTGTCGTATCCGCCAAGACCGAGCGAAGCACTCACGCCCAGGCCACTCTTGAATGCGTGGATCGCGATCTGCCCCTGTTGCATGAAGCGCTCGAGATCGTTCAAGTCACCCGACGGGATGTCGACCAAGGCGTCGGGGAGCTGCAGCTTCGATAGCTCGCCGTCGCCCGCACGCGCGAGTTCGAGCGCTGAGATGGCTTGCTGCTTGCGCAGCAGCTTGGCGGAGCCTCGCAAGCGGGCGGCTCGGTCCGCTTGGAACTGCGCGATGCGACCCCAGGTCTCTGGTGTGTGATACAGCGAGGACTCCGGATCGTTCACGTCAACCTGATTGGGTCGAGCAATGCGCGTCAGCGCGTCCACGCTGGACACGCGCGTCAGACCAATCAAGCCCTCGGTCGCGTCGTAGCCGCCGCTGCTCAGGAACGCCATCGGCGCACCCGGCGACTTGTTCGCCGCGAGCAAAGCGCCGAACGATGGGTACCCCTCCTGAGTCTTTCCACTCCAGATGCTGCGAGTGCCGCTGTCGTGGTTGTTCGTCTTGGTGTCGACCCCGTTGAACACCGTGAGCTTGCTGCCGTACTTCGTAAGGAACGCCTCGTTGGACAGGATCCAGTTGAGGTTCTCGGTGTTATCCCACTCGAGTTCAGTGAGATCGGTGGTGGTCGGCGCGTAGGGAATGTTTCCGAGCTTGCCGAGTTGTGTGTACGAGCGCGTGTGCTCAGCGCTGATGACCGGATCGAACATCAGCGTCGGATCCCAACCGCCCGCAGCGTGGCAGAGGATCCAGAACGGCCCCGCAAACGGTTCCCCCGCGGAAGCGCGTGAGACGATGGATGGTGCGGTCAGTGCGAGTCCCGCCGCTGCCGCTGCTTGGAGAAAGCTTCGTCGTTGCATGGTCGTCTCGCTCCTTCAGTCGTGCAGGAACCCGTAGTCTGCCAAGAGGTAGGTGATCACCGCCTGCCAGGCGCGGATCACGTAGTTTTCGTCCTGTTCCAGCATCTCTCCGTCAGGCAGGTCCTCGCCAGTGTAGCGATCGGTGCGAGCTCGACAGCGCCACTCGAGGCCCTTGTCCAGCTCGCCTCCCTGGACCTTCGTGATGCCTTCCTTCCAGGTATCGTAGAAGAGCTGGTAGGTCTGCTGGATCTCCACGTTGTCGAGGTCGAGGTCCTCACCCAAGACGCGGGCGTGGAGGTACTGGATGTTCTTCTTGATGTCAGCGACGGCATCCGGCACCACGTCTCCAGTCTCGGTCTCGGGAGCCTGCGTCGGCTCCACGTAAGGGAACAGGAAGCGTTTCTGCGGAGCGAGCGTGAAGTCGAACGCGGTCGACGAACACGACACCTCGTTCGCCATACGCCAGATGACGTTCGCCATCACGCCGTTCGGCGAGGTCAGTCGTTGGGTCACCGTGTCAGAGTCGATACCTCCGTAGAGGATCTTGTAGTCCGACGTCAGGTACTGGTTCGTGTCCCAGCCTCGCGTCCAAGGGAAGCCGGTGACCGCGGTGATCTTGGCGCTCAGGCTCTCGGGGGAGTCGAACCGCGCGGTGCCCACGTTGGAAAGCTGCGTCTGACGCGCGGCCTCTCCCGAGGTTGCATCCGTCGCTCGGTAGTACGGGCTGAGGATGATCTCGCGAATGACCGTCTTGAGGTTGAAGTTGCTCTCCGTGAACTTGTCGACGATCGCGCGGAACGTGGCGTCCTGAGCCTCCCAGGCCTTCAGCTGGTCAGCGAAGTTCGCCGCCTCGGAGTCTGCCGGATACGCCAGCGGTTCGTGCCCCGTGAGTGCCTTGAACATGATGTGCACTGCAGACAGCGGGAAGCGACGATCCTTCACCAGGCGTTGAGCAAGCCAGGCAGGAGCAGCGCCAAAGTCACTGGTCTCCATGACCTCGTTTCCGAATCCAGGCGGAAACATCTCAGCGTGCCATGATTGATCGGGCGCGTACTTCTCGGGGTCGTTCTCGTCGAACTTCTGGAATGCACCAGCGATTGGATCGATCTGGCGGTGGCAGCCAGTGCAAGTCGGGTCATCACGCGTCGGGTTCTGGTACTTCGCAGTCTCATCCGCGTTGATTGGACGATTGACGACCGCCAGGATGTCAGTGGCCAAGAAGAACTGCATCACCATGCGGGCGCGATGGCGGTTGCGATTCGTGCGCGTGGTCGGGAAGCGGTTCAGCCACATGGGCGAGGTCAAGAGCCCCGCAGTAGGCCAAGCTGCCATCCCGGTGTCTAGCTGGGCCTGGATATGCCCCGGCTTGAACTCAGCGTCGTCTGTGGGGTTGTTGAACTCGACCTGCGCGTTGTACATCGGCGCGGAGTACGGGTTCATCATCGTGTAATCAGCGGTGAGGATCTCCGAGTACGGGAGATCGTTCTTCACGATGTACGCGATGAGCTCCAAGGGCTCCCGGGCTACAGCGCGGTTCGCCTTGGCCTTCTCTTCTTCGGTGAAGGTGTCGTAGGCATCGCTGGCATACGGGAACTGATCGTCGTTCAGGATGTTCAGCGCGTAGCCGTTGTAACCAAGGTAGCGATCCGTGAGGAACAGGTCGTTGTACTGCAGCTTGAGCCAGTCGTAGAAGGCCGGGTCATCGAAGAGCGCGTCCAGCTTTCCGGGCAAGACGTCGAGTCCGCCCGCTCGCAATTCTTCGATTTCGTCAGCCGACGGGAGCCGCCCGGTTAGCTGTAGTGACGCCTTGCGGAACGTCCCGAGCTCTCCCAGCAGCTCGACGTCCGGGAAGCTCGCAGTGGCTGCGGTCTCGGGACAGCTCTCTGCCTCACGGAAACGCTGAATCAACTCTGAAAGCGCCTTGTACTCCTTGCTGTCCGCCCCCAATTGCACGCCGCCGCCGTGGTCCAGCTCGCCAAGGGGCTTTCGCAGCACGACTGACTTGCCCTCGCTCTCGATCTTCGACATCTCGGCGATTGCCTTCATGTTGGTGTCGAGGAATCCGGGGTAGCCAGGCGGCAGCAGCTGAAACTCAGCGCCTTCCTCCACCGCTACACCGTCCGGCGAGTGGCAGTTGATGCAAGTCTTGGAGATCACCGGTCCCCAGACCTTTTGCGCGAAGAAGGCTCGGTTGCTCAAACACGCGCCGCTGCCGGCGAGATCCTCGTCTGACGAACTTGAGCAGCCGCCCGTCGCGCTGGCCAGCAAGCCAGCGCCAACGAGCATCGTGAAGCACGAAGCGAGTCGTACGCGCGTGCGAGTCTTCCGAGTGGTCATTTCGAATCCTCGTTCATTGGCAAAGGACCAGAGCCGCTTGGGTGTGCGCCCGCGAGGGCGCGCTTGGAGGGGTACTAGGACCGCAGGAACGCCGCGCTAGACACCGTGACCAGTGTTCAGCGCGCACCTCAGCCACAACCGGCATGAGGCGTCACATTCAGGTAGCGCCCAGCGGCGCAACTTAGCCAACATTTCCGCCCGGATAACCTGGGTCGGAATCGAGTTCCCGCGTGATAATCAGAAGGTAATGGGGAAACCCCCACCAGATCAAACCCGATTTCGCCCGTCAGCGACGCACCAAGTGGGGCGATGTACGCAAGCCGACCAGTAGGTTGGCCCGATTGGTGTGGGCTGGTGACTACGTGCCAACGTTTCGCATGGCGCGAAGCGCACGATCCTCGCGGGATCCGGCGAGCGCGGCCGGCTCGCAAGTGTGGGGTCCCTCCCCCAACACCAGCAGTGCGCCCCCGATAGTCGTCACCGACACTCCAAGCCCCTCCGAAAAAAAAGAGAGACGTCACTCGAGGCACGGCCGATTTCAGCCGTCTCAGCAGACGTTTCCGCCGGGGAGCGGGGTGTGGCAAGCGTGCTGCGCGCACGGAGACGGACGAAACTCCTCACGGTAAGCGCCAAAACGCAAGCCCCAAGGCTCCGCCGGCTGGTTCAACCTCCCAACCGGACGAGTCCCAGCGCTCAGTGACACGGTTCGATGGCCGCGAAGTCCGCGAAGTAGTCCTTGTCGCACACCTTACTGCGCTCGAGGATCGACGCCGCAGTGAGTGTCCGCACCGAAAACTGAAGGCAACTCCCGATTGGGGCCTCTTGAACGCGCTCGAACATCTCTGTATCCGCGTGGATTGGGTGCAGGAGGCTAGGCTTGAACTTCGCGCTGCCGACCGCGAGCGTGAACAGCACCTGGCTACCGTCTGAACTAACGCGCTTCGACTCCAAGCGCCCCCGCGCCGACGCCACGACAGTCGACGCGACCAACCTCGCGTTGTCCTTGAGCACCTGAGCGCGCTCGTCGTCCTGCTCTGCGCGATCGTAGCGTTCACAGTTCTGCGCGACGCGCTTCAACCACGGGAGCGCTTGCTCAGCCGCTGGGTCGCGCTCCGCCGCGGGCGCTGGTTCGACGCGTGTCTTGACAGTCAGCGCAACACCGGCCCCCAGCGCGACGAGCATGCACAGCGCGCCCAGAATGAGGCTGCGCCGGATCGGGCGGCGCTGATGAACTGGAGGAGACGAATGGGGATCCTGCACGGGGACACCTGGGCCGCGCCCAGACCGCATGACCTACAACAGGCGCAAGAACTGCTCCAGCGCCAAGCGTTCAGATGCGCTCAATCTCCGTCCCCCCGCTGGCACCCCGAGGTGCAGGAAGCGTTCGCCGCTGTAACCGCACTGAGTGAGCACGCTGGCAACATCCGGTGCCTGGCCGTTGGTGAAGTACGGTGCCTTCTTGTACAGCCTGCGCAGCGATGAGGGACGCGCTCCCTCTGGGTGCACTCGCGGCTCTACCCCAGTATCCCGATAGCCGACGCTCGCCCACACGATTGGCTGCTCCAGCAGAGCGCTGGGCCACTTCGAGGCTGCGATTTCGCTGGTCGGCTCAGCCGCGTCCAGTCGGGCGGAATGACAGGCGACGCAGTGTTCTGCAAACAACGCGGCGCCGCGCGTCTCCTCGCTGTTCAGCCCCTCTCCCGCAGAGCGCTCGGCGAGGATCGGATTGGGGCGGTGGTTGAAGTGCACGAGGAAGTCGAGCAGGGCCTCCCTGAGCGTCTCGGCACTGAGCTCTGACTCCCTGACACCAAGCTCAGCGAGCCAGCTCCAGTCTGCCGTTCGCACAGCGAAGACTGGCGACGAACCTGAATTCGCGCCCGCGACACGAAATTCGTTGTTCACCATCTGAGCCAGGTCGCGATCCAGCGCACGGGTAAAGTAGGGTCGATTCCCCACGAGACCGAGTAGCGGCTTCGTGGTTGCCGTGATCTGGCCGCGGCCCGTGGCATGAACGCGACCGTCGCCATAGCCCTCGAAGTGACATGTCTCGCAGGTGAAACGACTCAGCTTGCCGGTGCTCTGGTTGTGCGGCGCCATCAGGGTCGTGAAAAACAGGGCTTCCCCGAGGCGCACGCTTGCGTCACGCCGGCCCTCAGGCAGTGATTCCATGCGGTAAACTGGCGACCTACCATCGTCCAGCTCCACCCAAGCGTCCAATAGCGAGTTCGCCGCAAACCAACGCTCCCCGATTCGCTCCAGGTCGCTGGTTCCGGGAGGCAAGTCTTGCATCGTTGCGGTCGGCTGACTCAGGCCGGACTCTGTCCAGGAGACCTCGAGCACTCCGCTCGTCGCGTATCCAGCCAACGCCACGGGGCGCGCACCTGACTGCACTGGCCCGAGCCAGAGCGCCTTCGGGAGCACGGCCCCGCTCTCGCTGACATTCACCGCGGATGTCCGCTTCGCCGTTCGTTCATCCACACGGAAACTGTAAAGAAACGAATCGATATTACCGAAGGAACCGATCGTGCGATCCAGCGCCGCATCCTCAACACCGCTCGCGACGACGTTCAGCGCGTTCGACGACTCCCACAATTCGAAGGTCCAGAAGGGACCCTGCATGGCGAGCACTCGAGGCGTGGCGCCGCCGCCGAGCGGTGCTTCGGCTGGGAGCCGGAATAGTTTGAGACGATGCTCGAGCAAGCAGTTGGCGCCAAGCCAGTGCTGAGTTGCGCGGAGCTCTTGGGCGCCCCGACACTCGGCTATCCGGCTCAGTTGAATGTCGTCCCCCGCGGCGTCGAGGCGAACGATGCTGCCCGAGAGCTCGTCCGAGGCGTACCAGTTGCCCGCGGCAAAGACCAAGCCGCGCAGCGCGGCGGGGGTCCTCAGCCGGTATTTCGTGCTCGCAGCGCCCCGGGGGTCGTAGCTCCAGAGCTCGCGGCTGAGTTCCGAAGCCACCCGTACCTCGCCGGCTCCTTCAGCGAGCGCTGTCGGAGCGTGCGGCGTCGGGAGGCGCCCCTTCTCTTTCGCCGCGGCATCAAAAAAGACCACTCGGTCGCCGCCGCGTAGGATCCCCGCGAGGCCTCCCGACTCCAGCCTCAGGAGTCGGTATGGATCGGCTCCGGACGCGACGTCCGCGCCGCGCACCTCGGACAGCTCCAGCCCACCACGCAGCTGTCGCTCGTGAGATCTGAGACGTGTGAGATCGAAGGGAGCTTGCGTGCTCGCGGACGCCGCGAGGCCCTCGCCTGCTGACGGCTGTTCACTACACGCAAGCAAGCCGCACAAGAGAGGGCCCAATGCCCCCAGCCACGTGTGCCCGCGCCGCATGGGCGCAGGGTACCAGCGCGAGCCCCCGTTTGCTCAGCCCATGGTGTGGACTTTGATCGGCTCGATCTTGTAGAGCACGCGAACCTCTCCCTCCGCGCGGAAGGGGTACTTCTCTTTGCCCATGTAGCGCATCGCCATCTTGTCGATGTGGTCGTCGGCGCCATCCTCCGTACGGCCGACAATCTTTCCCTGGATACCCAGGTAGCGATACGGATTCTCCGGGTCGCTGATCGAGATGCCAACCTGGTCACGCGCCTGCATGTTCTTGTCCTTCAGGCGGCCCGCTGCCGTGTTGATCAGCACGTGGGTACCGTCGAAGTCCACCCACACCGGAGTCACCTGCGGAGTGCCGTCCTTCATCACGGTCGCGAGGTTCGCGAAGGCTTGCTTCTGCGTTAGGAGGTCCTGAAAATTCTCGGGGATCTGAGCCATAGAGACGGATCACTTGGACAGGCGGCGCGGCGGGTCAATCCCCTCGACGAAGCCTGGGATCCCATGCGTGGAAGCGCCCCGGATTCGCCTTGAATTCGCCTACTTCGGGCATCGTATCTGCACCGCGTCAGAGCTCCGTCACGAGCTGCGTTCAGCGCTTGCGGCCGACGCTGACGGGCTAAGACTGCTCCGTCTAGACTGACTCGACCGGCTCGGTTCAGGAGGCAAACCATGGTGCTACTAGGGATCGGTGTGGTGGCGGTGCTCGCCACGTTGCTCACCTTCGTCGGTGACCTACCCAGCGAACTCTCGAACTAGGCTGATCACCGAAGGCTGCGGCGCGACGCAAGGGCGCGCGGCGCGACCTCGAGCAGGAAGGCACGCAAGGCGTCGCGTTCCTGTGTGCTGAGTTGGAACAGCTCGAACACGCTGGCGTCCAGCGCAGTCGTCAGCTCAGCCAGCGCGTGCCCGTCGGCGCTGGAGGCACGCCGTACCAGCGCCTCGATCTGTTGTCGTAGCAGCGGACTGGCTGGAGGCATCGGCAGGGCCCGCAGCTGACGAATTTTGACCTGCGGAAATACCTTCTGCCGGACGTCACGGTTCTGGCCCACATGCAAGGCTCGATACAGGGCGGAGTTGAGCAAACCCACCAGGAGCTCGGCGGAAAGGCCATCGACGGCGAACCCGGCCAGCAACGTGTTGCGGAAGTAGCGGCCATCGTGGAGCGCCGCGATGGGGTGCGACGCTGTCTGCCTTACGACGAAGGCCACCTCTGCATAGTCGGCAGATGGCCTCAGCTTGGAGCGACTGCGCGCCAGCACTTCAGCATCCGGCTTGAGAAAGAGCCGGGTTGGTCCCTGACGAAACTCCTGTACGTCCCGACCTTCCATGAGACCGAGCACGAAACCGTCCCGAGGCTCATTTCCTCGGTGAAACAATTGACGACTGACTTCCCCGGCGCTCTGGAAACCCCGCTCCCCAAAACAACCGGCAGGCAGCGTGGGCAGGTCCGCCAGGCGCCGCAGCACCTGGGGCCGCTCGAGCTCACACGCTGCGCTCGCGCGGGAGTCGCGTTCGACGAGCCGCCAGGCCTCAGCGCGCGGCACAGCGTTCCGGTCAGCGTCCAGCAGCAGGCCGAAGCTAGGCTGCGTCACCCCAGGGAAAGCGTCTCCGCCGAGTTCGGGCAGCGGCAACATCAGACCGTGACGAGCCGTCGCAACCTCGCGCACCGCACGGTAGCCATCCAGGTCCGCCACTGGGCTCGGCAACAGGAGCGCCACCCGCCCCCGCGGAGCGAGCTTCGTCGCGAGCTCCACGAACAATCCATGCAGCGTGGGGTAGCCCTTCCAAGCCTGAAAGTGCTTGGTATAGCGCTTGCGCAAGCCGGGGCCGAGGGGTTGAGCTGCACGTCCAGCAAACGCTACCCAGGGTGGATTTCCAATCACCAAGTCGAATCCGGCCGGCGCCAGCTCATCCCAACACCAACCAAACTTATTTCCTCGTGGATTTATATCAACCTCGAGGGAGTCCGCGAGTCGTAGCTCGACCGGTAACTCCGCGACCGCAAGCTCACTCTGTCCAAGCTCCATCCAGAGCGAAAATTCCGCAACCGCCAGCGCACGCTCCGACCGATCCACTCCGCACAGGCGAGCCAACACCGCCAGGCGGCGCTGAGAATCGCTCGGGTCAGGAGCGAGGCGGCGCAGGCACGCCAAGAGAAACGCGCCTCCGCCTACCGCGGGGTCGCAGATCCGCGGTAGCTCGACATCGGGAACTGCCGCGCCTGTGAGCACCCTCTCCGCAATCAACGTGCACACCTCGGGCGGCGTGTAGAAGCTCCCGCTTCGTCTGCGCTTATCCCCCTCCGTAGCCCACTCCAGCAGGCGCTCGTGCAGCTTCCCCAGCAGCTCCACGCTCGCGTCACTATCGAGCAAGCTACTCAACGCAGACTTGCATTTCCCCATGGCTTTGCGATCAATCGACGACAGCACCGCCATGTCGCACTCTCCGGCAAGCAGCCGGGCGCCGCGCAACGCGGGAGCAGCACGCGCCATGTCTAGCCACTCGAGGGGCCCCGGATCAGGATCAGGGGGTGAGGGCACGAGTCCCCGGCGCGCAGCGAGCGCAGCGCCGAGCCAGATCACCGCCCAGTTCAACCATATCTCGGGGCTTTGCCCCGCTCGCTTGGCAGCGCGCTCCAAGCTGCCAAGCCAACCACGCAGTGGCCCGTCAGCGACTGGAACGGGTTGGACACTCGACACTGGGTGTTCGATAGTCCAGCCAACTTGTGACGTCGAGAGCGGCACAAGTTGAACCCTGCCGCAAGTTGATGAGCCTAGCGTTCCCGACTAGTACCCAAGCCATGCAGCTCGCATCGACACGACTGGGACCCGAGAGCGCCTCGCGAAACATCGTCCTTCTCCACGGCATCCTCGGATCGGGAGGCAATCTGCGGGGTTTGGGCAGGCGCCTGGTCGAGCAGCTGCCGGGAACGCGGGTCGTGCTGTTCGATCTGCGGGGTCATGGGGATTCCGCGGACTACGCTCGCAGCGTCGGCGGCCCTCACACGGTGCGAGCGTGCGTCGAAGACATCGAGTCAGCACTGCGGGACCTGCGGCTTCAAGCGGACGTCGTGATCGGGCACTCGTTCGGCGGAAAGGTTGCGCTGTTGTACGCGCACATGTTTCCGCATGGTCTGCGTCAAGCCTGGGCGCTGGACTCGACACCCGGCATCAAGCGCGACGCGGGCGGCGGTGAAGTCGGGCAGGTGTACGAGACGTTGCGCGAAGTGCCTACTCCCTTCGCGAGCCGCGAGGCCATGCTGCAAGCACTCGAGAGCCGAGGCATCGCGACCGGGATCGCGCGCTGGATGACTACCAACCTGAAGCGTGAAGGCGACGTCTACCACTGGGCGTTCGATCTGGATGTGGTCGGCGAGTTGCTCGAAGATTATTTCCGGGAGGATATCTGGCCCTGGCTCGAGGCGCGCCGAGGCACGCCAGACATCCACTTGCTCCGCGCGCTGAACAGCGACCGCTTCAGCCAAGCCGACGCCGACCATGCGCTAGGGCTACCCAAACCCAGCCGCGTCACACTCCACGACCTGCCAAACTCCGGTCACTGGGTGCACGCCGACAACCCAGACGGGCTGCTCGAGGTCCTCACCCATGAACTCGCTCACGGCTGACCCGAGTCTTTACAGAAGCCCCATCCCGTACGAAAACCGTCTACAACGTGCGACGCTGCTCGACCAAGGCCGCGCCCAGGTCGAGCGCTGCGCGCATCCCGTCCGCGTCTGCGACACCTTTCCAGGCGATGTCGTAGCCGGTGCCGTGGTCAACGCTGGTGCGCACGATGGACAAGCCTGCGGTGACATTCACTGCATCGCCGAATGCAACGAGCTTCATCGGGATGGTGGCCTGGTCGTGATACATCGCCACCACGCCGGCGTAGTCGCCTTTGAGCGCCTTGCGGTACGCCGTCTCGGCGCCAATCGGACCGACCAGCTTCACGCGACGACCGAGCTGTTTCTTGGCTCGCTGCATGCCAGGTAGAATCGCGGTGCGCTCCTCGTCTCCCAGGAGCTCGCTCTCGCCAGCGTGTGGATTCAGCGAACACACCGCGAGCGTCGGCTCGGGCTTACCAAGCGCCTGCACCAGCTCCGCCAGCGCCAGGATCGACTCTGCAACCGATTCCTCGCGGATTTGCGCCGAGACTTCTTGCACGCGCACGTGGGTCGTGACGAGGCTCGTGGTGAGCTTGTCGGCGGCAAAACACATGACGCTGGATGGCGCGTCATCCATGGCCTGAAGCCACTCCGTGTGGCCGAGGAAGCGCTCGGCGCCGGGGGTGCCGGAGGCGGCGATAGCCGCCTTGCTGACAGGCCCGGTGACGAGCGCGGCTTTGCCGAGGCGCTTCGTCAGCGCGTAGCCTGCCTCGACCCAGGCGAGCTGCGCTTTGCCGGATTGCTTGGAAGGGGCACCTGGTTTGCGATCTTTCGCGGTGACTTTCGTGCCTGGATCGTAGAACCAAAGCTGTCCCGACTTGCGCGCGCCCAGCGCCGCGAGATCGGCAGACGGCTCCATCGGGGCCAAACAGCTCTCCCTCACCCCCAACAAACGGCACGCCTGCTCCAGCGTCCCTCGGTCGGCGATCAAGACGCAGGGTGCGCTCTGCTTGGACTTCGAACGCTTGAACGCCGCGGAGACCGCCACCTCTGGGCCAATCCCCGCGGGACACCCCACGGAAATGACCAACGCCGCAGGCAGGCTCTCACCTGGCTGCGGCGCGGTTCGGCTCTTGCGCTCGGCGCCTAGGCCGCGCGCTTCATTCTTCGAGGTCCTCTTCGAGATCATCTGGGTCGTCACCGGTTGGAGCACGCAACTTGTACCCCGAACCGCGCAACGTCTCGAGAGGCAACGCGTCTCCGAGCTTCGCTCGCAAGCGCCGCACGTGGATGTCCACCGTTCGCGGGCCGCCGTCGTAGCGATTGCCCCAGACCCGCGCGAGCAGGTGATCGCGGCTCAGCACCTTGCCTCGCCGCTCGCACATGTAGGCGAGCAACGCGAACTCTTTGGCCGTGAGCTGGACTGGTCGGCCCTGCACGCTGACTTCGTGACCGGCTTTGTCGATCACGATCGGGCCTACCTTGTGCCGCTCTTCAGTCGCGAACTCACTGCGGCGCCACTCGAGGGCTCGAATGCGCGCATAGAGCTCCTCTGGAACATACGGATGCAACACGAAATCATCGAAACCACTCGAGGGCTCGATGCGCGCCACCTGACCGACCGTCACAGCGATCAGGGCGCCTACACTGTCAAAGGTCGCCTCTCCTCTCACGGTGCGCAGGGCAGCCACGGCCAGATCGGGTCGGTCGAGCGCCTCGAAGACCAGCGCGCGGGGCCGCACGTTGTTCTCGTCGTCGTCGTCCTCGATCAGATTGACCGGGTCATCCCACAAATCGAGAGTGCGTACGTTGGCACCCAGCTGCCGCAGGGTTGCCGCCGCGCCGTCCTCCCGTTCCAACAGCGGACCATGGCCGACTACGGCCACGAAGGTTTTGGTCCGCTGAGCCTTGGCCTCAGCCGATGTCCGTTCCGCCAACTGTAATCTTCGCTAGCTTAATGGTTGGACAACCGACCCCCACCGGGACGCTCTGGCCATCCTTACCGCATGTCCAGATCCCGTCGGAGATCTCCACGTCGTTGCCCAGCATGCTTACCTGGCCGAGTGTTTCGGGACCGTTGCCAATAAGGTTCACGCCCTTGAGCGGTGCAGTTAGTTTGCCGTCCTCGATCAGGTAACTTTCCGTGAGAGAGAACACGAAGTCGCCGTTCGAAATATCCACCTGACCGCCGCCAAAGGTCTTGGCGAACACGCCACGTTTCACGCTTTTCACAATCTCTTCGGGATCATGCGGCCCGGCGGTGAGCACGGTGTTGGTCATGCGCGGCATCGGGGCGCAGGCAAAGCTCTCGCGTCGGCCATTTCCGCTCGGCTCAAGCTTGAAGTGCCGCGCGCTCAGGCGGTCGTGCATGTAGCCCTTGAGGATGCCGTTCTCGATCAGCACGTTCTTCTTCGGCGCGTTGCCTTCATCATCGATGTTGATGGAGCCTCGGCTTTCAAGGAACGTGGGATCGTCCACGACGGTGCAAAGCTCGCTAGCGACGACCTCGCCCACGCGGCCTGTGTAGTTGCTCGTGCCCTTGCGGTTGAAGTCGGCCTCTAGCCCGTGCCCAACGGCTTCGTGGAGCAAGATGCCGCTGTCTCCCGGCGCCAGCACGACTTCCATCTGCCCAGCCGGTGCCGCGCGCGCATCGAGCATCGTCAGCGCTTGCTTGGCTGCAATTTCCGCATGTTTTTCGGGGCTCTGGGCTTCGAAGTAGCCAAGGCTCATGCGCCCACCGCCACCGCTCCGTCCAGCTTCGCGCTTGCCGTCGGATTCCGCGATCGCACGCACACCGAAGCGCATCAGCGGCTGCACGTCATAAGCCATGCGACCGTCGCTGCTCGCGATCAGCACAGCGCGGATCTCTTCGACGTAGGACGCCTCGGCCTTGATGATCCGCGAGTCGAACCCGAGCGCAGCAGCGCTCGCACGCTCCAACAGCGCACGCTTCTCGGTGCCTGGTTGATCGATCGGGGGGGAGGAGAGGTCGTAGCGATGCGGAAGGTCGAGGCGAGCCAACGCGACCGTGTGTGAACCGTTGCCCCCCGTCGCGATGCGCGCTGCAGTCTCCGCCGCGCGCTTCATTGCATCCCAGGTCAGGTCTTCGACGTGTGCATAGCCGGTGGCGTCACCACGCTGGACGCGCACCCCCATACCGAGGCTGACCGATCGCGACGCGCTACGGGTGATGCCTTCCTCGAAGGAGATCGCACCGCCGGCGCGGTACTCGAAGAACAGGTCCGCATAGTCACCGCCGTGCTGCAGGGCGACCGCGAGCAGTCGCTGACAGATCTCGGCGTCGATGCCGGCGGTGCCACCCGGTGCAAACGGGGCGCGGTAGGTTTGGCTCTCGGTCATTCTCAGTCTCGGTCCTCTCGAGCTGGCGCTCGGTTGGGTGTTGGCCGCGGGGATGCCGCGGCGCGTGAGGCACAACTACGAGACCATGCTGCCGGTTGTGATAGGCCGCAAGGGGTGCGCCACCGAGCCTGGCTACTGCACACCCACGCAGTGTTCAGTCAGACTCCGACCTGGGGAAAGCGTAGGCAGCGGGGACGGAGGCGATTGCTGTTCTGAGCTTTGAGTTGGATAGTCCGCACATGACAGGACTGCCGTCGATTCTCATCAGCGCCCATGTGATTGGCGACCTCTTGTGGATCGGCTCAATTTGCGCCACCGCGCTGATCCTCGGGGACTCCGAAGCAGACCCCAAGGAGCGGGGGCGGCTCGCCTACAGCATCTACCGACGCCTCGCGAATCCCGGCTTCATTCTCGCATTCGTGGCCGGTCTGACGCAGCTGGTCATGAACACACAGCATTACTTCGTGGCCACGAAGTTCATGCACGCGAAGCTTCTGTTCGGGTTCGTCGTGATCGGGTTGCATCACGTGATCGGAGCGCGCGCCAAGCGCATGGCCCAAGGCAAGGTCACCGACCCCGGCCCGGCGCCGGCCATGGGCTGGGCTGTGTTGGTGCTCGCCGCCGTGACTGCGCTTTTTGCTGTGTTGAAACCGTTCTGAAGCGCAAGCTCCCCCCGCGAGGACACATGCGCCGAGCGAAGGCTCGGGCGCGCCCGGTCTCCCCCAGCGTCGCGAAAAGGGCAGCGTCGCGAAAAGGGCAGCGTCGCGAAAAGGGCAGCGTCGCGAAAAGGGCAGCGTCGCGAAAAGGGCAGCGTCGCGAAAAGGGCAGCGTCGCGAAAAGGGCAGCGTCGCGAAAAGGGCAGCGTCCCGAAAGGAGTGCGGTGCTGCGCCACGCTTCATGAAGACACAGCACGACCAGCACAGCACACCCAACGCCCCAAACGCTGCGGTGCTGACTCGAACCCGCGCGCTGCTGACTCAGAGGTGCTAAACCAAGAGGCTCGCTTGACCCTGCGTGGCGTGGGGTCGTAGCATTTCGAGCGTTCCCAGATTCCCCTGCAGGAGCGCAGGAATCACCCCACTCGCGCCAGCTAGGCGTGGGACCAGCACACACGATCGCGCGCACCGACCAGGAGCGCGACGAGGAGCAACCTAGAGGCCGTGGCCCTCGACCGCGAGAAGACTCTCCAGACTGCCCAGAAGTACGTCGACAAGAAGAAGTACGACCGGGCAATCGAGGAGTATCAGAAGATCGTTCAAGCCGATCCGAACGACGCGCGCACGTTGCTCAAGATTGGTGACTTGCAGGCCCGCATGCAGGCCTATGCCGAGGCCATCGCGACGTATGACCGAGTTGGGCAGTACTACTCCCAACAGGGCTTCGCGCTGAAGGCGATCGCCGTCTACAAGCAGATCCGCGAGCTGGTGCAGAAGCACGTTCCGCAACTCGCGGATCGCTACGGCCACATCGTGCCGAAGCTGGCCGAGATCTACACCCAACTCGGCCTCACGAGCGACGCGCTCGCGGCGTACGACGAGGTTGCCACGCGGCTACAGCGCGGTGGCCGCGACCGCGACGCGATCGAGGTCTTTCGCAAGATGGTCAGCTTGGATCAAACGAATCCGCTGCCTCACTTGCGTCTCGCCGAAGCCTGCTGCCGCGTCCAATCACTGGACGAGGCCATCGAGTCCTTCTGGACTGCTTCACAGCTGCTGCTCGAGCTGCGTCGGAGAGACGACGCGCTCAAGGTCGTCGAGCGCATCTTACACTTCCGCCCGGAAACGAAATACGCGCTCGTGGCAGCCGAGCTGTACATCGAGCGGGGTGGTCAGCAAGATGGTCTGCAGGCCCTAGCAAAGCTTCAGGCGGCGTTCCAAAAGGAGCCGCGTAACCTCGACATCCTATCTTTGCTAGCCAGGGCGTTCACCTTGATTGGGCAAGGCCCCAAGGCGATCGAGGTCTACAAGGAGATGGCGCGCATCGCGCGCGATCAAAACAACGCGCAGTTGTTCCGCGAGTTGTTGGACCACCTGATGAGCGTGGCGCCCAACGACGAGGGCGTGGCTGCTTTGCAGCGCCTTGGGCAGCCAGCCGCAGAGACCCAGCCCGGCGGCCCACAGTCGGTGGAGAGCGTCGCGGACGCCGAGATCGAGTCCGTCCCGGAATACAGCGCGCCGCCAGCGCACTATGAGCAAGCGCAGGACCATCGCCAGCCGCAGGACCATCGCCAGCCGCAGTACAGCGCGCCGGATGTGGTCGTCGTCGATGACGCGCTGGAAGCCGCCGAAGAACTCATCGATCCAGACTCGGTCGACGCGCGCGGCCACGTGCGCAAGTCGCTCGTCGACGCCGAGAGCTTCCGCAAACTGCGGCTCTACTCGAAGGCGCTCGAGACCCTGCGTATCGCCCTGGAGATTGATCCGCGCGGAATTCCGATCCGGGAGAAGCTGCGCGACATCCTCTGGGAGTCTGGCGACCGCGACTCGAGCATCGGCGAGATGGTCACCATCGCCGCGATTCATCAGGACGAAGGGCGCCCGGAGCTCGCAGAGGCGCAGCTCTACGCGGTTTTGGAAGCGGAGCCGGAGCACGTCGTCGCCAACCAGATGCTGGCTGACCTCGGAGCCTATGGCGGCTACGCCCAAGAGTACGCGGGCTACAGCGAGCATGAACAGCCCACGGGGCACTACCCCGAACAAGGGTACGAGCAGCACTACGCTGATCAGCAATACTCGCCGCAGCATCAATATTCGCCGCAGCAGCAGTACCCTGCGGAAGCTGCAGGGCAGGAGTACTACGAGCAAGCGGAGTACTACGAGCAGACCGAGTACCAGTACGAACAGACGGCTGACGGCGCCTATCCCGCTCAGCAACAGGCCCCGTCGGGGTATCAAGAGCCGTACGACCCGAACGAACCGCTGCCGTCGTACGATCTAGAAGAGGTGGGTGCGTCCGAAGCCCTGGCCAACGAACGGCCGCTGCAACCTCCGGTTGGCTTCGAAGCGGTGGACGATCCGTTCGACGACGCGCCACTGCCCAGCTTCCCTCTGACCGCCGAGGAGGACGACGACGACCTCATGGCTGGGCTCGCCCCCGCCAGCTCCGACTACGCACCGAGCGGCGACTTTGCTCCCGTGGACTACACCCATCGGGAAGCCCAGCAGTTCGACGCTGGTGCGACCGTGGTCGACTTGGACGCGCAGTTCCTGGCCCAAGTGGAGGCAGCGCCGTCGAGCGCGGTCGATCTCGACGACTTCGAAGAGCTCGACGACGACGATCTCGAGACTGCATCTCCCCCCGAAGTGCAAGCGCCGATGAGCCTTGCTGCAGACTCGGGCCAGAGCGAACTCATCGAGGAGGTGCTCGATGAGGCCGAGTTCTTCGCCGCGCGGGGACTGTGGGAAGACGCAAAGGCCATCGTCGAGGATCAGCTGCGGCGCGTACCTGGGCACCCGCTGCTGCTCGAGCGACTGCGCGAGATAGAACTGTCAATCGAAGCGCAAACCGACACGGAGAGCGGTGCCCGAGAGCGCGCACCGCTGTCGGAGTCGCCCGAAGACAATGCCTTCGATATCGCGGCTAGCCTCGGCGCGCTCGATGAACTCGAACAAGCGGCCCCAGCAGAGAGCCGCGCGTTCACCCATAACGACGACGTCGACGTCGATCAGGTCTTCGCAAAGTTCAAAGAAGGCGTGCGCGCCCAGGTGAGTGATCAGGACAGCGCGACTCACTACGACCTCGGCGTCGCATACAAGGAGATGGGCCTGCTCGCCGACGCGATCGGTGAATTCGAGTTAGCCTCACGAGATTCCGTGAGGGAATGCATGTGTTACGCGATGATCGGAATGATTCACTTGGAGCAAGGGGATCTCGACCACGCGGCCGAAGCTTATGTTCGGGGCCTCGCCGCTCAGAACAAGACCGTCGAGCAGGAGATGAGCCTGTATTACGACTTGGGAAACGTCTACGAAATGAAGGGGAGCGCGGCGGAAGCCGTCTACTACTTCGAGAAGATTGCGCGACGCGATCCCGGTTACCGCGACGTGAAAGAGCGCATCGATGCCTTACGGCCTCAGCAGCCTGCTCGTGCTACGGCTGCTCGTGCGGTGAACGACGACGAGGAGTTCGATCGCGTGTTTGACGACCTATTCGAAAGTAAGTGAACCATGCGATCTTGGACTCTCCTGCTTATCCCTTCCGCCGTAATCCTCAACGCCTGCGCCACAGCGGACGACCCTACGGTAGGCGTCGGCGGCACCGGCAACGTGGGGCAAGGGGGTAGCGGCGCAGTCGGCGGAAACACTCAGGGTGGCACCGATCAGGGCGGCTCGACTCAGGGTGGAACGGATCAGGGTGGCACTGGCAACACCGCGAACGGTGGCACCTCCGGCTCTAGTGGTTCCGCGGGGAACGGTGGGACCGCAGCAGGCGGCGCCGGGGGCAGCTCGGGCTCGGCGGGCACCTCCGGTTCCGGTGGCAGTTCTGGTTCCGCGGGGAACGCGGGTAGCGGCGGCAGCTCGGG
Organism: Polyangiaceae bacterium; assembly: GCA_050183255.1. Lineage (GTDB taxonomy): Bacteria > Myxococcota_A > Polyangia > Polyangiales > Polyangiaceae > JAHBVY01. Next base: position 10,144 of record JBFXBK010000004.1, on the reverse strand, counting down.
TAGCGGCGGCAGCTCGGGTAGCGGCGGCACCTGTACGTCGCCATCCGGGCTCGGCACCTGCGACACCTGGACGTCGACGGGCTCCCAGTGCGGGTGCTCAGCTGGCCAGATGTGCCAGATCCGCGCAACCACCGGCACCACTGCTTGCTACTCCGTCGGCAGCACCCCCCCCTACAATGCATGCACCGCAGCCGCCGATTGCCAGGCTGGCTACGACTGCGTGGGTGGCGCCTGTCAGCAGTACTGCGACAGCAACGCCGACTGCAGCGGCAACTTCGACGTTTGTGGAGAAGTCGGGTACGACAACGCCGGCACCTTCACCATCATCCCTGGCTTCAAGACCTGTTCGCGCACTTGCAACCCCGCGCTCCCTCAGTCCTCCAGCTCACCGTATCAGGGCTGCGGAGCGGGCCTCAACTGCGTGCCGACCCAGGACAACTCGAGCGTGTGCACCACCGCCGGTTCCGCGGGGCATCATGGCAGCTGTCCGACGGGCGTCGAGTGCGCCGCGGGCAACACCTGCATCGGAACGGAGTGCCTGAAGGCGTGCAACAACGTAGGCGGCTCCTGCAGCGGCGGTGAGACTTGCTACGGGCTGGTCGACGGGAGCCAAAACCCAATCAACGTGGCCGGCGCCCAGATCGGCGTCTGCGATTTCTGATGAAGAAGCTCTCCCGCCGTTTTTTCGTTGCTCAAGGGCTCGCGAGCTTCGCGGGCCTGGTGGCTTGCAGTGAATCGGATAGCGCCAGTGGTAGCGGAGGCCAGTCCGGCAGCGGCGGACAGGCCGGTAGTGGCGGTACTTCCGCCGGAGGTGCTGGCGGCTCTGGCGGCGGTGGTGGCACCGGTGGGTTCCCTCAAGGGCCAGAGCTCGAGTCCCTGATCGCCGACATTGGTCCGCTGGGAGACGCTGACGCGAATGGCGTTCGCTTACCGGCGGGCTTTTCCTCGCGGATCATTGCCCGAAGCCAACAGGCACCCGTGGCGACTTCCACCACCAAGTGGCACCCGGCCCCGGACGGCGGCGCGACCTTCTTGCTCGAAGACGGCGGCTGGATCTATGTCTCCAACTCCGAGGTTCCGTTCGGAGCCGGCGTGGGCGCACTGCGCTTCGACCAGAGCGGCACGGTGGTCGACTGCTACCGCATCCTCGATGGCTCGATGGGCAACTGCGCTGGCGGTATGACGCCGTGGGGGACGTGGCTGTCCTGCGAGGAGTTCGCCAAGGGTAAGGTCTACGAGTGTTATCCGCGCGGAGATAAGCTCGCGGAGCCGCGCCCGGCGCTCGGCATCTTCAAGCACGAAGCCGTTGCCGTCGAACCGGTAAATCAGCACCTCTATCTCACCGAGGACGAGCCGGACGGGTGTCTTTACCGCTACGTCCCGGACAGCCTGACCAGCAGCGGGCGCGCGGACTTGAGCGCCGGCAAGCTTCAGGTCGCAAAGGTAGACGCCCAGAACCAGGTGACGTGGCACGACGTCGCGGATCCCACCTTCAGCGGAGCGACACCGACGCGCTCCCAAGTAGCGGACAGCACCATCTTCAAGGGCGGCGAAGGGATCTGGCACCACAACGGCGTCATCTACTTCTCAACCAAGGGTGACGACCGCATCTGGGCCTACGACGTCAAGAACGAGAGCATCAAGGTGCTCTACGACGCCGCGACCCACCAGACGCCAATCCTGACGGGCGTCGACAACGTGATTGTCTCCGCGTCCGGGGACGTGCTCGTGGCGGAGGACGGCGGCGACATGGAAGTCTGCGCGATTTTCCCCGACGGCAGCGTGAAGGCGTTACTCCAAGTCGTCGGGCATCCTGAGTCTGAGATCACGGGGCTAGCGTTCGACCCCAGTGGCACCCGGCTCTATTTCAGCTCCCAGCGTGGCGCGCTCGACAACAACGACGACGGCTACACCTTCGAAGTCAGCGGCCCCTTCCACCGCGCCAAGACTTGAGCTTGCTACCGCGCGGCAACGCTTAGTCGTCCGCGAGAATCGCAGTCAGCAGTTGGCGCACGAAGTCGTCGCTCGCTTCTGACAGCAAGCGCTCGGCCGCAACCCGCAGGGGTTCACTGCCGGAATACAGCGTTCGTTGGACTGAACGCAGAGCGCGGATGCTCGCTTCGGGCACTTGGTTCCGACGCAGCCCCACGCTGTTCACGCCACGTACTCGTGCGCGGTCACCCGCCACCGTCAAGAACGGTGGCACGCTGCGTTCGATCATCGCGCCACCTGCCGCGAACACGATGCGGCCGATGCGGCAAAAGGGGGCCACGGCGACGTGGCCACCAAGCACCGCCGCGTGCTCCACCACGACGTGCCCCCCCAGCGAGACATAGTTAGTCAGGATCACGCGATCGCCGACGTCACAATCGTGGGCGACATGCGCGCCAACCATGAAGAGGCCAGCGTTTCCGATACGCGTGGTCCCATCGCCTTTGTGCGTGCCCCCATGCACCGTGCACGACTCGCGAAACACATTGTCATCGCCGATGGTGACCCAGCTGGCGTGTCCGTTGTGCGACTTGTCTTGGGGTGGACCACCGAGCACGCAGAACGGGTGCACCTGGTTGTTCGCTCCAAGGCGTGTACCGCTGCGAACCACCGCGTGGCTGATGAGCTCCGTGTTTGCGCCCAACTCCACATCCGCCTCGACGACGCAGAAAGGCCCGATGCGCACACCATCGCCGAGCTTTGCTCCGCTATCGACCACAGCGGTCGGGTGAATCAGGGACACTTTGTTACCCTACGGATACTACTTGTCGCGATCGATGATGGACGCCAAGAGGTCCCCCTGCGCGCACAGCGTTCCGTCCACGGTGGCTTCCCCGCGCAACTTCCAGACGTTCGAACGGTGGTGCTTCACCTCGACAAAGAGGTCGAGGCGGTCCCCCGGCGTAACGGTCTGGCGGAACTTCGCGTTGTCGATTCCGAGGAAGTACATCAGGCTCCCCGCGGGGTCGAAAGGATCCGATGCGTAGGCCAGAATGCCGCCGATCTGCGCGAGCGCCTCGATGATCAGCACACCGGGCATGATGGGGCGACCAGGGAAGTGACCCTGAACCCAAGGCTCGTTGTGGCTAACCATCTTGTGGCCGCGGATGCTCTCGTTGACTTTGATCTCGGAGACCCGATCCACCAGCACGAATGGATAACGATGCGGCAAGATCTCCAGGATCTTCTGGATGTCGACTTTGATCGGTCTAGCTCGCTCGTTCATCTTCACCGTCCCGAGAACAGTTTCGCCGTGGCGCGTAGCCAGCGAGTCCGGGATACCGCTGGGAAGCCTGCCACGACCTCACCCGCCGGTACATCCCGGATCACTCCGGTTTTTGCTGCCACCTGGGCCCGATTGCCCACTCGCACGTGATCTGCGACGCCAGACTGCCCGCCGACACGCACTTCGTCCCCGACCTCACAGGAGCCCGCAAAGCCACACTGGGCGGCCACGAAACAGCGACTGCCGAGCTGTACGTTATGACCAACGTGAACCTGGGCATCGAGCTTGGTGTCGCTCCCGATCCAGGTCGGCCGCAGGCAGCCAGCGTCGATAGTGCAGTTGGCGCCGAGCTCCACGCCACGCTCGAGGATCACGCCACTCAGCTGGGGAATTCGCACGACGCCCTTCGGGCCATGCGCCCATCCGAAGCCTGGGCGGCCGACGACGCTCCCCGCGCCGATCACCACGTCCGCTTCAACGCGCACTCGGGCGAATACCACGGCGCCAGGTTCGACCACCACACTAGCATGCAGCGATGCGCCGGGGTGAACCACCGCGGAGGGCGCAACGCGAGCCGCCCGCGCGGTACTCGCGCTCCAGTCCTCGCGGTCGCCAAGCGCCTGCTCTGCTCTCTGAAGCAGCGATGCCAGCACCCAGCTCGGATTCTCGTGCACCCAGGCGCGCGGCAAACGCGACGCGAAGTTGGGCCCGGTTAGGACTGCGGGAAGCGCGGCCGCTTGCTCGACGTAGCGGGGATGAGTGACGAACGCTAGCTCCGAGCCGTGAGTCGCATCCTGCGGGGAAACCAGCCGCTGGATAAGGTGCTCAGGGTCCAACCCTTGTACCTCACCCCCAAAAATGCGCACGAGCTGCCCCAGCGTCTCCGCCTCAGGCAGCTCGATACCAAAACGCGGCTCGTTACTAGCGCGCGGCTCATGACCAACGCGCGGCTTGTGGGAGCTCATGCGTCAGCCCCCGCTCGCCTTCACTTCTTGGGGGCGGCGGGTGCCTTGGGCGCGGGTGCAGCCGGCTTCTTGGCGGCGGGCTTCGCGTCGTCGTCGTCCACGGCGCCACCTTCGTTGTACATCTGGATCAACTTGTCGGTGAGGTCTAAATCCGCACGGAAGTACGGAACGGCCTGCTTGTCGAGCACCATGTCATAGCCGTTCGCCGCGGCCAGGCGTCGGATCAGCGACATTGCCTTGCGGGAAATCGGCCGCATCAGCTGGCCTTCCTTCTTCTGCAGCTCCTTGTTGTACTCAACGAAGACCTGCTGCAGCTTCATCATGTCGTTCTGCCACTTTTCGGCGCGCTTTTGATAGGCGGCCTTGCTCAGCACGGTGCGCTGCTTCTCGATCTGCTCCTTCTCGGCTTGCAGATCGCGCTGCTTCTTGTCGAGCTCCTGCTGGCGCTTGTCGAACAGCTTCTTGAGCGTCGCCTGAGCGCGCAGGCCGTCTTCGGTCTCCATGATTGCGCGCTGGGTGTCGACCACGGCGATCTTCATCGCGAAGGCAGAACCAGAGAACGCGACCAGCGCGAAGGCGACCAAGAGAGAAAACAGCCCGCGACGGGCTTGGCGTTGAACGAGCATGCGCGGGACTTAGCGGGCAGCTCGAGGTGGGTCAAGCGTCGGCCAACGCGGGGCGTGACGCTTCCGGCGAGCGCAGAAAAAGCGCTACCAAAGCCAGTCCGAGGCTCGGACTTTCCGCAGGTTTTTTAGGCGCTTCCGCCACGCCTCGAGAATATTCAACGGATCGGGGGGTGAGGGGCAGCGCTCGGTGCCGGGCTCCCGTCGTGGTCCCAGCGCAAAGTCTCGTGTCTCGCCCCGGCACAGCGGGACGCAGGCAGCAGCGGCCAGCTCGCGGGAACCAGCGCAGCCGTGCGTCAGATCAGCACGAAGTCGTCCACCTCCGTGGCCTCCTGAGCCACGATGGAAGACGTCTGTTCGTCCCGCTGCACGGCTAGATCGTACAGTTCCGCCAGCAGCGCCGGGTGCTGCTTGATCAGCGAGTGAAAGCCGACGTGTGGCAGGTGCAGCGTGACCGTTGGGATGCGCGCCACAACGTCCGCGTTGGACGGTCGCCGCAAGACCAGGGCCACTTCACCAACGACTTCGCCAACGCCGAGTTCGGCGATGGGCAACGCCTCACCATCTTCTTCACGATGCGCGACTTGCACGGAGCCTGAGGCGATCAGGTGCAAGCCGTCGCTCGATTGCCCCTGCTCGATGATGCGCTCACCCGCTTCGAAGGCGCGTGTAACGAAGCGCTCGACCAGGGTGTGGCGCTCCTTTGCGCGAACGGCGCGCAAGATCGAGCTGGTGCGCACCAGGTTCTCGACCATGCGACGGCGGAAGCGCGACGCGAACTCATCGCCGACCGCTGGCTCACGCTCAGCCAGCGCATCCAGGCTCTCCTTGGTCGCCGTCAATAGCAGGCTCGGACGCAGCGCGCTGACGCTGGCCGCCCTCGGAGCACGAGAAATCAGGGCCATCTCACCGACAAGCGCGCCGCCTCCGAGTCGCGCAAGGCGCACTTCCCCGGCCTCGGCCTGCTTGCTCACTTCGAGCTCGCCTCGCACCACGACATACGCCGAGGTGCCGAGCTCTCCTTCGGTGATCACGCGCTCTTCCGCGTCCACCAGCGTCAGCTCGAAGATCTCCACGAAGGCAGCTAGGGCACCTTCTCCAAGCGAAGAAAATAGTGGCTGCTGCGGCAGATCGCGCGGAGGCTCACTCGGCAGCGATTGCTTCGCGGCAGCCAAGGCATCACACGCCTCGTCTAGCAGAGTATCCCCGCGAAAAGATTCCGGGAGCGGCTGCTCGACCTCTTGCGCACCGCCCAGGGCCGGTGGCTCCATCGCGCGCTCGCCGAGGCTCTCGGAACCCTCGGCGTAGGCCTTTGCGATTTGCTTGTAGCAGCTGAGCGCGTCGCCACCGAAGCGCCGTAGCTCCGCGCAGGCAGCAACCGCAACAGGCAATTGCCCCGCGGCAATGGCCCGCGTCACGCAAGTCTCCAAGCCGGCCCGAGCAGCCTCCTCTCGACCCAGCTCGCCCAGCCAGCGGCTCGTGAGCAACGCAGCGATGCTCCCGGTCGCGTCCCGGTTCAGCTCCGCCACCACCCAACGTAGCGCCTCCTCTAGCTTGTCTGCGCAGGCCAAACCGAGGGCCCGATCGATTACGTTGGGCTGATTGCTGGTCGGAAGCGGGGGCGGGGCTGCCATGGTTTCTGCCTCTCTTCTCGAACGCGGTCGAGAGAGCCAGAGCCTACCCGATTCGACTCGCGCCGGGCATGAAAGTGCTTCAACCCGGATCGTGGTCCGGCGCGCTACCTCCCACTGAAGATGGTGTTTCGGGGTCGCCCTCCGCAGCTTCGTCGGCGGCCGCTCCGCGCTTGCGCAGCAACGCATCGCTCATCGCCTCCGCGGTAGCACCGACCAAAGGCACCACGAACGGGTAGTCCATGCGCGTCGGGCCGATCACACCGATCGCGCCTCCCGGATTGTCGCCTGGGCCCCACGGCGCGGCCACGATGCTGAGCGGGTAGCCTACGGTGTCCCGCGTTTCTTCACCCAGGAACACCTGGACGCGCTGGCTGTGCATGATGCGATCCAGGAGTTCAATCAGGTGCTCTCGGGACTCGAGCGCCGCGAGCAGCTCCCTCAGACGCCCAGTGTCTTCTCCTTCGGCACGATCGAGGAGCTTGCTGCGCCCCTCGATCACGATGTCCAGGCGTCGGTCGGCGCCGGCCAGTGCCGCACGGATTAAAGAGACGCCCAAGCTCTGCAGCTGGCGGAGCTCGTCTCGGCCCTGCGTCAGCTCGGCGGCCAAGTCGTCCCGCAGCTGGCTCAAGGTGCGACCGGAGACGACGTCGTCGAGGAGGTTGTGCAAACGCGACAGCTCATCGTTGCCGAGCGTCGCTTCGAGCTCGATGAAACGATTCTCCACCGTTCCGTCGCTGAACACGATCACGCTCAGGAGCTCCCCCGGTCGAGTGGGGATGAACTGCATCTTCAGCAAGGTCCGAGTCTCTGCACGAGAGCGCACAAGCACCGCTGCAGTGCCCGCGAGCTCGCTGAGCACTCGGCCAGCTTCACGCAGCCAGTCGGGCCCCTTGCGTTCACCGAACAGGTCGTGAATTCGTCCGGCCTCTTCCCGAGTGAGCTGGCGCACGCGCATCAAGGCATCAATGAACAGCCTGAAAGCCGATTCCGTAGGGATGCGTCCCGCGCTGGTGTGGGGCTGAGCCAAGTAGCCGCCGTCTTCCAGGTCGGCCATCACGTTGCGAATCGTGGCAGCAGAGAAGTCGAAGCCGTATTTGCGTGACAGAGTGCGACTACTGACAGGCTGACCAGTAGCGATGAACTCGCTCACGACCGCGTAAAGCACCGAACGGGCTCGCTTGTTCACTAGCTAGAGTTTGGCCTGAGACCCAAATCGGGTCAATCTGCGGTCATGCAGCGTTCATCGAAGAGCGCAACGCGGATGCCCCGGCCCGCAGGGATCGCGCCCGGTAGCGCGCCAATGCCGCGCTCAGCACCTTTCGGGGCTCCGCTGCGCTTGCTGCGTGAGGCGAGTCGCAAGCCATTCAAGTCGCTCCTCGCTCCAACGGCAGCGCTTGCAAGGCCGGGCGGTCGAAAGCTGCTCCTCACCCTGTTCGCGTTCTTGGTGTTCAGCCCCGAGCGAAGCCACGCGGAAAGCAAGGCTGAGTTCCCGGCCGACCCAGACCAGGCCAAAGCCGTCCAATACGCGGCGCTCGACCACCAACGCTGCATCGAGGCACTGGAGCAACGGAAGGTCAATTTCTCGATCGAGAAGGCAGCACCCGGCGTGCTCATCCCGGTGCGCCTCCTGGGACCGCTGCACGGCGTGACCTGGCGCACCGACTTCACTGCCGCCGGTGATCGCCGCGGGGAGCAGCGCCGGACAACGCCCTACGAGGTGATCGACTGTCGATTGCTCCTGGCCATCGACGACCTCAGCGTGATCCTGGACCAGCACGGCGTCGAGGAAGTGCGCGTCTTCTCGTTCTGGCGGCCGCCGGCGAAAGACTGGCCCAAAGACAAGATCGCCAAACGTCACCCTGGAGGCCTGGCGGCAGATGTTCGCCTGTTCAAGAAGCGCCCTCCCAAGAGCGAAGCGAAGGCCCCCGAGGGCGACTCCGATCAGGGGAAGCAGCAGGCCAAGCGCTCCTCACCCAAGAAAAAATCCCCACGGAAACAGAAGAAGCCGACAAAGAAGGGCTCAGCGGAGAATGAGCTCTCCGTGCTCGAAGACTTTGGCGGAAAGATCGGCGGAAAGGCGTGTGGCAAACATGCGACGCCACCCAAGCCCGATACGCCGAAGGCGCGGGAGCTTCGAGAGATCTTCTGCGAAGCGGCCGCTCAGCGACTGTTCAACGTGATGTTGACGCCTCACTTCGACAAGCATCACTTCAACCATTTCCACCTGGAAGTCACCGCGGGCGTGAAGTGGTTCATCGTCGACTAGGCGGGCGCCACTTATGCAAGTGACGCGCGCGTGACCTCAGGCCGAGGCGAACGATGGCCCAGGTTGGGTTCGCGAGCCTCCACACTGGGTGCGCGCGCCAGGGCGAGCTTCCCGCTCGAGCAGGGTCAAAACCAGGCCGCTTTGTCACGGCCCCACGCCGCGATTTCACGCGCACAGGGGCGTGGAAGCTGTGTAGCCGGGGCCCGAGTCCAGACAATGGCGCACGCTCTGAGAGGAACTAGGCGATTTCCTTGACACATTTCCTGGGCACCACGATCATCTCTCTCCGGCTCGAGGTTCATTTGCCCGCATTCGTGGGGTGCATCGCGAGGCCGAAACCCATTCGGAGGTGCTGTGACCACGCTGCTCGCCATCGACGACAGCAAGACCATGCGCAAGGTGCTCGAGATCACCTTCGCTGGCGAGGACTACCAGACCGTCTTGGCGGATAATGCAGATGACGCTCTTGCGAAGCTGCGATCCGAAAAGCCCACGGTGGTGTTGGTGGATCACGATCTGGGAGGCCAGAGCGGCTACGACCTGTGCCAACGCATCAAGAGCGAGGCACCGGGTACCCGCGTGCTGATTCTCTCAAGCAAGCAGCACCCTTATGACTCGTCGCGCGGCACTGCCGCCGGAGCCGACGAGCACATGGACAAGCCCTTCGACACTCAGCAGATGCTGGACAAGGTGAACAACATGCTGCGCGCCGCGCCGGCTCAGCCGAGCGTGCAGGCCGCAGTCACGGCGCCGGCACCCGCCGCACACGCTGCACCTGTCGCAGCGCCGGCGCCGGTTGCAGCAAAGCCTCGGTCGCAGACTCTGGCCTACGGCACGCCGGCCCCAACGCCGGCCGCCGCACCGAGCCCGGCGGTCGCGGCCCCCGTTTCCGCGCCACAACCGCCGCGGACTCAGACCTATCCCGGCACGCCCGCCGTGACCCCGCGCCCGGCGCCGGTCGCTCAGAGGCCTGCGGTCAGCCCGTCGCCTGCGGCGCCCCCGGTTGCTCCGGTAGCTGCGGCTCCGGTAGCAGCACCGGCTGCGCCGGCGGTCGCGGCTCACACCGGCAACGGGAGTGAGCTCGCTGGCAAGCTCCAGGGCTTGGGGCTGAATCCGTCCCAGGTCGAGGCGGTGCTGGCGCTGAGCCGCGAAGTGGTGGAGCAGGTCGTGTGGGAAGTCGTCCCAGTGCTCGCCGAGACGATGATCAAAGAAGAGATCCGCCGGCTCACCCAAGAGGGCTAGCGCTTCGTTCTCTACAAACGACCGAAAGGCTCCCGATTCGGGAGCCTTTCGCCGTTTGTGATCCTCGGCGTGACTAGTCCCCGATCTAGCGCTCGAATCTTCGTCGAGCGGGAATTTGTCTGAAAAGCCCGGTGTTGTTGGGGTTGCCACACCAAACAACCACACCGGGGGTCCCTTTTCAGGTGAAGAAGACGCTA
>JBFXBK010000003.1:0-70553 GCA_050183255.1 Polyangiaceae bacterium | reverse complement strand
TGCTCTTCCGATCTCTGCTGCGCAGAGCTGTCAATCGGTATACCCGACTTGCCGAACGCTGCCTCCAGTTGATCGATCAGGGGTGGTTCGCCGGCTAGCCATCGCTTTTCGATGTCCACTTCGACGGCGACACGCGCCATTTTTCTCGCCTCTCCGAAGCGAGGGTCGTCATTTCCGACTTCGAGCTGGTCGAGCTCCTTGAGGAACGCGTGCAGGTGCCGCTCGCAGCGAGTTCCTTCACCTCGATCCGCTCGCGCGCCGCACAGGTCCATCGCCACCAAGCGCTGGGATGCGAGCTCGTCCGCCTCCAGCGGAGGACCGTAGAGGCACTTGCGGAAGCGCCAGATCTCCACTTCCGCCGCCCGTACGTGGGACTGCTGCTTGTCCGAGCGATCCCACACGAAAAGGGCACCCACCGCCAACGCGACGCCAACCGCGAGTACCAACGCCCGGCGACCGCCAGGAGGCGTCGTCTCCGCGACGTCCGACTCACCCTGGTCCGCCATTTGGCCAAAGTAGCCTTGTCAGCCAGGGAAGTACACGTTCGAACGATGCGCAGCCGAGCCCCTGGGAAACGGTCAAGAGCGGAAACGCGTCCAGCGCTGTCTCCGGGCGGCTTGCCTAATGCGCGCTCACCGCGGTCGGGCCTCACTTCACCCTGAAACTGCCGTTGAGCTTCAGATCTCGCGAGCTGAATCCCACGCCGACCTCGTACTCCAGGTCTTCGAGCACCCAGCCTGCGCTCGCAGTGTCCCAGTAGCGCAGGCTGCCTTTCGGGAACTGGAGCTCGACCTGCACTGACTGCCCAGCAGAGACTTCCACGCGCTGAAAGGCCTTCAGCTCCCGCTGGGCGCGTTCCACGGCTGAGCCGGGATAGCCAACGTAGGCCTGCACCACCTCGGCGGCGTCGACGCCGCCGGTGTTCTTCAGCGTCAGCGTGAGCGCCACCGCGCCCTTGTTCGTGGACACCTGCAGGTCGCTGACTTCGAAGCTCGAATAGCTCAGGCCGTATCCAAACGGATACTGAACTTCGAGCCCATCGTCGTCGAGCTGGCGGTAGCCGTGGAAATAGCCGTAGTCGACGCTGTCCGCCTGGTTGTCGAAGGGCACCAAGTCTTGCTCGTTGACTGGGACGCTCAGGGGCAACTTGCCGCTTGGGCTGAAGTCGCCCCACAGCATCTCCGCCAGCGCGGTGCCGCCGTTCATGCCGCCGTACCACGCCATCACGAGCCCATCGACTTGGTCTACCCAAGGCGCGACCGTGATCGCCGAGCCACCTTCCAGCACCACGATGGTGGTCTCTACCAGCTCACTGACCCGAGTGATCAGCGCCTGGTGCTCTGCCGACAGCCCAAGCGTCTCTCGATCGCCGCCGGGGCGCCCTGGGATCGACTCGCCTTCGTCTTCCTTGGTCAGGCCGACGACGACAATGGCTACTTTCTGGCTAGCGAGCGCGGTTTCGTCTGCTGTGGTGAGTACGTCGTGGTCGATGTGCAGCGGCGCGCCCTTGAGCCGCGCGGAAATGCCGGCGAGAGGCGTTACGACGTCCAGCGGATCGTTGTTGCTACTGCCAGCGTCGCCGAGGTTGATGGTGTCGCTCAGGCCGCCGATCACCGCGACCTCGCTGGGTGTCGTGTTGGTGAGCGGCAGCGCGGCGTGCTTGTTCTCGAGCAGCACCAGGCTCTCCCGGGCGACCTGCAGCGCGAGCGCGCGGTGCTCCGGGCTCGCGACGACGCTCTCCGGCACTTGCTCCGGTTGATCGAGCTTGAACGTCAGCTTGGTACGCAAGATGCGGCGCACTGCTTCGTCCACGAGCTTGACGTCGAGGCTGCCGTCGTTGACGCCATCGACCAAGCGCTGGCCGTAGATCTTGTCCTTCGGCATCTCGACGTCGAGGCCGGCTTGCAATGACGGCGGTGTCTCGTGGGTGCCGAACACCCAGTCGCTCTCCACGAAGTACTTGTAGCCCCAGTCCTCGCGCAGGATCTCCGTCAGCAGATGACGATTTTCCGCGCAGTATTCTCCGTTGAGCTTGTTGTAAGCGCTCATCACGCTGCCCACGTTCGCTTCCTTCACGGCGGCTTCGAAGTGCGGGAGGTAGATCTCTCTCAGTGTGCGCTCATCCATGTTCGCGGAGACCTGGAAGCGCGACTCCTCGATGCTGTTGGCGGCGAAGTGCTTGGCGCTGGCGAGCACGTGCTGTTGCACGCCCTGGATGAAGGCAACACCCATGCGGCTCAGGTGGTGCACGTCTTCGCCGTAGGTCTCCTGGGCGCGGCCCCAGGCCGGATGACGCAGGATGTTGATGGTCGGAGCCAGCAACACATTGGCGCCGCGGGCGGCGGTCTCGGCGCCCATCGCCTCGCCGACGCGATACTCGAGCTCGATGTCCCAGGTCGCTCCCCGCGCCATGCCCACCGGGAACGTGGTAGTTTGCCCCACGGCAACGCCACGCGGGCCATCTACCATGCGGAAACCAGGGATCCCCAAGCGCTCGTTGTCTGCCGTGGGGTAGATCCTGTCGGCCGGCAGGAGCTCCGTGCCGTGCATCTGCGCGACCTTCTCTTCGAGCGTCATCTGGCCGAGCCAGTCATCGACCTGGGACTCGATGGCAGGATCCAGTCCGGTGTTGTCAGGCTTGTCCACGACCTCAGCATCCTCTCCACAGCTCGCGAGCAAGACGGCGCCGAGGAAGCATCCGAGCAGCGACCTCGAAACGCGCCTCACCCCCGAACCCACTGCCTGCGTATCCCAGCGCCCCATACGCCTAAGCGTAAAGGAACACTTGGGTGACGGCTGAGCTAACAGCGCCAACCGCGAGTTGATATATCCCGAGGTGATGGACGACCAGGAGCGCTGGAACCAACGGTATCGCGAGGGCAGCCACGCGGGGGATGCGCCCCACGGCTGGGCGCTGGAGTGCGTCGATGCGCTGCCCAAACGCGGACGCGCCTTGGAGCTAGCGGGCGGCGCGGGGGCGCTGGCCCGTTGGCTCGCGAAGCGCGGGCTCGACGTGACCCTGGCAGATGTGTCCGACGTCGGCCTCGCGCTGGCGCTCGAGCGGGCGGCCGCGGACGGCGTGAGCGTGCGGTCTCAGCAAGTCGACCTGACGCGGCCCAGCGAGCGCGAAAGCCTGGGGGGCGACTGGGACCTGATCACGTGCACGAACTACTTTCAGCCGGAGCTGTTCCCCTGGATCGCCGAGGTATTGAAGCCGCACGGATTGTTTCTGTTTGCCCAGCCGACGCTGAAGAATCTGGAGCGTCATGCTCGGCCGAGCGCGCGATTTCTGGTCGATCCGTTGGAGCTCGACGCCTGGCTTTCAGGGTTGCGCGTCCTCCAGCGCTTCGAAGGCTGGACTGCGGGCGGCACCCACGAGCTGCGCTTGCTCGCCATCTCGAGGCGGTGACTGACCAATCAGCGACTTCCCAACGGATCCCGCGCTGAGTACACGTAAGCGATGCAGAACCGCTGGTTCCACCCACCCCATCTCCATAGCCCGGCTCCCGGGCGGGAGCGCCGCGTGGGTTGGCTCGAGCTGTTCTACGACCTGATCTACGTCGCCTTGATCATCCAGCTGGGGAACCTGCTGAGTGAGCACGTCGGCTGGACCGGGATCGCGGCGTTTGCGGGGCTGTTCGTGCCGGTGTGGTTCACCTGGACCGGGTTCACGTTCTACTCGAATCGCTTCGTGGTCGACGACTTCGTGCACCGCGCGCTGGTCTTCTTGCAGATGTTCGCCATCGGCGGCGTCGCGGTGAGCGTCTCGGGACTTTTCCGCGGAGAATTTTTTGCGTTCTCGTGCTTCTACGCCCTAGCGCGCTTCGTGGTGGTCGCCCTCTACTATCGAGTCTACAAGCACGTCCCCGTAGCGCGGGCGTTGGCGCGGCGCTACGTGATCGGATTCAGCGTCGGAGCGCTGCTCTGGTTGAGCGCCGCGTTCATCCCCTGGCCGTGGGTCCTTCCGGTGTGGGGCGTGGCGATGCTGCTCGACCTGAATACGGTGCTGAGTCATGTGTCGCGCACGCTCACGGCGCAGCACCCACCTGACACCGCGCACGCGACAGAACGCTATGGGCTGCTCACGATCATCGTGCTCGGTGAGTCGTTCGTGAAGGTGCTGAGCGCCGTTAGCTCCGACGGCCTGCACCGCACCACGTTCTTGATGTGTGGCTGCGTGCTGTTCATCTGCTGCAGCCTGTGGTGGATCTACTTCGACGACGTCGCCGGCTCACGCATCAAGGCAGGGCGTCTCACACCGTTCTTCTGGATCTACTCCCATCTGCCACTGACGATGGCGATCACCGCGGTGGGCGTCGCCGCCAAGAAGGCGGTGTTCTTCGAGCCGAACCTGGTCGCCCCGACGAAGTACCGCTGGTTCGTGTGCGGTACGCTGGCGTTTGCGCTGTTCTGGGTTGCGGTGATCGACAGCATCACGGAGCGCCGCCAGGCGGAGCTGAGCGATCGCACCCGCGTCAACACACGCTTTGGAGCGTCGTTCTTCGTGCTGTTGCTCGCGCCCATGGGTGCGGTAATGCCAGCCTGGGGCTTCGTCGGACTCGTGACCGCCGCGATGTTCTTGCAGGTGCTGATCGACCTGGCCATGGCGCCCGAAGCGGACCCAGAAGCAGCGCACCATGAGCACCCGGCGCTGTTCCGCGGAGAAACGCAAGTTGCCGCTTCCGAGCCGGACAAGCCGAGCGGCAGTTTCACGCTGCGGCGGCGAACCGCGGGCGACGCGGTCCGCCGCGGCACGCCGAACGCGCTGCGCAAGGACCTGTATTTTTACCTGATGGAGGGCAGCTGGACGCGCTTCTTCATCGTCGTCGTCGTGGCTTACTTCTTCATCAACGTGGTCTTCGCGGGCCTGTTCTTGCTCGAGCCGGCATCGGTCAGCAACCTGCAGACGGGTAGCTTCCTCGAGGCCTTTGCGTTCAGCGTGCAGACGATGTCGACGATTGGGTACGGCGGCATGGCTCCGGCAACGCCGTATGGCCACGCGCTGGTGACGATCGAGGCCTTCATCGGCTTGATGGGTGTGGCCCTCGCGACTGGTCTCCTGTTCGCCAAGGTCTCGCGCCCCGTCTCGAGCGTCTTGTTCAGCAAAGTATTGGTCGTGACGACGCGCCACGGCCGACCCAACTTACATTTCCGCCTGGGAAATGCGCGCGGCAACGACATCGCAGAGGCTTCGATTCGCGTCTCCGTCGCAAAGGACGAAGTCAGCCCCGAGGGCCACAGGCTGCGCCGCCTCTACGATCTGAAGCTCGAGCGCAACACGAGTCCGATGTTCATCTTGAGCTGGTCCGTGTTCCACGTGATCGACGAGGAGAGCCCGCTTCACGGCCTCACCCATCAGCAATTGCTCGAGCAAGACGTGAGCGTGATCGCGAGCATGATGGGTCACGACAGCACCTACGCCCAGAGCACCCACGCGCGCCACGTCTACGCCCCCGAAGACTTTCGCTTTGGTGAGCACTTCGTGGATGTGATCAGTCGCCTGGACGATGGCCGCCTGCTGGTCGACTACACGCATTTTCACGACACCGTCGCGGACATGGCTCCGAGCGAGACGCCTCCCACGCCCGCAGGCGAAACCCTCGCCAGCGCAGAAGCTGAAGCGGAGTCAGCGCTCAACGCGGCAAGCGACGGCGAGCCGGAGTAAAGCTCGCAACGTCTGCGCGGCCGTCTGTGCTGCCGCAAAGCTTTCGAGTGTTCGTTGCTGCGCCCAGCACGTCCGCTACGTTCGTTCCACTCGAGCGCGAAATCCCGCACCGATAGCCCAGTTTGTGAAAGGATCCCGGCATGGCTGTCACCGTGGATGAAGTGATGAATCGCGAAGTGTTCAGCGTGAAGCCGAACGCAACGCTCGACGACACCGCTGCCTTGCTGCAGAAGCATCACATCTCCGGCGCTCCGGTGTTGGACGCCGAGGGTGTGCCGGTGGGCATGATCTCACTGCGCGATCTCGCACCGCCAGGCTCCACGCGAGTCGAAGCGCGCATGAGCCGCCCGGTGATGGCGGTTCCGAGTGGAGCGACGCTGGAGTCCGCGGCGCTACTGCTCTCGGATCTCGACCTCCACCGCGCCATCGTGGTGGACGCCAACGGCAAGCTGATTGGCATCGTCACCAGCCTGGACTTGTTGCGCGGGTTGCTCGGAGTGCCAGCGCCGCATCCCCATGAGCAACCTCCGGTGGACGACGTCACGGGCTTGGTGTGGAGCGACGATCTGCAGCTGACCCCGAGCCTGCCGGAAAAGCTGCCCCAGGGGCCAGGCCTCCTGGCGCTGGTTCACGGCGGAAAGGGCCGCCCCGAACGCGTCGTCTGGGCCGAAGCCGCCACAGGTATTCGGGGTCGTGTGGCACATCTGCTGAACAAGTCAGAGCACATCACCCCGCACTTGCTGCCGGCTCTGGAGGCTGGTGAGCTGCGCCTGCGCTACGCTGCGAGCGAGGACACCGCGCGTCGCATGACCGCCCTGCGCAAGCTGCTGCTCGATGCCCGAAACAAAGCTCGCCAACCCAGCTGACTCGGAGGTCCACGCACCGTGGAGCCTCAGCCCCACGGATTTGCTCGCGGCCATGAAGAGCCGAGAGCAAGGGCTCAGCGAACCAGAAGTCGCTGAACGCCGCGCGCGCTTCGGCCCGAACCGACTGACTGCCAGCAAGAAGAAGAGCCTGGCTCGGCGCCTGGCCGCGCAGTTCAAGGACGTCACCGTGCTGGCCCTGATCGGCGCGGCCATCATCGCGGTGGTGCTGGGCCAGCTGGAGGCAGGGCTGACACCCCTCGAGCAGTTCGGCGACGCCATCGCGATCACGGTGATCGTGGTCCTCAACGCGCTGATCGGCCTGATTCAAGAAAGCCGCGCGGAAAAAGCACTGGACGCGCTGGCAGGGCGCGCGGCGCCGAGCGCCAGGGTGCGTCGCGACGGCAAGGAACAGAACATCCCCGCGCATGAGCTGGTCCCCGGCGACATCGTGTCTCTCGAGGAAGGATCTCGGGTCCCCGCCGACGCGCGCCTGCTCGAAGCCTACAGTCTGGCGACCAACGAGTCGGCGCTGACTGGTGAGTCGTTGCCCGTCGAGAAAGTAGCCGACCACATCCTCCCGGAAGCGACTGATCTCGCCGACCGCACCAACTGCCTCTACCTCGGCACCTTCGTCACGCGCGGCAAGGGCCACGCCGTGATCACGGCGACGGGTATGGCGTCGTCGCGGGGTGAGATCGCGCGGCTGCTGGAGAGTGTCGAGTCCCCGGACACGCCGCTGCAGAAGCATCTCCAGCGCTTCGGTGTGCAGATCGTGATGGTCTGTCTGGCCCTCGGCGTGCTGGTGTTCGTCGTCACCTTCCTGCAAGGACAGGCCAGCCTGCGCGTGCTGATGCTCACCGCGGTGAGCCTCGCCGTGGCTGCCATCCCCGAAGGCCTGCCGGCGGTGACGACGATCGTGCTCGCCCTCGGCGTGCAGCGCATGGCGCGACGCGAGGCGCTGGTGCGCAAGCTGCCGGCTGTCGAGACCCTGGGCAGCGCAGATGTCATCTGCACCGACAAGACCGGCACGCTGACGCAGAATCGCATGACGGTTCGCCGCGTCAGTAACCTGGAGCACGAGCACAGCCTGGACGGCGACGCCGAGACGGCTGCCTTGCCGCCCGCGGTGGCGGAGAGCTTGGCACGCCTGATTCTAGCGGCCCGCTACATGCCTGCCGCGCGGATACACAACGGCCGCGTGGTTGGCGATCCGACCGACGCCGCGCTGCTCAACTTCCACCTCAGGCACGTGGACGAGCCCGCACCGCCGAGTCAGCGAGAGCTACCCTTCGACGCCGAACGCAAGCTAGCGAGCGCGGTGGTGGAGCTCGACGGGCCGCAGCTCTTCGTCCATGGCGCGGCGGAGGAGGTGCTGGAGCGCACCACCAAGCTCTGGCGCGACGGCGCCAAGGTCGCGCTCGACGACGCCGATCGTGAGCGCCTTGACCAGATCCAAATCGAATGGGGACACGCCGGGCTGCGGGTGCTCGCGCTGGCGGAGCGCGCGCTGGGCGACGAGAACGCGCAGTCGGACCAAGATCTGGAGCGCCAGCTGTGCCTGCTGGGCCTGGTCGGCCTCAGCGATCCACCGCGACCCGAGGTACGCGCAGCAATCGAAAAGGCCGCCCGCGCCGGCGTGCGCACGGTGATGATCACCGGGGATCATCCAGCCACCGCACAAGCCATCGCTCGCGAGGTTGGGATCGGGGGAGAGGCGCACCAGGTGCTGATGGGGTCCGAAGTCAGCGAACTCAGTGACGCCGACCTGAGCATCCGTGCGGAAAAAACTTCGGTGATCGCCCGGGCCACCGCAGCTCACAAGCTGCGCTTCGTCGAGGCGCTACAGAAGAACGGCCACATCGTGGCGATGACTGGCGACGGTGTAAACGACGCGCCTGCGCTGCGCGCGGCGTACATCGGCGTTGCCATGGGGCAATCGGGAACTGACGTGGCGCGTGAAGCGGGCGACCTCGTACTGGCTGACGACAACTACACCACCATCGTCGCAGCGATCGAAGAGGGGCGCACAATCTTCGCGAATATCCGGCGCTTCATCTTGTTCTTGCTCAGCATCAACGCCGGGCTAGTGTTGGCCGTGCTCGTGGCCGCGCTGCTTGGCTGGCCACCGCTCCTCACCCCCACCCAAATCCTATGGATCAATTTGGTGACGAACGGCCTGCCCGCGTTGGCGCTGGGGGCCGAGCCGGCGCACGGCGAACCCATGTTGCAGGGCCCGCGGGATCCGTCGGCGCCGCTGCTCAGCTGGAAAGATTTCGGCTGGATCATGGGCTACGGCGCCTTCATGGCGCTGCTCGGCCTGGCCGCCTACTGGTATCTCCGCGAGGATGCGCACAAGGCGCGCAGCGTCGCCTTCCTGGTGCTCTCCGTGGGGCCGCTCTTGCACGCGCTCAACTGCAGGCATCCGACGCGCTCGCTGTTTCAGCTGGGTGTCTTCACGAACCCAAAGCTCCTGAGCGCCATCGCCGTCGGTCTCGTGTTGCAGGCCCTGGCGCTCTACACCCCGGGGCTGACCAAGGTGTTCTCCGCGACTCCGCTGTCGGGCACGGCGCTCGGCTGGGGGCTCGGCGTGTGCGCTTTGTTTTGGATCGGCGGCGAACTGCAGAAGGCGGTCGCCCGACTGCTGTTCAAGGATTGATCCGGTTTACCCTCACCCCCAACCCTCGGGGTTCCTCCCGAGAGAGGCCGTGATGCACGACTACACCTCCAAACTCGTGAGCGTCGAAGCTGCTATCAAGCGCATCCCGCCCGGCGCGCGGATCTTGATCGCGTCCGGTGCCGCGGAGCCCCTTGGCCTCGTCGATGGCCTGGTGACCCACGGCGACCACCTGGCGGGCAATGAGATCGTTCACCTGCTGACGCTGGGCCCGGCGCCTTACGTTGCCCCGGGACTCGAACGCCGCTTCCGGCACAAGGCATTCTTCATTGGCGCCAACGTGCGCTCCGCGGTGCAAGAGGGACGCGCCGATTTCATGCCGGTGTTTCTCTCGGAGATCCCGCGGCTGATCCGCGAGGGACACGTTCCGATCCAGGTCGCACTGATCCAGGTGAGCCCGCCTGATCGCCATGGGTACGTGAGCCTGGGAGTCTCGGTGGACATCGTGCACGCCGGAGTCGATGCGGCCGACTTGATCCTCGCGGAAGTGAACCCGAATATGCCGCGCGCGCTGGGAGATTCCTTCATTCACGTGAGTCGCATCCACGCGCTCGTCGCTACCGAGGCGCCGCTGCTCGAGCTGGAGGCCAATCCGCAAAACGACGTGTGCCAGGAGATCGGGAGGAACGTCGCGAAACTCATCCCCGATGGCAGCACGATTCAGGTCGGCATTGGTAGCATCCCGGACGCGGTGTGCGCGGCGCTGCACAGCCACCACGATCTAGGCGTACACACCGAGATGTTCTCCGATGGCATGATGCGCCTCGCAGAAGCCGGCGTCGTCACCGGTCGGCGCAAGACACGCTTGCCCGGCAAGATGGTGACCTCCTTCGTGATGGGCTCGCGCAAGCTGTACGACTGGCTACACGACAACCCACAGGTCGAGATGCGCGGCAGCGACTACACCAACGACCCGTTCGTGATCGCCGCCAACGACAGCATGATCGCGATCAACTCGGCCCTGGCCGTCGACCTCACGGGCCAAGTCGCAGCGGACACCCTCGCGGGCCGCTTCTTCAGCGGCATTGGGGGCCAAGTGGACTTCATTCGCGGCGCGGCCCGGAGCCGGGGCGGCAAGCCAATCATTGCCCTACCCGCGACGGCCAAAGGCGGCAGCGTGAGCCGCATTCAAACCACGCTGGAACAGGGCGCGGGTATCGTCACCAGCCGCGGCGACGTGAACTACGTGGCGACGGAGTTCGGTGTCGCCCAGCTCTGGGGCAAGACGATTCGCGAGCGAACCGAGGCGCTGATCGGCATCGCTCACCCAGATTTTCGCGCAGAGCTGTGGAGCGGCGCGAAGGCGCGCCACTACGTGTTCGCGAGCTGAGGTAGTACCTGGGGCAGGAAGCACCGATCTGGGCTGTTCAAGAGGGCACCGGAGGCGGTAGACCAAGGAACGGAGACGATTGATGAACGTTCGCAAGATGCTAGTCGCAGTGGACTATTCCCCGTGCTCGAAGAACGCCGTGGAGTACGCGCTCTTCCTGGCCGCCAAGTTCGGCGCCCGGGTCGATCTGGTCCACGCGTGGGATCGCCCTTACTACGCTCGCGAGCACGAGATCGTGCTGGGCAAGGACTCGGAGAACCCGAAGACACTCACCCAGGTGCTCGAAGAGACAGCCCTCGACGAGATGAAAGCCTTCCTGGACACCATCGATGTGCCGGAAGGCGTCGAGGTACATCACCGCGTGTGCTCTGGTCACGTGGCAACCGTGGTCATCGAGCTCGCTGGCAAGGAGGGCTACGACGTGCTCGTAACGGGTACACATGGTCGCACCGGCTTCAAGCACATGCTGCTCGGCAGTGTCGCGGAGCGCCTGGTGCGCCTCTCTCCGGTGCCGGTGATGACGGTGCCGCCGCCTGCCTCAGAGAAGGCTTCGTAGGACGCACGGCGGTTCCTCACGGAACGAATACTGAACGCGGATCGACCTGCGTAGGCCTCAGGGTCCACCAGGGGCTCGCACCGGGTACCGACCCCTCCGGAAATATCCGCACGGCTTCTTCAGTTCCCTCGACGCTGACCTGGGGGGAACCGCCGTTCCAGATTGAGGCCCGCGCGTGAGGCGGTTGGATCTCCGCCAGCTTGTCTCCCCCCATCGTCACGGCGAAGGCCCGGCTGAAGTCCTCCGGATACTCCAGCACCACGAGCGCTAGCGTTGGCGCCGATGCTCCCTCAGGTGCCACCAGCCTCAGCTCTTCTCCGAGGTTGGCGCTCGGATAGAGCGACAGCACCGCGTGCACCCGAAATGCTTGCCCGGCGATGCGCACGGAGTCACCCGGGCGCGTCTCGCTGAAGCGGCGCACCCGATGACCGCGAGTGAACAGCAACACGCAGAGCGCGATCGCCGCAGGCAAACCCGCGAGGGGCACCAACAACAACAGGGCAGGAAACCACGCGCCACTCAGGTCGCCCACCACCGCCGCAGCGAGCGGCAGGAAGATCGGGCCCAACGCGGAGAGCTTGGCCGCGCTGAACACGGCGCTGTCCGCCCGATCGACTGCAGCGTGCTCGGCCACTCTGAGCTCCCCGAGCTGGTCGAGCAGAGTCCCCACTTGGGCACGCAGCGCGCTCCCATCGATCAGGTTGGATGCACCGCAGTAACGGCACACCCGTACTGACCCCGCGGGGCCAAGTCCTCCGCCACATAGTCGACAGCGAGGTGCGCCCCCCGAAAGTGGCGGCAAGGCTCGAGGCGGTGTGCAGCTCCTACGAAAGCGCACGAACGCCCAGCACACGATGCTCGCACTGAGAGCAGCACCCAGGAGCAACGCAAACATCGCCCAGGTCGCACCAGGAGAGTCGGGAGCCCCACCGAGCAACGCATCGATGACCCCAACCTCATCGGGAAGCGAAGAAGCCGAGATGGCGAACGCCGCACCTCCGAGCACCAACCAGCTCGCCCCGGAAGAGACCACACCGAGCACGACCAACGTCTCGGCTTCCAGCCTCTGGAACAGCAGGCGTCGATGCTCGTGAACCGCGACACGACCGACGAGCGCAGCCGCTTCGGCGACGCGATGAGCCTCAGCTGGCGCTAGAGGATCCGTCGCGCGACAGTGGTGACAAGCGGATTGAGCCGCCCCCAGGACGATGTGCTGCGCAGCACCACAGTGTTGGCACTGGGCGACGAACCCCTCCCCCTGGACCATCGAAGGATCATCCTTGGCGAAGGGGGCACTGACAACCAAAAGCTTCCAGTGTCGATCTCGAGGCGGCGAGAGCGTCAGCTCAGGTGCTTCGCCGCCTCGCGCAGCCCGTCCTCGAGACCAGTACCACCGAGCTGATCCGCAAGGATACGCAACGCGTCGGTGGTGGTGAACACGCCGACGAGCTTCGTGCCTTCCATCACCACGGCGGCGCCGTACTTGTTGTCCGCCATGCTGCGCGCAACGGAAGCGAGGGAGTCATTGGGCGCGACCTGGAACGGCTCCGCCGTCATGGCCTCCTCGACCTTCACCTTCTCGGGGTCGATGTCTGGCAGCGTCTGTACCAGGTGAATGTCCCGCTGACTGAGCAAGCCCACCAGCTTTCCTCCATGCAACACGGGCAGGTGGCGGATGTGGAGCTTGCGCATCTGGTCCGCTGCCGCGGCCAGGCTCTGCTCCTGTCCGATGGAATGCGGCTGAGCGGTCATGAACTCGGAGATGGGGGCCTTCGCGTGGGCAGTCATACGAATTCCCTAAGCGAGCGCCGTGCCAGCCGTTTCAAGCTAGAAAAGCCGGGCGACAGCGATCGCGCTCCGAGGAAATGCGAAATTCTCGCGGCACGGGATCTCCAGCCGCACGCGTTGCGCTGCGGCGCGCCGAGGTGGCCAACCACTCAGCGCGGAGGCCTGAGAAAAGCCCTGCAAAGCAGCGCTCGCAGAGCAGCCATTGCGTGGCGCAGCTGATGCAAGCAGCCTTAGCCATCATGAGTAGTGAGCTGTTCCCCATCGTTGTTCCGGTCGACTTCTCAGACGCTTCTTGGGTCGCGCTCGAGCGCGCACTCAAGCTGGCGAACAGCGCGAGCGCGGTGCACGTCGTGCACGTGCTGCGGCCCCTGTCCGCGATGGAACCCGGAGTCGCGTGGGGCACGATCGATGACGGTACTCGAGAGCAGGCCGCCAAGCAGCGACTGGCGACTGAGCTCAAGCAGCGCGGGCATGAAGGCGTCGAGGCAAAGGTGTTGTTCGGCGAGCCGGCGCGTCGAGTCGCAGACTACGCGGAAGAGCAAGGCGCGCCGATGGTCGTCGTCAGCGCGTTTGGCCACAGCGGCATCATGCGCGTGCTGCTCGGCTCCGTAGCAGAGCGCGTCGTGCGGCTCAGCAAATGCGATGTGCTGGTGGTGCGGCCCAGTCCGGGAACGGCGACGGCGCTGTGAGTGACACCATGGCTGATTCCCGCACCGTCGCTGACGTGATGACGAAGGATCCCGAGACGGTGGATCCGAACGATCAACTCTTGAACGCCGAGCAGCTCATGAACAACCACCGCTTCCGGCACTTACCCGTGGTGGATGACGATGGGTTGCTCGTCGGGGTGCTCTCTCAGCGCGACCTATTTCACAGCGCGCTCTTGAAGTGCGCGGGCTTCGGCCAGCACGGCGTCGACAAGCTGCTCGACATGTTCCTGGTCAAGGAAGCGATGAAGACGGACATCGTCAGCATCACTCCCGATGCCCCCCTGAGCAGCGCGGCAGAACTCATGCTCGAGCGTAAGCTCGGTTGCCTGCCGGTGCTCGACGGTGATCGCCTGGTGGGTATCCTTACGGAATCAGACTTCGTGCGCCTGGCGGCCCAGCTAGACGACTAGCTCGCTAGCGCGGCTTACGCCAGCCTGCCATGCGCGCCTGGAGCGCTTCCAGCGCGCGCTGGCGCTCGTCCGCCTCGGGGACCCCGACCGCCTGAAAGCGCAGCGCCTGGTGGTGAGTGTCCAGCAGGCGCGCGAGTCGACGATCGGTCTGCGGGATGCTCATCAGCTCATACAAGCGGGAGCGCACGTTGTTCACAGCCTCCGCCCAGAGCGCGGTCTCTTCCTGACCAACGCCGCCGACGGAGAGCGTGAACACCCCAGCGGCGCTCGGAGCGGCGTCGATGTGCTTCTCGTCGAGCGGCAGCGCGTCGTTGAACGACAGCCCCGTCTCGCGATCGAGGTGAGGAAAAGCTGCTGGGTGAGCGGGTGGCATCCCGACCAGCGCACGCATCAGGTCCCACGCGCTGACCATTCCGATCACGTGTTCCTCTTCGTCGCAGACGACCAGGCGATGAACCCGCGCCTCTGCCATTTGCCGCGCGGCATCGCTGATGTTCATCTTCGGTGTGATGCTGAGCACGGGTACGGACATGCAGTCCGCAACAGTGCTGGCGCTCTTCGCTACCAAGTCCGGGTAGGAAACAATCCCCAGCGGGTGCCCAGCTTCATCCACCACCGGGGCGCCAGAAATCCCCAACGCGGTGAAGTAGGTCAGCGCTTCGGCGGTGCGATCTTCGGGGTGTAAGCTGAACAACTCCCCGTTCATGATCTCCCCCACGGTCTTCGACATGGTTTGCCTCCCTTCAGCGATCAACCTGCAAGCAGCGGTCCAACAGCCGCCGCTTTTGCGCGAGGTCGTCCCACTCGGGAAGCTTTCGCGATTTTCCGCCGAGATTTGTGCACGGTCTGGCCACGAACGCGTGGCAGATCGCGCACTCACCTCGCGGAGGCTGCAAACACCGCAGGGTTTGCGGGTTCGGCGTTCGTGTTTGGGGGTGAGGTCAGCCAGGTGCCAGCTCAACCGCCGCCAAGGCCCGCAGCACCAGCTGCACCAGCCGCTGATGCGCGGCACCGTCCTTGCCCCCGAGCGCGACCACATCCGCGTGCTCCGGCGCGTCGAAATGCTTGCCGATGCCCGGTAGCGCGTCCACCTCACCCCGCCGACTCATGGCGTAGAGGCCCTTCGAGTCTCGGGCTACACACACCGCGAGCGGCGCATCGACGAAGACCTCGAGGAAACGTGGCGCGAGCTGCCGTGCGAGTTCGCGAAACTCGGCCTTGTGAGCCGTCGCAGGCACCAGCACCAGGAAGCCTTGCTCAGCGAGCAGCGCGGCGAGCCCCGCGAGGGTCCGATAGAAGTCACTGCGGGATTGTTCGTCGTAACCTGGCGCGGGCTTGAGCCGCGCGCGGACGGCGTCTCCATCCAAGATCAACGTCGGCCCGCAGTGCGCCCCCAACAGCTCGCGCACGCGGCGCGCAAACGTGGACTTCCCAGCGCTCGGCCTCCCGGTGATCCAAATCACGCAGCCACGCGCATCACTCACCCCGGTATCTGTGTTGCCGCTCACGGGTGCTCCGCGAAGACTGCGTCAGCGAAGGAGGGTTGGAAGCGCGGTGCGTCGAGGGTGCGCTCGACGAAACTCAGCAACGCATCGCGGTGAGCGGGATCTAGGCCTGGATACCAGGCTGGGTTCGCCAGCACCAGTCCACGCCAAGCCAGGAACGGCGCGACGACATCGAGTACTTCGAGATCACCCGTACGATCGAGGTAGCGCTTCCAGAAATAGCGCCAGAGTTCCTGCATCGCAGCGCTCCAAGCACCTGGATGCCCGAGGGAGAAGAAGATGAAATTGATGGCGAGGCAGCTCACGTCGTCTGCTGGATCACCCACAGAGCCCCGACTGGTGTCGAGCAGGCGCGGACGGTCGCTTTCGTCGATGATGATGTTGAACGGATGAAAGTCGCCGTGGGTGCGCCGTAGCCGCTCGCTGCGACCCTTCAGGCGCCAGCGCCACTCGGCAGTCTTCTGCTCGATGCGCTGCAGCCGCTCACTAGACACATCACCGCCGTCAGGGAAGCCATCGATGATGCCGAAGATGCCCTCACCGCTTCCGACCAGGTCACGGATCGCCCGCTGATACGCGATGGGGTTATCAAGCTTTTCCTCATGGATATCAACAAGGGTATCCACCAACGCCCCAACCAGCTCTTGATCGCGCGCTTCGAGGCTTCCACGCGTCGCTATGCTACGCAGCTCGTCGGCGTACACGTGACCAGGCACGAAGTCGCTGAGTAGATAGAACTCCCCGGTGTCTCTCAAGGAGACCAACGCATCGCCCGACTTCGCAATGGCGCCGACATCACACGCGCCGGCGTGATGGGGCACGAGCGCGAACGTGTCATACGCCAGGAGCATCTCCAGGGCGCGATCGGAGCGCCGATCGTGCCCGAAGGCATTCGGGGCGGCGGTGTGAAAGACCAAGCGACGCTCCTCTCCCCCAACCAAACCCACGTCCAGCAAGAGCGGCTTGCCGTAGCCCAGGCCCTTGGTGGTTTCAGCGTCGTCGCTACCTTCGTCCACGCCGAAGCGCGAAACTTTGAGCAAGCGCGCGCCAGGCCACAGCGCCTCGAGCATGCCCTGCAGGGCGCGCCTCTGATCTGCGTTCTCTTGCTTCATGACTCAACTCATATCGCAAGTAGCACCCCAACGACACCCGAGAGCGCACTCATCGACAGCCCTAGACGCTTCAGATTCTGTGGCCCAAGGCGCTGAAGCACCAAGAGCAGCAAGCCGGCGCTTGCCACCACCAACGCTGCACGCTCATTCCACCCGGAAATACTCAAGACTCCAAGCAGCATCCCGGCTGGAAGCCCAACACCGAGGCATTCGAACAGTGTGGCTTTCACGCGTGCCCGACGGCGCTGCAGCGCCGCGCGTACCACCAGCGCGCCCGCGACGTTCAAGCTCAGCCACACCAAGCTGAACGCGAGCATGTTGAGCATCGAGTCCCCGCCAGCCCACAGCACGGGGACGCCCACCGCGCTGAGCGCCGCCGTCGACGCCAGTTGCCAGGAGCCATGGCCACGCACCTGCCGGCTCAGCAAGCCGCCGACGAGCGGTGCGACGACCAGCACCAAGACCGCCACCAGTGGCGCCCACCCCGCCGCGCGCACGCGCAACAGCGCCGACGCGGTGATCAGCGCCAACATCACCCAAAAACCGTGCTCCCGCGGCAAACGATAGCCGCGAGCGCGCTTCACGGAGCGTCCTGGGTGGTGGCTTCTTTGAAGGTGAATACCGGGATGGGTGAGCCACGCACCACCCGCTCCGCCACGCTGCCCATCAACAAATGGGCGAGGCCCGTACGGCCCCGGGTGCCCATCACGATCATCTCGTAGGCACCAGTCCTCGCTTCCTCGAGGATTCGCTCTACCGGGTGCCCTTCGAGCACCGAGTAGTTCACGCCTACGGCGACGTCCGCATGCGCTTCGGCGAATTCATCCAGCCCGCGGGTCGCCTGATCCCGCGCGATCTCACTGAGGGGCCGCTGGTTGCCCGCGTAGAGGAAGAAGCCAGGATCGGCGCTCACCTCACTGGGTTGGTAGATGTGAAACACCTGTACCGTCACCCCGAGGCGCGTGGCGAGGTCCACCGCGGCAAGGAAGGCGTGCTCGGAGCACTCCGAAAAATCCACCGGACACAGCAGCTTTCGAGTCATTTCGCTTCACCTGCAAAGGGGAGATATCAAACAACCGCGCGAGACTTGCGCCTCACTTGTCGTCGTCGAAGAGAATGCGCACCGGCGGCGTGTCCAGATCGTCGAACTGACCCTTACGTGTAGCCCAGATAAACGCCACGACGAACAGCGCACCGAACAGGATCGCCAGCGGAATCAGCAGATACAGCACGCTCATGTCTTGAAGCTCCTACTGCGGAACGAGCTAGTCACGACGGTCAGTGAGCTGAGCGGCATCAAGAGCGCCGCGATCAGCGGGTTCAACACTCCTGCAAGAGCAAGAGTTGCACCAACCGCGTTGTAGACCAACGAGAAAACCAAGTTCCGGCGCACCACACCGAGGCTGCGTCGCGAGCCTTCGATCAGCCGCCAGACCGGCGTGAGTCCTGGCCGCGTGGCGAACACATCTGCGGCCTGCAGACTTGCCTCAGCGCCGCCGTGAACCGCCACGCCCACGCTCGCAGCGGACAGCGCCGCGGCGTCGTTGACGCCATCACCCACCATCACCACCGGTCGCTCTTTCACCCACTGCTCGACGTACTCGAGCTTTTGTTCGGGCGTCACGCCGCCGAGCGCCAGGACGAACTCAACACCCGTCTGGCGCACCAGCGCCTCGACCGTCGCCGGGTGATCGCCCGACAGCACAGCCAAATCGTAGCCCAGATCCACCAAGCGCAGGAGCGTGTCCTGCGCGTCGGGGCGTAGCGGATCGCCGAGACCCAGCAGCAACTCGACTCGACCGTCCACCGTAAGCAGTACCGGCGTGCGACCATGACGCGCGAGCTCCTCAGCGCCCTCACTCGCCCATTCCGCGAGGCAACCGACACCTTGGACATTGCCAATCCGCACCTCGTGGCCGTCGATCTCCGCGAACAAGCCGGCGCCGAGGCGCTCCCGAGCGCGCACGCCGGCAAGGCGCTTGGCTTCAGCTAGTTGTTCGGGGGAGAGGCGCTCCTCCAAGCCACTGACCAACGCGCGCGCGATCACATGTGCGGACTGGCGCTCCATGGCGAGCACCCACGGCAGGTAGCGCTCATCGCCGCGCACGTCTTCCAGCACCAGCTTGCCGAGCGTCAGTGTTCCGGTTTTATCGAAGACGACACGGCCGGGCTTCTGCAGGCGCTCGAGCACGTCGCCTCCCTTGATCAAGAGGCCGCTCTGCGCCGCGCGGCCGAGGGCCGCACCGACTGCCAGGGGAGTAGCCATGCCCAGCGCGCAGGGACAGGTGACGATGAGCAGCGCCACCGCGTGCTCGATGGCTTGCGTGGGCCCGTGGCTCCACCAGCTCAGCAGTGTGAGGCTCGCGAGCACGAGCACCGCTATCACGAAGAAGCCTGACCACCGATCCGCCAAGAGCACGATGGGCGCACGGCGGCTCTGCGCCTCTTCCACGCGCTCCATGAGCTGGCCCATGCGGGTCGCGTGCCCTGTGCGCTCGGCACGCACAATCAACCGCGAGGAAACGTTGACAGTACCGGCATGCACGACCGCCCCCGCCTCGACCAGCTCCGGGCGCGACTCACCGGTCAACCACGCGCGGTCGACTTCGGAGGCGCCGTCCACCACGAGCCCATCGACCGGAACCCGATCGCCGGCCCGCACTTCCACCAGCGCGCCGAGCTCGAGGGCCTCGAGGGGCACTTCCCGCACTCGGTAGTGTTCTGACGTGGCGCCGCTCGAGACGAGCCCGCCGTCCTCGGCGGTGACACCTTCGACCAACCGCGCGGAAGCAGGCGCCATCGCGTACAGGAGCTCCGCCGCGCGCGTGGCACGCCGTTGATGCCGGCGCTGCACCCAACGACCGACCAACAGCAAGAAGATCAGCGCGGTGACCGAGTCGAAGTAGATCTCTCCGGTTCCGCGCAGGGTGTTGTAAGCACCCCAGCCGAAGCCCGTGAAGATACCGATGGTGATCGGCAGGTCCATGTGCGGCGCGCGGGCGCGCAAGGCGTAAAAGGCGCCCTTGTAGAACAGCGCAGCCGCCCACAACACCGCGGGCAAGGTGAGCAAGAAGCTGCCCCAGCGAAACAATGCCTCGTACTCCGCAGCCATGCCCTGAAACAGGCCACCATAGAGCGCCGCTGCCATCAGCATCACGTTGCCCGCACAGGCGCCGGCGACGGCGATGCGGATCAGGAGCTTGCGGTCCTCTTTCTTGTCGAGCTCCGCGCGTTGATCGGCCTGGGGCGGATGCGGTGGGTAGCCGAGGCGATCGATAGCCTCAGCCACCGCAGATAGCCCTACCTGCTCTGGATCCCAACGCAGCGCGACGAGGTTCTTGCCGAGATCGAGGCGTGACTCGAGCACTCCAGGCACCAGGCGCGGCAGCTTCTCCACGAGCCAGACGCACGCAGCACAGTGCACGCCCTCGAGCAGGAAGCGCACACTCAGCGTGCCATCGGGCTCATTGCGCACGTAGAGTTCGTGGAACTTCGCCTCGTCAAAATGCGTGTAGGAGCGGCCGCTCGCGAGCGCTGGCCCTACCGCAGTCCCGTCAGCGCGGCGGTAGTCGTAGTACGCGGTGAGCCCGTTCTGGTGCAGCACGTCATAGACCGTACGGCAGCCGTGACAGCAGAACTGATGCTCCTGTTCGCTCTCGATCAGCCCCGCGGGCACTACCAGGCCGCAGTGTGCACACAGAGTCGCTTCCGCAGGGCAAGTGGTGCCGCTGGCACCACCGACGAAGGGGCGCACATCAGTCGTCATGGTGGCAGCACGGCGCCTCGCCCTCGGGAGCGGCA
This sequence comes from Polyangiaceae bacterium, assembly GCA_050183255.1. Taxonomy (GTDB): domain Bacteria; phylum Myxococcota_A; class Polyangia; order Polyangiales; family Polyangiaceae; genus JAHBVY01. The sequence goes on along the minus strand of JBFXBK010000003.1, from coordinate 50,136 downwards.
GCGCCCAGATGAGCCTTTTGATCCATCTGCATGGTCGCGGTGCGGACCACTTGGTCCAAACGCAAGCGCCCGAGCACCGAGGCCGTCCCGATGATCACGAGCAGCGCCGCCGACAGCGCCGGGATGTGTCGCCGCAAGCGATGTCCCAGGCGTTGGACACCAACACCCAGCCCCAACATCACCGGCAACGTTCCGGACCAAAACGCAACCATGACGAGTGCCCCCCACACCGGAGAGGCCGTGCCTGCCGCAGCGACCGCGAAGGCATACAGCCAACCGCACGGAAGCAACGTGGAGGAGAACCCGAGCACGAACGCGCGCACGGTTGGCGGCTTGCTGCGGGCAGCGGTCGCCACCTGGCTGAGGCGCCGGCTCAATCCAGCCGGCAGCCGCCCCAGGAGCTTTGACTTGGGGAGTTTCACGCCAGCGACCCCGAACAGCAACACCGCGCCCCACCCCAGCATCACCACCCCGGCGACGACGGCAGCAATCCGACCGAAACCGAGCGCTGTACTCGCGACGTTCGTCACTGAACCCAGCAGCCCAGCGAAGGCGCCAACGATGGAGTACGTCAGCAAACGTCCCAAGTTATAGGCGATATGGGCCACGTTCCGTTGCCGCTCGGAAGTGTCGCTCCCCGCGTAGAAGGCGACGAACCCGCCACACATCCCTGCACAGTGGAGGCTACCAAGGACGCTTGCTGCGACAACCGATAGTAGGACGTGGACCACTGAAACCTCCGTCTAGTGAGCGAGCGCCATTCCAAGCGCGGGACCGGTCGCCTTGCAGTCAGCGCAACCGACGGCACTCAAGACGTCGCGGCGCTCCACACGAGTGAAGCGGTCGTTGCCGCGCACGACCTCGAACCGGAACTCCCAGAGCCCGCTGCGCGCGACCGGCATGCGCACGACGTAGGTGCCGCCCTCGCGCGCCAGCGGCTGCTTGAAGCGGTGGTCGGATTTGGCGTTGGGGAACGCGACCACGTCGACGTCGGCGTCGGAGATCAGCGCACCTTGCTTGTCGAGCACCATCACGTGCAAATCGACCTGCCCTCCGGTCGTCGGCTTGACATCGAACTTGAACTGCCAGCCGAGCGTCTGATTCTTGCGCTCTTGCTCCATGTGCGCGTCCCAGTTCACTGCCTTCTTGTAGTAGTCCTCTTCGACTGCCGCGCCGCCATCCTTGAGCGCGCTCGAGACGAGCACCACCTGGGAGGCAATCACGAGTCCTAGGAGCGCGACGGGCATCAAAGGCCACAGGTTGCGCCGCCGTTTCCCTGAGGATTCCGATTCAGGCTGATTGATTTGCTTGGAATCTCGTGTGTTCACTGTTCGCCTCCAGGCCCCAGCAACTTGTAGGGCAGCGTGCGCTCGAAACGCTCGCCGTCGCTGATTTTGAACTCGACGTTGCGCTTTCCAGCGGTGAACAGGCCTTGTGGCGCAAGCACGAAGACCGTGGTCTCGCGTCGCTCACCACTCTTCACCTGCAGCGGGTTCTCTGGCGCGATCAGCTTCGCGCCGTCTGCATCCAGGAGCTCGATGGTGTAGCTGTGTTCCTCGCTTCCGCGGTTCTGGACCTTGATGCGGATCTGATTGCGCACACCGGTCGCGTCCACCACGAAGGGCGCGGACAGACCTCGCAGCACCGTAACGTCAGCTTCCGTAGTTTGCTTGCCGGTGAAGACGAGCATGCCTACCAGGATCGTCATCACCAGTGGGTAGGCGAACGCGCGGGGGCGCACGAGCCGCTTGGCTTCGCCGCCCAGGGTGCGCTTCGACGCGTAGCGGATCAGACCCTTCGGGCGCTTCAGCTTCTCCATCACGGTGTCGCAAGCGTCGACGCACTGCGCGCAGGCGATGCACTCGAGCTGGAGGCCGTTGCGGATGTCGATTCCAGTGGGACAGGTGACGACGCACGCGCCGCAGTCCACGCAGTCTCCCGTTGTCTTGCCCTTCTTTCCTCGGGGTTCGCCTCGCTTCTCGTCGTAGCCGACGATGAGCGAGTCCTTGTCCAAGAGCACGGACTGAAAGCGAGCATAGGGACAGGCGACCGTGCACATCTGCTCCCGGAAGTACCCAAAATCGACGAAGACGAGCACCGCAGTCACCGCCATCACCAGGAATCCGGTAGGGTGCGCCATCGGCCCTTCCATCACCCACGTGCCGAGTCGCCGGACGCCGACGAAGTAGGCGAGGAACACGTTCGCGACCAGCACGCTGAGCAGCGCGAACACGACCCACTTTAATACCCTACGGAAACCCCCTCCGTGCTTGTCGAGCTTGAGCTGACCCGAACGACCACCCTCGATCCATTGCTCGATCGGTCGAAACAGGAACTCCATGTAGACCGTCTGAGGGCATGCGTAGCCGCACCACACCCGACCGAGCATCGCGGTGAGCCAGAACACGCCCACGAAGATCGCGAGCAGAAGCAACATCAAGAGCACGCCGTCCGTCGCTAGAAAGGTGCGCCCGAAGAGGTGAAACTGACGCGCGGGGACGTCCAGCAGGATGATCGGGTGACCCCCCATGTCGATGAAGGGCACGATCACGAACAGCAGTATCAGTGCCCAGCCGATGACCGCCCTCAGCGTCCAGTATCGACCTGGAGAACGACGCGGCCGGACCCACAGCCGTGTGCCGTCTTCGTTCAGGGTGGGGAGGACTCTCCCGGGTGCGTCTCCGGCCATTGCTCGTTCCTAGTGGGTCTAGTTCGCTGACGGTGCCGCAGAAGGCGCAGCATCCGTCGGTGCGGCGGGTGCGGCGCTGTCGGTGGGAGCCACGGGCGACGCAGAAGGTGCATCCGTTGCGGCGCCGCGTGCTACCGACGCGGCCATGTCCACCTTCTCACCCTCGGGAGGTTTGCCCGGGACGTTCGTACCTCGAAGGCTGCCCACATAGGCAACGACCTTGCGCAGCTCGATGGGAGTCAGCTGACGTCCCCAGGCGGGCATACCCTTGGCGGGAACGCCCTCGTCCACGGTCTTGTAGATGTCCATCAGCGTACCCTTGCCGTGGATCCAAGAATCGTCGGTCAGGTTCGGACCGATCAGGCCCTGCCCTTTATCCGCGTGGCACTGCTCGCAGCGAGCTTTGAAGACCGCCTGGGTGTCACCCATCATGGGCTTGTTCTCCATCAGCTTCGCCAGGCCCTCTTCGGACACGGCGTCTCCCATCGCCATCTTGGCTTCGGCTTCCCGCGCCTCCTTCAGCTCGTCCACATAGGCCTGGGCCACCGAGGTGCCCTTGGCGCCGACGTGGAAGTGGAAGAAATAGAACAACGCGAACCAGAAGCTGCCCCAGAACATCCACACCCACCATTTGGGCATGGGGTTATCGTACTCACGAATCCCATCGTACTCATGCTCCAGCAGCTCGTCGGTGACACCGCCGGGAGCTGATCGTTTGGAATCGCCGGTGCTCATCGTTCTTCTCCTGCTGCGTCGCGAGGGGTGCGCACCAACTCGTCGTCCAGGGGCATGAGGCGCGCGGCTTCGTACTCGCTCTGGTGCTTCTTGCTGTAGACGCGGAACACCACGGCAATGAAGACGGCAAAGAAGATCAACAGGCCAATTTCCGCGTAGCTAGTGAGCCCCATGTTGCTCATGATTTCGCTGAGTTTCATGTCACTGGGCTCCTTGTGCGGAAGTGAGGGTGTCGTTCGGCGCGCCGGCCGCCGCGTTGGGAGCTCGTTGATCGCTCGCTGGTTGTGGGGCGGTCTTGATGTCGGTGCCGAGGCGCTGAAGATAGGCGATCAGAGCGACCACCTGCTTGTCACCCAGTCCCTTCGGGCCACCCTGGGAAGCGACCTCGTACGCGATTTCCTTCGCCTGCTCTCGCGCCTGGGCTTCTGCCTTGTTCACGGAGTCTCCGTACGGCACCCCGAGCATCACCATCACGTCCACCCGATGTTGGATCACGCTGAAATCGATCTCGTCGCGCAGCATCGACTCATATGCTGGCATGATCGACTGGGGCGTCGTGCTGCGCGGGTCCTCCATGTGGCGCACGTGCCAGAGGTGCGGGTACTTGCCACCGACGCGGTGAAGGTCAGGGCCGATGCGCCGTGAACCCCACTGGAAGGGGTGATCGTAGACGAACTCCCCGGGCTTCGAGTACTCGCCGTAGCGCTCCGTTTCCGCGCGCATTGGCCGCACCATCTGAGAGTGACAGTTGTAACACCCCTCTTCAATATACAGATCCCGTCCATACAGCTCGAGGGGCGTGTAGGGCTTGACCGAGGCGATGGTGGGAACGTTCGACTTGATGAGGAACGTCGGGATGATCTCGAAGAGCGACGCGATGGCCACGGCCACGGTGACCAGCACCGTGAATTTGGCAGGCTTCCGCTCCCAGACACGGTGCCAAGCTGCCTGAGTGAAGTAGTTCAGTTTATGAGCGAACTCGAGCACCGGCGCGTGAGGCGGAATCACCAGCTTCGGCGAGGGTCCTTCGTACTCTCCGACGAGGGCCGGAGCCTCTTGCACGGGCTCCTCATACTTCTCGGGCCGGGTCTTCCAGGTCATGACCAGGTTCACCAAGCACATCACCACGCCAGCGACGAACATCAGACCACCCAGCGCCCGCACCCAGTACATGGGCAGCACGCGGACGACGCTCTCGATGAAATCCGGGTAGGCGAGACGCCCGGTCTCGTCGAAGGCGCGCCACATCAGTCCTTGGGTCACCCCCGCGGCGTAGATCGCGATGATGTAGAACAGGATCCCCAGGGTACCGATCCAGAAGTGATACTCCGCGAGCTTCTTTGACCACAGCTTGGTCTGGAACAGGCGCGGGGCGAGCCAGTAGAGCATCCCGAAGGTCATGAAGCCGTTCCACCCCAGGGCGCCGCTGTGGACGTGGGCGATGGTCCAGTCGGTATAGTGGCTCAGCGTATTGACGCTCTTGATGCTGAGCATCGGGCCTTCGAACGTCGCCATGCCGTAGAACGTGATCCCCACCACGAAGAACTTGAGCACCGGGTCGCTAGCGACTCGGTTCCAGGCGCCACGCAAGGTCAACAGCCCGTTGATCATGCCTCCCCAGCTGGGCATCCACAGCATGACGCTGAACACCATGCCCAAGGTGCTCGCCCACTCAGGGAGCGCCGTGTAGTGCAGGTGGTGTGGACCGGCCCAGATGTAGATGAACACCAGCGACCAGAAGTGCAGGATCGACAGCTTGTAGCTGAAGACGGGTCGCTCGGCGGCCTTCGGCAAGAAGTAGTACATCAGGCCGAGGAAGGGCGTCGTCAGGACGAACGCCACCGCGTTGTGGCCGTACCACCACTGCATGAAGGCATCCTGAACACCCGCGTAGATCGAGTAGCTCTTGAACAGCCCGGCGGGGATCACCAGGTTGTTGAAGATGTGCAGGATCGCCACCGTGATGATCGTCGCGATGTAGAACCAGATGGCGACGTAGAGGTGACGCTCGCGGCGCTTGGCGATGGTGCCGAAGAAGTTGATCGCAAACGCGACCCAGACGACGGCGATCGCGATGTCTATGGGCCACTCGAGCTCCGCGTACTCACGACTCTGGCTGATGCCGAGAGGCAGCGTGATCGCGGCGGACACGATGATCGCCTGCCAGCCCCAGAAGTGGAACTGGCTCAGCCTGTCGCTGAACATGCGCGCCTTGAGCAGGCGCTGCGACGAGTAGTAGACCGCCGCAAAGATGGCGTTCCCGGCGAACGCAAAGATCGCCGCGTTGGTATGCAGGGGACGCAGGCGTCCGAACGTTAGCCAAGGACCCACGTTCAACTGAGGCAGCACGAGCTGCAGGGCGAGCGTCAGCCCCGCGAGCGTCGCAACCAAACCCCAGATGATGCAGGCGAAGGCAAACTTGCGGACGATTGCGTCATCGTACGTAAAACGTTCGACACGAGTGGTCATCACGCGGGCCGTTCTTCAAGATACGCGCCAAGCACCCGAGCCTGCGGCACTTGGTCGCAATCTCCGCACGGAAGCCGCTGGATTTGCGGAGTTGGTTGGGCTGTATCGTCGAGGCTGACCCGGAGCGCCGCCTCTCCCCCCCGAGGCCGACCTCAACACGCGCAATCCTTTCCGCTCGAGCGGTGCCTCGCGAACGAGATGCGGATCCCCGATGATGGCTCTCGAAACTACGAATCCTCGGGGGAAGTCAAAGATTTGACGCTGGACACGAACTCATAGAGCGACCAGCGACCCGTGGATGCCTCTCGCGAGCCGTAAGAACTGCGGAATCCGAACTTGTCAAAGCGCCTCGCGAGCGCCGCCCGTGTCGACGACCCCGTCACCCCGGCACCAAGAGGTCGACCCACCGGCGCAACGCGTTCGCGCACTTCGTGCCGCCCGGAAGCACGTCGGGCGAAGGATTCACCCGCACAGAATCGGGCAACTCCAAAAACGGTCGCGCGACAAAAAGCAGCGGCCCTCGTCCGTTTCGGGAGGAGGGCCATTTCCGCGCGGTCAAGGGCGAGTCAGGCAGCGACGATATCCGCGACCTGCACCTTGGCGTGCACCTTCGTCTCGCAGCGGAGGGAGCTGCTGATCAGGCAGTGTTTCTCCGATTTCTCCAGCAGGCGGAGCGCGCGCTCGACGACTGACTCGTCGCCCACGAGGAGCTTCACGTCCAGATCGATCTGGGAGAAGCGGATCTCTCGCTCCACCTTGTCGAGGGTGCCCGTCGCGTTGCACTCCAGGCTCTCCCACTCGAGCTTGCTCGCCGCAGCGATGGCGCGGAATGTGAGGATGAAGCAGTCGGCAGCAGCTGCCATCAACAGCGTCTCTGGAGACCAGCGATCCCCAGGACCGCCGAACTCCTTGGGGCCGGCGCTGGCGAGGTCAGGCACCCCAGGCGACGACAGCCGAATCAGCCCCTCGCCCCGACCCTGTGCGGCAGCCTGATAGACATGGGGAAAGGGATCCATCAGATGGACCTCGCGCGCTGCTGAGCCCGAACCTTGTTCACGTGCTCGTCGAGCTGACGGACAGCGGCTTCGAAGCTGTCCCGCATCGCGATGTACACGTCTTCGTGCCCGTGGTTCTTACCGTTGTCGCGATTCACGTGGAACTCGTGCCCGGACACGTGGAGCTCCACGGACACCGTATAGATGCGACCTTTGTGATGATGGTTATGCGGCGAGTCGACGACCACGTGCGCATCCGTGACGATCTCTTTGTAGCGGTCGAGCTTCTGGGCCTTCTCGCGAATGCGGGCCTCGATCGCGTCAGAGTGCGACAGGTTGCGAAACGTGATTCGTAGCGGGACGCTCATGGATACGACCTCCTTCTGTCGTACCCAAAGCAGCTTCCGTGCCGCTCTTGTTCCGCGTGTCCAGCGCCGTGTCGCCGACGTCCTTTACCAGGTTGCTGGTCAGAACCTTCTGAGGCGGCTTGCGCAGATCTCGCACCAGCCCGAACCACGACAGCACGACTAGCGTGTAGTAGCTGATGTCGATCTCCCACCAGAAGAAGCCCTGGTTCGCGCTGCCCTGGTAGTAGTGGTGGTTGTTGTGCCAGCCCTCGCCCAACGTGATCAGCGCGAGCAGCAACGAGTTCTTGCTGGTGTCGGTCGTGGCGTAACGCCGCTTGCCGAAGCGATGGGTGAGCGAGTTGATCGTGAAGGTGCCGTGGTAGAGCAGCACGGTCGATAGGAAGAAGCCGGTAAACAGTGCGCTAGCGCCGCCGAGCGCGAACACGCTCAGCGCTAGAATCGTCGGCGGCACCAGGTAGTGCTTATCGAGCCAGCGCAGCTCCGGGTACTTCGCGAGATCCTTCACGCGGTTCAGATCCGTGTCCTCGTACTTGCTGCACAGGATCCAACCGACGTGGGCCCACCAGAAGCCGCGAGACGGCGGATGCACGTCCTGAGGCGTGTCCGAGTACTTGTGATGCACACGATGGTGAGACGCCCACCACAGCGGGCCCTTCTGCGCTGCCGTCGCGCCACCGAACGCCAGCAAGAACTGCATGAAGCGCCCGACCTTGTAGCTGCGGTGGGAGAAGTAGCGGTGGTATGCGCCGGTGATGAAGAACATCCGCACCACGTAGAGCGCGATGCACAGCGCGAAGTCCCGCCAGTTGAAGCCGAAGTAGAAGATGCCGAGCGGCATCAAATGCATGAGGGCGAACGGGATCGACTTCACCAGGTTGATGCGCTCGCTAGGCTCACGCGCCGTACCTGCGGACTCCATCAGGGAGGACTCACTCATGCCGTTATGTCTAGCGATCGCTTGTCAGCATTTCGTCAGGCCCGCATCACGCTTGGTGAATCCTTTCGCGGCGTTGCCGTGGCAATCCCGCAGCACCTTCGTCAGCGGTGCTCCGCGCCAGCAAGCGGTGCGTGATCGACGCTCGAGGTAGTCACGTTTCGTCGCGTCAGAAGACGACGCGTTTCCCGCGTTTCAAGCTGGTTTTGGGGGTGAGGAGCGCAATCTTGGCCTTGCGCCCGGTTTTTGCAACTTCGTCTCCGGCAACCAACCGTGAGGTGACGCATGAACCGCCCCCTACAAGTCGACACCCTGGAAGCGACGCTACCCATCAGCTTCAACTGGACCTACCAGCACGATCGCCCCGAGCTCAACCGCTTGTATCGCAAGGCGCTCGTTTCCCAGTGGAATGGCGAGACGGATCTGGACTGGAGCATCGACGTCGATCTCGAAGCTCAGAACATCCCGGAGTTCATGCACCCGCTGTTCGGTTCGTCGCTGTACGCCAAGCTGACGGACGCGGAGAAGAAGCGCCTGCAAGCCGAGCTCACGGCGTGGACCCAGTCTCAGTTTCTACACGGCGAGCAAGGCGCGATGCTGGCCGCCGCGCAGCTGGTCGACTGTGTGCCAGATACCGACAGCAAGCTGTATGCAGCGACCCAAGTCGTCGACGAGGCGCGCCACGTGGAGGTGTTCGACAAGTACCTCCACGAGAAGGTCGGCTTCTCCTACGACATCAACCCGCACCTGCGCACGCTCCTCGACTTGATCCTCACGGATAGCCGCTGGGACATGAAGCTGCTCGGCATGCAGGTCATGGTCGAGGGCTTGGCGCTCGCCGCGTTCGGCGTCACCCGCAACAACGTGCTCGAGCCATTGCTCAAGGATCTGACGGATCACGTGATCCGCGACGAAGCGCGCCACGTTGCCTACGGCGTGCTGTCGCTCAGCGACCACTACAAAGGCATGCAAGAGTCCGAGGTTCGCGAGCGCGAAGACTTCGTCTACGAGGGCGCGCGCCTGATGCGCGATCGCTTCTTGTTCCAGGAAGTGTGGGAGAAGATGGGCATGCCGGTCGAAGAGTGCATGCGCATCACCTTCGAAAACGAAGGCCAGAAGCAGTTCCGCCAGCTGCTCTTCGCCAAGATCGTTCCTGCCGTGAAGCGCATCGGGCTACTCTCCTCGCGGCAGCGTGAGCGGTTCGAGGACCTTGGGATCCTGCAGTATGAGAACTGGGAGGATCCTTCGGAGGAGGAAAACTAACGGGTACCGGGGGGGTACCCAACCCAAGAGCCCCGCGGCCAACTGGCTGCGGGGCTCTGTTCTTTCGCCTGTCGGCTGCCTTTCCTTTTGTCCGTCGGTACCGCGTGGATTCAGATCGGGATGACCGGAAGGCTCTCTGAGATCGCCGCGGCTTGCTGGTTGCGGTCTGGTGGCACGACCATCACCGGCACGTCGGCGTGACGCACCACCCACTCGGCGACGCTGCCGAGCAGCAGGCGCTCCAGGCCCTTTCGGCCATGAGTGCCGAGGAGCAGCATGTCGTAGTCCGCGTCCACGGCTTCCTCCACGATGCGCTTCTTGGGATCTCCGCGCAGGATCTTCCGCGTCACCTTGACGCCCTCAGGAAAGTGCGCTCCCTGGATGAACTGATCCAGGTCAGCGTAGAGGCGAGCGGCGGCCTGGGACTGAAACTCCTGCGCTTCGTACGGGATGTCCGCCGTCGGGTCATCCGAGGGTGTGAGCGGTGGCTCCCAAACGTAGGCGACGCCGACCTCTGCCCCCCACGAATCCGCGAGGAAAGCAGCATAGCGCAACGCGTGGGCGCTGCACGGCGAGAAGTCGACGGGGACCAACAGCTTCTTTGGCTCGTTCACGCCACCTTCACTCCCGAGTAGTCGCGAACCAGCTCGTCCGCCATTTCTAGCAGGAAGCCGTCGTAGCCATGGGACCGTCGCGCCCGCTCGAAATCCTCGAAGGCTCGAGAGAGCTCCTCGGCCCGTTCTCCTTGCAGCAGTTCCACGGCGACGGGGTAGATCTTGGTGTTTTCGCGATCGACGTGGGCACGCATGAAGTCAATCAGCTCCTGCCCGATGCTCTTCAGGTGGCGCAGGTCCTCACCGGTCCACAAGCCGCGCTGCGCCGCAGCCTGGCGGATCACCCGCATCAAGTAGCGCTCTTGATTGTGATCCTTGCGCAGGTGCTCGAAGTCTTCGCTCTCCCAATCGCAGCCCGCCTTCACCATCGCGGGCATCAGCACCGTCTCTTCCTTCTCGTGATGCGCGAGATCGACGTACTCACGGAAGAACGTGACGAAGCGGTGCAAGTCTTGCCGCACCTCCTCGGAGTCCGAAGGCAGCTGCTTCAGGTAGTTCTCGAACGCGTCCGTGACTCGCAAGATGAGCCGGTGTTCGTCGAAGAGCGGAGTGAGTGCAGACATCGAAATCTCCCGTGGCAGGTCCCAGCCACTCTCCTTCAAGCGACGTGCCAGGCGCGCCGCGCGCATTTTTCTCCGCCTCCGCGGGGGTTTGAGCGTCAGGCCGCGCAAGGCGTGACGCAGGGCTTGCGGAGTCGCTTTCGCGAAACGCAGCAATTACGCGTTTCGTCCGGCGCGACTCGCCGCAGCCCAGGGTTGCCCCGAATGCGAGGTGGGTTTGCAGGCCGTCGCGGGACCAACCTTGGCGCGCGGTTCGCAGGAGGCGACACTGAGAAGTGAGGAAACCATGGTCCAGCTGAAGAAGATTCTCTGCCCCGTCGACTTTTCTGATTGCTCGAAGCTCGCGCTGGAAGAGGCGTTGAAGTTCGCCCACGATTTTGGCGCGGAGCTCACCGTGCTGCACTGCTTCGAGGGCTCCCAGTACGTGCGCCCCGACCTCGTGGGTTGGACCTACGCCGGGGAGCACCGCCCGCTGCGTGAGATCGCTCAAGACGACGCGCGCGCAGAGCTAGCGGCGCTGCGCGCGGCGCTTGGAGATCCTGCGGGAGTGAAGTGGCAGGTCGAGGAAGGGTCGCCAGTGGAGACGATCCTCGAAGAGTCCAACGCCGGGCTCTACGACCTAATCGTGGTTGGCACGCATGGTCGCACTGGTCTCTCCCATTTGTTGCTGGGGAGCGTCGCGGAGCGGATCGTGCGGAGCGCCGCGTGCCCAGTGCTGACTCTACGCAGTCGCAAGCAGGCCGCGTAGCTCCGACGCGCTGCACGCTGCTGCGGCGGAGCGCTGAAAGAGCGCGCGGAGTGGCAGCCCTCCCCCCAAGAGAACGCGCATTGGGCTGGGGATATAAAAACTGGGCCCCGCATCCTAAAGATGCGAGGCCCTCCCCCCGAAGTGCATTTTCCCTAGAGAATTTCAGCGGGCCCTGTTTAGGCGGCCCTGTTTCAGTGAACGCTGTTTCGGGGAAAGCTACGGGATTTCGCTGTGGCGAGAGCCACCCCACTGCTTGGAGCTGTAGTGATAGGTGTGGCGTCGCGCATGATGCTCGAGGTGCTGGGTGCACCACAGCTCCTTGCCGCCGCTTTCCTTGCGCACCTTCAAGCATTCGAGGCACGCCGGCTCGATCTTCGGCTCCGTTGGGGCGCTCTTCGGGCGAACCACGCTCACGGAACAGGGAGCCAAACGCACCACGCCTTCTGCGACCGATCCGAGCAAGAGGCGAGAAACGCCACGCCTGCCATGGGTACCGACCACCACCTCCTCGGCTTCGAGGTCCGTCGCGAGCTGCGCAATTTCGTGAGCAGGAGATCCCACACGCAAATGCGTGACCAGGTGTGAGAGCTCGAGCACACCATGCTCCGCCTCCCAGGCGTCGATGCGAGACTCCACGTGCTTCTTCAGCGCCGCCGCCGCTTCGTCCAGGCTGAAGGTCTCTGTGCCCTCACCGAGCTCGACGCTGACCATCGGGCCATAGCCGTGAGCCACATTCACCACGTGAACCTCAGCGTTCGGCTTGTCCTGCACGAGCTGGAAAGCTCGCTCGAGGGCGAGGTCACCCAGCTTCGAGTAATCGCTGCCAACCACCACCGTGTAGTGGCCTGCTTGTTCCGAGCTCATCGCACTGGCTCCTTCTCTCGTTTCGAATGGGGGTGAGGGAGCGGATCCGAACGGATTCGTCCCTCTCGGCGAAATCTCTGCAGCGAGCGTGCCACTGGGCGAAAGCTTCGAGGTTCGCCCGTTCCCCACGGATCGAATTCCGCCAGGCCTCTGCGGCTGCTCCACGCTTTTGCGCAATTCTCGCGCTGCCCGCGTGATCCGCCGCACCACGTTCGTGCGACAATTCGCACCCCTGGGGTGCCCTTGCTGTCCCCAAGGCCGTGCCTACGCTGCGTTAGCCGAAGCGAAGATCGCGGCCAATTCGGGCTCGATGGTGGCTTCGGCCGTGTGTGCACCACAGCCAGCCGGGGCGCTGGGTGCGCATCTGACTCGCGGCTGCGGCTCGCCAAGGCGAGCGTGCGCCTGCGCGGAGGCCTTGAAGCGTGCTCAGCGTCCTCCTACACCCTACAAGCGTGTCATCACACCAGCTGGATCTCGAAAGCGTGAAGCAATACGTGGGATTCGACGAGGCGGCGTCGAAGCTCCTGCGCGACTTGCATCCTCTGGCGGAGCCTCACTTCGAGCGCATCGTCGACGACTTCTACGCGGCCATCCAGCAACACCCGGACGCGCATCAAGCCATCACGGGGGGCGACGCGCAAATTCAGCGGCTCAAGCGCTCCCTCGTGCGCTGGCTGGAGTCGGTGCTGCTCGGCCCTCACGACGAGGACTACGTCGCGAGCCACGCGCGCATTGGTCGCGTGCACGTGCGCATCGCGCTGCCGCAGGAGTTCATGTTCACTGCGATGAACCGCATCCGCAGCGCGCTGACTCAAATCGTGGTGCAGAGTTTCCACGAGGATCACGAGCACTGCGCAAACACGATTCACGCCGTGGGGCAGGTGCTCGATCTCGAGCTCGCGCTGATGCTCGACACCTACCGCGAAGACCTAGTGGCCCGCATGCGTGCTCACGAGCGCCTGGCAACCATCGGGCAGCTCGCGGCGAGCGTCGGTCACGAGCTACGCAACCCACTCGGCATCATCGAGTCGTCGCTCTACTTGCTGCGCAACCGAGTGAGTGACCTGGCCGCCGAGGATCCGAAGGTCGAGAAGCACCTGGGTCGCATCGCCACCCAAGTCCGCGTGTGCAATAGCACCATTGCCCAGCTGTTGGAGCTGGCGAGGAGCCGCCCGCCATCTAAGTCTTGGCAGAAGCTGCGACAGGTGCTCGACATCGCGATCGAGTACGCGCCCCTCGACCCAAGCTCCAAGGTCGAGCTCGATGTGCCCGACGACTTCCAGGTGCTCGTCGACGTAGACCAGCTGCGCCAGGTGCTGATCAACCTGTTTCACAACTCGGTCCAGGCACGCAGCGACGTGACCATTCGCGTCACAGCACGCGCTGTCCCAGGAGGACACGAGGTGGACGTTGCCGACGATGGTCCAGGAATCCCAGCTGATATTCGTTCTCGGGTTTTCGACGCGCTGTTTACGACTCGGGCGAAGGGTACAGGGCTTGGCCTGAGCCTGTGTAGACGTATCCTCGAGGCTCACCGTGGGGAGATCACGCTGGTGCCCTCAGAGAGCGGCACGATCTTCAGGCTTTGGCTTCCTGACCACGAAACCGAGACGACTGCACCCTCCGAGTGAACTCATGCCTCCAAACACACTCTTGATCGTGGATGACCACGTGGAGCTCGCCGAGAACCTCGCGGAGATCCTCGAGGGGCAAGGGCACACGTGTCGCATCGCCGAGAACGCGGACGAAGCACTCGAGGCGCTGCGTTCCGAGACCTTCGCGGGCATCATCACGGACTACCGCCTCCCGGGGTCCTCGGGGCTCGATCTGATCGCCGCGCTTCGTCAGCGCGGCGTGAGCACGCCCGTCGTGCTGATCAGCGCCTTCGCCGCCGACGACGTGATCCGCCAGGCGCAGGAGGCGGGAGCGCTGGACGTCTTGGCCAAGCCAGTGGACTTCGATCAACTGGGTCGCTTGGTTCGCGCCTTCGACAAGAACGAGAAGGAGATCCTGATCGTCGACGACGACAGCCGCTTCGCCGAGAACATCCAGGAGATCCTGAATGACGCCGGCTTCGAAGTGTCCACCTCCGACTGTGCCCAGAGCGCCCTCGCCAAGCGACGCTTGCCCCGGCTGGCCGTGCTCGACCTGATGTTGCCGGACGGCAACGGAGTCGACATCGCGAAGCGCTTGTTCGCCCGGGATCCCACGATTCACATCCTGATCCTCTCTGGGCACCTCGACTCGCAATCCGCGGCCGACCTGGAGAAGCTCCCCGGCGTCGTCTCAGCGCTACCGAAGCCGATTGCAGCGAACGATCTGCTGAAGCGGGTGGGAAGCGCCATGGAAAAGTGACCTCGGAGCAGCGGAGCGCGCCGCTCAACATCCTGATCGTCGACGACAACGCGGCCTTTGCGGAGAACCTCGCCGATATCCTCGAGGATCTGGACGGATTCGATGTGCGCTGCACCGCCCTGCAGAGCGCCGAGGCCGCGCGCGCTTTCGCCGCCGAGGAAGACGTCGCGCTGGCTCTGGTCGACGTGCACCTCCCCGACGACAAGGGCACCGCGCTGCTCTCAGACATTCGCAAGAGTTCGGAGCACGCGCAGGTCATCGTGATCACCGGAGACGCCACGGTGGAGACAGCGATCGCCGCCGTGGACGGTGGCGCCTTCAGCTACATCGTCAAACCGTTTCCGCCTCCCCAGCTGCTCGAAAAGGCGACACTGGCGCTCCGCCAAGCGACGCTCCTGAGGGAGCGTCAGGAGCTACGCGCGGAGCTCGAGACTTCCGAGGCCAAGCACCGCAACGTAGTCGAGAACGTCCCAGCGTTCGTGCTGGCGCTCAACGAGCACGGCGAAATCGTCGTCTGGAACCATTTCCTCGAGGAAGTAACTGGGTTCCAACGCGAAGAGATGTTGGGCAAGGACGGAGAACGTCTCGTTGGGGGAGAGGGCGACGCTCCACTGCCGCTCAAAGGCGGCGGTCACCGCCTCGTGCGGTGGCAACGTGCCGTCGTCAGCAACGCGCCCAAGAGCCGCCTGACCTACGCCATGGGCGTGGACGTCACCGACGAACGCGAGATGCTCCAGCGCACCTTGCGCAGCGAGCGCCTGGCCGCCGTCGGCACGCTGGCGGCCGGCTTGGCCCACGAAGTGCGAAACCCGCTGAACTCGGCGCTGCTCCAGCTCCAGGTGCTCGAGCGCCGAATCGCCAAGGGCAAGACGTCGCCGCCGGAGCTCGCGCCGGTGGTGCTGGTGGTCAAAGACGAGATCCGGCGCCTCGAACGCCTGGTGGCGGACTTCTTGGCGTTTGCGCGCCCGACACGGGTCGAGCTCGCGCCGCATGATCTGAACGACGTCGCTGACTCTGTAGTCGCCTTGGTCGCACCCGAAGCGAAAGCGGCGAGCACCAAGCTCAAAGTCGTCAAGGCAGAGCAACCGCTCTGGGTGCCCCTCGACCCCGAACGTTTCCGCCAGGTACTGCTGAACTTGATCCGCAACGGAGTCGAAGCGAGCGGGGCCAACGGCACCGTCACGCTGCGGATCAGTTCCAGCGACACCGAGGCCTTGCTCGAGGTGACGGACGACGGGCCTGGCTTTCCTCCCGATGCCCAGATCTTCGACGCGTTCTACACCACCAAGGACACGGGAACGGGGCTCGGGCTCTCCATCGTCCACAGCCTGGTAACTGCCCACGACGGTAAGATCTCGGCGGTTTCGGTGCCGGGGAACACCTGCTTCACGATCCGGCTCCCCCTCGCCCCCGGCCTGCCCGGCGATAGCAGCACGCAAAATTTACCGCCCACAACCGCGTGAGAGCAGCACGTGCGCGTGGTGTTTGTGCGACCCGGACGCTAAATCTGCGCCGAGCGCGAAGAATGCGTTTCGGCACGTAAGCTGCATTGAGGAAGGGCGAGGCGGACCCCGCCCGCACTATCACCGGGATTGGATTTCAGCATGAGCAAGGAACGCATCCTCGTAGTCGATGACGAAGCCAACGCGCGCACGGCGCTGGCGGAGTTGCTCAAAGAAGAGGGCTACTCGGTCGAGACTGCTGCCGACGGGTTCAAGGCGCTGTCGAAGTTTGAGGAGGGTCACCCAGACCTGGTCCTCACGGACTTGAAGATGCCCGGCATGGACGGCGTGGAGCTCCTGCAGAAAGTGCGGCATGCGGATCCCGACGTGGAGGTCGTGGTGATGACGGCCTTCGGTGCGGTGGACACGGCAGTGCAGGCGATGCGCTCCGGTGCAACCGACTACCTGACCAAGCCGCTGAACATGGACGAGCTCGTGCTGGTTTTGGAGCGCGCCCTCGAACGACGACGCCTGCGCAGGGAAGCGGGTGATCTGTGAGTGCGGCTGGCGGAGCGCTACAGCTTCGACAACATCATCGGCTCATCACCTGAGATGCAGTCGGTGTTCAAGACCATCGCTCAAGTCGCGCCAAGCAAGGCGTCGGTGTTGCTCACGGGTGAGTCGGGTACGGGTAAGGAGCTTGTCGCTGCCGCGATTCATCAGCACTCCCCGCGGGCAAACGGTCCCTTCGTGCGCGTGCATTGCGCAGCGCTCGCCGAGAGCCTTCTGGAGAGCGAGCTCTTCGGTCACGAGCGCGGTTCGTTCACGGGCGCTGATCGTCGCCGCGAGGGTCGCTTTGAGCGCGCTCATGGCGGCACGCTCTTTCTCGATGAGATCGGCGAGATCCCTCTGGCCACCCAGGTCAAGCTGCTGCGCGTCCTCCAAGAGCGAGAGTTCGAGCGCGTGGGCGGCGACCAGACGATTCAGGCCGACGTGCGAGTGATCGCCGCGACCAACCGCAACCTGAAGGACGAGGTCGCCAAGGGCCGTTTCCGTGAGGATTTATTCTATCGCTTGAACGTGATCAACCTCAAGCTCCCTGCGCTGCGCGAGCGCGACAGCGACATCCCTGCCCTCGCCACGTTCTTCCTCAACAAGTACTCCACGGAGAACGCCAAGAGCGTGACTCGCATCGCCGACGCAGCGCTCGCTCGCCTCACCCGCTACAACTGGCCAGGCAACGTGCGCGAGCTCGAGAACGTCATCGAGCGGGCGGTCGTGATGGCTGAAGGTGACGCGGTCGAGGCCGACCATCTGCCGCCCGAAGTCAAGGCGGATGAGCGAGACTTCGGCATCAAGATCCCAGGGTCTACCCTGTCCGACATCGAGCGCTTCGCGATTCTCGAAACCCTAGCTGCGGTGGGCGGCTCCACCAGCAAGGCGGCCGCCACGCTCGGCATCAGCCCGCGCAAGATCCAGTACAAACTCCACGAGTACGGCGCTGCCCCCAAGAGTGGGACACCCATCGTCGAGGACTGAGCGGCGTTTCCACGAGGCATTCCCAGACGAGGCTGCGCCCCCGGAGCCCCCGCGGTCGTGCGCCACAGCCGTGCCCCATTTTGAGCGCGCTGGAGGGAATGCGCTTGACCGCCTGACTCCCGGGCAGGAATCTCCTCGCGACAAGGGGATAGCATGCAGCAAGGCCAAGCTCAGTTCGGTAGTCAAATCACTCTCCGCGACCCCAGCACCCAGCAGCCGGTGCAAACCAACGTCCACGGCACCGTCAGCTACAGCCTGAACGGGGATCCCGCGCAGTATCAGGATTACGTGCGCCAAGCCGTGATCAAAGCGGCCGAGCAAGTCCTCGCGCAGAAGCTCGGAGCCAACCAGCTCGCAATCCCGACGCTGTCGATGAGTGCCGCCGCGCTCGGACCGGAGATCGCCCAGGCCGCTCAGGCGCAGATGCAAGGCGTGCAGGTGAGCCAGCTGCAGCTGAACATCAATCCGCAGCAGGCGCCTGCACCGCAACCGATGGCGCCCGCGCAAATGCCGCCAACGCCCATGCAGGCGATGCAGAACTCCTTTCAACAGAAGGCGCAAGACGCGCTCGACCCGAACAACTACGAGGTCAAGGCCAAGCTGAACATCGGTGGCTTCAAGGTGAACATGAGCTCCGAGGACGGGCTCGACACCGATGGGCTGAAGAAGCAAGCCGTCGACAAGGCGAAGAGCAAGCTCATCGGCTGCGTCATTGGCGCCGTGATCCTCTTCATCATCCTGATCGGCCTCCTCGGCCTGGCTTGGTACATCTACGCCGAAGCCAAGAAGTCGACGGTCGTTCCTGCAACGCCCGGCGGTGCGCCAGCGGCCGCGTCGGATCTGAAGGACGCCGACTGGGACGGCAAGTCTGCGTTCAGCTGCGGCGGCAACGACGCCTTCCGCATCAAGGGCGTGACGGCGAAGCTCACGTCGGGCACTGCTATCACCGCCGGCGCGAACTGCACTCTGGTGATCGAGGACTCCAACATCGAGGCGCCCACCGGCGTGTCGGCGCTCGGCAACTCGAATATCACGATCAAGGGTGGCTCCGTGAAGGGCAAGACCGCGGCGCTCAAGGCGCTTGGGAATTGCAAGATCACCGTCGAGGGCGCCAAAATCGACGGCAAGGTGACGAAGCTCGGCAAGGCCATCATCGAAGGCGCCAACTGATCCAACGCTCGGCTCGCGCCCAGTCAGGGCGCGAGCTACGCTTCGACTCATGCGAGCAGCTTTCCTCACGGATCTGCATCTGGGTCCACGCGCGACCTTCGAGGGCAAGCTCCGCAAGATGAGCGACCAGGCGGCACCGTTCCTGCGTGAACTGGTGAACTACCTCTCTGGTCCGAGCCTGCCCCGGGAACGCACACACCGCGCGACGCCGGTCGACGTGTTGGTGAACCTGGGTGACGTGCTGGAGGACGAGTCGCCGGAAGCGGACTTCGCTCGCTACGGCGAGTTCGTCGCCGAGCTGACGCGTCTACCGTGCCCAGCCCTTCACGTTGCAGGCAATCACGACCGCATCCACCTGAGCGACTTGCAGCTGCGGGAGCTGTGGCAAGTCACGGGACTCGAGGCGGACCAGCTCTACTACTCGTGCGACGTGGGAGGCGTACACCTGAGCGTCCTGGCCACCCAGGAGACCAAGGATATCGACGTCCGTCTCCCCGCGGAACAGCTCGAGTGGTTGGAACAAGACCTGAAGCGAACCGAGCTCGCGACGGTTGTGTGTGTCCATCACCCCCTGAGCGACTGCGTCCTCGAAGGCAACCGCTGGTTTTCCCAAGCCCCAAACATCTGCCGCATCGCCGAACGCAAAGCCTTCCGCAAGGTCATCGAAGCGAGCGGTAAGGTGCTCCTGGCGGTGAACGGCCACGCGCACTGGAACCACTTCGACCTGATCGCAGGCATCCCGTACATCACCCTGCAGAGCCCCATCGAAAACCTGGACGCCGACGCCCCAGGTCGCCCAGCCAAGACCTTCGGCCTGCTCGACATCGCCCCGGAACGCGCCTTGTTTCGCGTGTTTGGCGAGCAACCGGCGCACTACCAGCTCACACCATCCGCGGCGCTGTCCGAGCGCTTGAGAGCCGCGCATCCTGAGTGAACGCCAGCACCCAACGCCCCCAAAAACTGCACTTCGTCCTCGCCCACCCGCCAGAATTGGCTAAATTCCCCGGCCATCAAGCGCCAGTAGCTCAGTAGGATAGAGCGGAGGATTTCTAATCCTCTGGTCGGGGGTTCGAATCCCTCCTGGCGTGCCACTCGTACCGAGCCCCGCAACGGAAGCGCCCCACCGGTTAGACTTCCGTCGCGGCACCTCGCGCGACGTTCGCGCATCTTTCAAGCCGCTCGGTCTCTGCCCACTCTTTGTGCGCCTCATCGCCGCGCGGAACAAAGAGCGACCGGTGGCCCGCCTGGGGGGTCTCTGAGAGCGTTCAGAGGCCAGAGAGGGCTGAGGCACTGACCAAAGGGTTAGAGTTTCGTGTCGGCCGCCGCGTCGGCCATATTCCGCAGGGAATATTGACCTCAAGATTTGCGAGGTTTTTGAGGGTCGCAAGCAACGCTTAGTCAGAGAGCTGACTATCGGGGGCTACGTCCCTTAACCTGCGGGTCAGAAGTTCGTTTTGATTTGTGGGGTGCGGTTGGGATGTGAACCGGCAGCTACAAGATCCCAGCCCGAGTCGCTTGGGGTGTTCGTTCCTCGCGGCAAGCGTGGGTGCTTTACTTCTGGTCGACGCAGTCAAACCCAGACAGCTCCCACAATTCCTGACCGGGGTACTCGGGAGAAACTCCCTGCACCAGTATGGCTCCCCCGTAGAGTTCTTTCTGGTTGCCTAGGATGACGAGCTGTTGCTCGCGATGCTCCCAACTGGCGTCCCAAGCAAAACCATAGCCGGGAAGACTCACCGCGCTGATGTCGACGCTAGCCTTGTAGTCGCCGCGGGCGGAAACCACTATCGGCATCAAGAACGTGTGCTCAATCGCGCCATCCTCAGTAGCGATCTGAAGGGCGCCCAGGAACCGTAGCGACGAGGTGCAGCTCAACACCGTTTCCGCGTCTGGATGCGCCTCAACCAATGTTGCGTCATCGGCCGCCAACTTGAGCGAGACGTCAGCACTTACAATGCCGGGTTCCGGCAACATGGTTCCGAAGGGGTAAGGATCGTACCAGATCCACGAGCACGTCTGCGTTTCCGAGGTTGCCTCCAGAGCATCGGCGGCACTGAAGCCCAAGCTTCGGTCCTCAACGCCCACGACTCGCTCGGTGTACTCGCAGCGTGGGTCGGACTTGCCATCCTCGGCCGCACGTCCATCCCCGCACGCTGAAGCAAACAGCGACAAAACGGCCGTGACTGCGAGTGACGCTCTACTCCCCACCAAGGTGCTCCTCCCTCGGAGTATCCCACAAAGTCGGCAACGGGTGGTGCGCACGACCCCACACCCAACCATCGAACCGCCTCGCGGGGCTCAGTCCGCGGGTTGTCCAGGACCGAGATCGCTCAAGCGAATGCGCGCAAGCATGCCAGGCTCTGCCTGGATGAAAACCTCGTCACAACTGATCGCAAGAGTCGGCCCCAGGCTGAACGGAACCTGAGTGCTGTCTGGACTCCGAAGGATCCAGCGATGGCCATCTGAGAGCCGGGTGACGTGAACCTCGTAGTTGTCGGTGATGTGGACCCGCGCGCGATAGCCACAGCCTACAGTAGGCGCGTAGGTCGCTGACGCCCACCCCGTGGGTTCGCTATGAAGGCGTCGAGCCTTAGCCCGAACCTCCGTCGGGTCTAGAGAGTAAGGCGAGGTGAAGAGCTCGAAGTTTTCCCACCCACCATTGGCGCGAGTGCCTTCCGTCCACACCCAGTCGCGTCCGTCGGTCGCTAGATTCGACGCCCCACGAGGGCTCGTTGCATCAAACCGGACGAAGGGAACGCTCCCGGTCGACTCCCGCCACATCTGCGTCCCCGGAGCGTCGTCGGTCACCGTCGTGAAAACCGCATCGTCCCTGGCAAACACGTTGGACAGGAGTAGCGGCGAGTCGGTCGGCGGCAGGACGTTTGTTTCCGTGTCGGAGTCCCAGCTGCGAACAAACACGCCGTTGGCCCATCGAACGATGTATCGGTCGGACACTCGGAACGAGGAAGGCCGAGCGCCTTCCAAGTAGATGGTCTTCGGTGCCTGCTTCGAACCAAGTGGCCAGACCAAGGCGCCCTCGTAGCTTCCGTCAACCACAGGGATCACGTTCAAGAGAAAGTGATCAGATGCAAAGGGCTTGGGACCAACTTCGCAAGCCTTGTTCTTTGGGTGCACGCTCAGAGCCGCGTTCACGACTGGTCCATCTGCATCCGCCAGAATACGGTAGCGTGGATCGACCGATGGGATAGTCCTGCCAAAGGAGAGCAACACACGAGAGTTCGCGGCGTCGTACCAGGCGTAGTTGAAGGCGCCGGCGTCGAACTTGCCGTCTGGCGTCTCACGGTTCATCACGCGCGCTTTCACCGGCGGGATGGTTGGGAGGTCCGCGTCGTCCCATACGATCGGCGCTGGCATCTCAGCTCTGGGGCCAGGATAGTAGACGTCGCAGTTGCCGATTCCCGAGGGATACTCCTGGCGTTCCCAGCAGGGAGGCACGCCTTCGGGCACCTGAGCACATTCGCCCGACGACCCACCGCTTCCGCCCGCGGCCCCCCCGGCTCCTCCAGAACTCGAGGCGCCGCTCGCCGCGCTAGCGCTACCGTCTGACCTCCCCCCGCTCCCGCCTGTTCCGCCGGTGGTGGCATGGTTTGCGGGTGGGTCCGACGAGCACGCAAACGCCACGAGGGCAGACACTACAAGTGCAGTGCCGGCCATCGTGAGGTGTAAGCGCATGGTTTGACTCAGAAGCATCTCCCCAGATCTTGCCACGTCCCCCTCGCAGAGAACAGCTGCGCCTTCCGTTGGGGGGTCAGCCGCCCCTGACGATCCTGAGTCACCACTGTATAGCTACGCGAGTCAACCAGCGGCCGATCCGCTAGCTCGCCCTTGCCGAGAAGGAGCCCTTGCAGCTCGGGCTCGCCACTGGACACTGCGACGCGAGCGATCGCGTGACTTCGGAAGAGCCTGCTTGAAGACGCCATCAGCAGCTCTCCGTCCTGGTCGGCGGTTAGATACTGCGTTCCAAACAGACCGAGGTAGGGCCACTCTGTCACCGCGCGGAACTGCCGAGTTGTGGGATCAACCTGTACGAGACGCATGCGCTTGTGCCAGCCCGAACCAACAACATCAAGGATGAAGAACCCGGCTTTTGCCCAGCTCGCGGCGTGAACGTCTCCAAGCTCGAACTCGCCTGATTCCATCCGGGTCCAGGTGAAGCCTTGGAGCTCCCGCTCACGCTCGAGCCGAGCGAGCGCCTCGTTGGGGACGGCAACTGCAGCGTAGATGGGCACGGCAGCGGCATCTTCACAGACGAAGTCTGCAGCCGTATCAGGCAGGCCGCCGGGGCGGGCAGCGACCGGGCAATCTCCAAGCTCGAGTGCAGCTTCGACGATCCAGGTTGCGAAGTGAAGATCCACATCGCTGACATCATCCGTGCTCCGCTGGCTGAGTGCCTGGAAACAATGGACGTGAGGCTGGTCATCAACAAGCTGCAGTTCCTTGCGGGCTTGGAGCCAACCACACGTGAAGGGTGCAACCCCACAGACCTGCGGCAGAGCGAGCTGGGGTACAGCCAGTCCTTTGGCGGGGCAGACCCGGCATCGTTCAATCAAGGATGCCTTGCGGTCGATCCGATTGTGAGCTGGAGTCGGCATATCCGCGTGGATTTGGACAAGGGCAGTCCGCTTGAGTCCAATCAAGATATGGCTATCGGATTCAACGTTTGCGATGGCCTTGACATCATTCAAGACCTTTGGAACACCGCCTACTACTTGTCGATCGGCCTCTTCCCCTCGTTCCGGGAGGCAATGGAAGACGTGGTGTCACACGTCATCGGTCAGAGCGTCGGTCCGTACATGAACGAGTTCGCTTCGCAACTGTCTCCATTCATTGCTCACGAAGGTGCCCAAATCTCCCCGCCGAACACACCAGTGGGCCTTGCTGACACCCGAATTCAGGACCCATACGTTCGAGCGGCGCTCTCGCGGCATGCGTACGGTTGGTTCGCGAACGCGTTCGACGACGGTCGACCGCCATCGGACAATCGCAAGGGGTACGCGGTCAAAGCGGTGCGAGGCTACCAACGTTGCGAGGAGGGGCGAGCCATCGAGGACCTAGATGACGCCACTCGCGCAGCCCTCGTCCTGGCCTACTCGATCTCGGACCCTGAGAAGCTCGCCCAGATTCTCCAGTGGGACGCCCAGGGTGGTCTCTGCGTGGTTGACCGTCCGTTTCCGAATGAGGGTTATACAATCGTCGGACCTGCGGAGCCTGGTTCCTTCCTGGACTTTGACTACATCATTGACCGCGATCGCGACAGCGTCGACGACCCCATCGATAACTGTCCGACCATTCCGAACGAGGACCAAGACGACCGAGATGACGATGGCATTGGGAGTGCCTGCGATCCCTGCCCCTACGACCCGAACAACGATCTCGACGGCGACGGGGTTTGCGATATCGATGCCAACGGCAAGCTTGACAACTGCCCCGAGGTTCCGAACCCGACGCAGGCGAACTGCAACGAAGACTCCGAGTTCGCGGAGGGAGGGAAGCTCCTAGGCGACGCTTGCGATCCGGTGCCCTGTCCGTTGTTCACCACGGAAACGGAGCTGCTCTACCAATCGAATAACCCGCTCTACCGGTATCAGACGTCGAAAGTAACGAACGTAGTGCACACCCCGGTCGGTGCTACGTCCCGGAAGGGCGGAGCCGAAGTTCCGGTGGACGTCGATCGCAGTCTGTACCGCTACTGCATTGACGATCCGGCGAACTTCGTCAAATGCACTGACACAGAGCAGACCAATTTCAGCCTGGCGGAGGAAGTCGCTTCACGGGGACTTGAGCGCCGTGCCACTACTTGGCATCGGATCACCATTGGGGGGAACACTACCGGGGACCTGGGCCTGCTCACCTACCAGACAGGGGAGCGACGTCGACGATCCTGGAATTGGTTGGCGGACGTTGACTACTGGCGCAATAGTCCCCTTATCAGTGACACTGAGTGGATCCCTGATCCTCGTCCCGCGCTGAACGCTGACCCCAACGTCCTCCCACTTCCAAGCTGGGACGTCACTGGACGCCTCTGGATCCTCGGGGATACTGGCGTTGGCATCACGGAACTCGCGTCTACTGCCGGGGCACAGGAAGACTGGGTCCATCCGCTCGCGAGCGGGACTGAGTTCCCGGTGACCCGCTCTAGGGCGCTAGCCAACCACTACGAGGTGCTCTCCCCACTTCAGGTTCGACTGACACGCTCTCGCGTGCCGGCGGCGATCAACGCGGCCCTGTTGCACTGCAAGTACTGCCCGGAGTCGCTGGAAGTTCCAAATGAAAGAAACGTGTCCAGTCTGCGGGATCCCCGGGCTCTCGAAGGGGGATCTGCGTATCCTCACTCAGGTGGGCCCTGGCGAGCTTGCTTGGCTCGGACCGGGGGGCTCGCACTACCCGGTTGTCGGGGAGGAGCTCAGCATTTCGGTTGCCCTCAAGCTCCAACAGCCTGGCTGGCTCAGCGCCAGTGAGGATAGCGCGGAACTTGGGGTGGGTCTCACTGCTCCGGCCGCGATTCAGCTGAGCGCCGACGGCACCGAGGTAACTGAAAGGCTGTACACCATCAACGACCGTGTGGTCGATCAAGCGGAGCTGACAGCTTTGCGAGGCGTTGGAGGTGATGGGATCGTTGTCCGCAGTGCAATCCTAGATCCTGACGCAGCGCTCCCGCCGCCACGAAGTGGCTTCTTGGCGGCGTACTCCCGAGCGCGCGCAATGATCGCCGTCGTTGGTGGTGTGGAGGACGGTGGCATGGAGTCCAAGGATGTCTGGATGCAGGACGTCAGAGCACTCGGGTTGAGTCTGCCCCGCACCTCGACCCCGGGCCGCGTGAGTCCGGTTTCCGCAAGGATCTTCTTGGTCGAAGCGCTCAACCCCACGCTCGCACCGAAGGGCGTGGTTCCAATCAAGCCGACCGTGTTGGATGTGATAAACTGACTGTCCACCTTGAACAGTGCCGCCGGGTCGGCACCCGGTGGTAAGAAGCCCAATGGGTGAGTGTCGCTTGGCCGATTGAGGATGATGCAGGGATAGGAAACGCCGCCGCTCGCACAGCCGAGAACATCAGAGGTCATCGAGAACGCGAAGTAGTCACGCTCCTCAGCGCCAACCAGGTTCACGAGTTCTTCCCGCAGTGGCGCCACACTGGCGTCGTCCACCCGGAGCGTTCCTACTTGGTAGAAGTTCTCCTGCCGCTGACGCCAGTGCTCGGTGATCTGCACGCTTGGCCCATAGTGCACATCCGCCTGTGCCAGCGGTGTGTAGCTACACCCGCTGAGCCCCAGCAGGCCCCATAGGCCAACAGCAACGAGGCCAACGCCCTGACCGCGCAACAACGCTTTCTTCGCCATGCCCGCATCATCGCACGCGCCCGACGTCGACCTCAAGGACGACGGCATGCAAACGAGCGAACGCGAGCCCGAGAGCCGCGCGGATCTGAACTCCCGGGAGTTATCCACAGGGATCCGTGTCCACTGCACTCCCCGCGCCACCGCTTCTGCCTCGAAATCCAGCCGAAAACGCGCCTGCAACACTTCCACGACGTCGACGGCACGCCTCCGGCACGACCGCGAGGATCTAGGTCACTGGTCGATCGTTCCAGACAACACGGAGATCTCACGCACCTGTGTACATGTCCAGCAAGGTTTGAAAGCCGCATTGCAGTATCCGCACGGCAACATATGCCACTCCGGCCGAATGGCCACCCGTGACCCGCTCCCCGCAGATCCATCTACACCGGAATCCAGCGACAAAACGCCGATCACCAGACGCACCTCCGCCTCAGCACGATCACTCGCACGCTGCTCAGTTCAAGCCGCCTCGAGATGGATCACCGGCAGATGCTCTCTGCCAGCGAAGCGCTCGACGCTGAGCTCGACCGACGCCACGCGGCGGACGCTGATCGGATCCCCACGGATTGGCATCTTCGGCCTGGGCTCAAGCCTCACGACGTTGGGTAGTTCGTCCGCACGCCGCTCCTCGGGCGTGATACCCTGCAAAGCCTGGTGAGGACGATGGAGCCGAAACCAAGCCGCGTAGCAGTCGAGCTCGGCCTGGACAGCCGGAAGGCGCAGCGGCATGAAGGCTCGCCCGCAGCACTCCCCCTTCATGCTGCGCCAGAAACGCTCGATGATGGCGATGGACTTGTGGCTCCCGACGGCGCCCCAGCGGGGCTTGATGTCAAAGCGCTTGCACCAGGCTCGATAATCCCCCTGGAATTGGACACCGCGGTCGGTAATGAGGTGCTTGGGAGCCTTCCCCGCCTCTTTGACGGCAGACTGCAGGAAGCGACGTACATCGCGGCTACTCGGCTGCTGCTTGAAGGCCTTCAGCTTGATCGGCGTCCTGGTGTGCTGATCGACCACGCCGACGACCCAGTAGGCAAACGGCCAGCCGAGCCAGACACAGAAAGGAAACCACGGCACCCAGAACCCGAGAGCGGTCGGGACGACGGTCAAGTCACAGTGCCAGACGTGTCCGAAGTACCGCGCGGTAATGCCCTCAGGCAGCTTGCGCTTTGGGGCAGGGGGCGTGGAGTTGGCGAGCGGATGCGAGTCGCCGGCTTCGCCGGAGTGACTCGGGTCGGGCTCTTCGATCTTCGGTGGCATCTCGCGAGCCATCCTCCGGACCGTCGAAGCCGCCAGCACGAGCCCTTCGCGAGCAAGCGTATCCGCCAGGCGCTGCCGGCCCATCCAGGGCACGGTGTGCTTCAGGCTGCGGACCAGCTCCCGCACGTAGTTGGGGAATCGATTGACCGGCTGCGCGAGTTGGACGAGCGCTGCCTCGCCGAGCTCGTCGAGGCGCTTCTTCCAGTTGGCGATGGTCTGGGGGCTGACGAGGAAGCGCCGAGCGGTTTCCGCGAGGGTCCAACCCGTTGCAGCCATCAGGAGCAAGATCTTGAGACGGTCGGGTGGCGAGTAGTGCGGCCGCTTGGCGGGCGCGAGCTGCGCCATGCGTCGATCCTTGATGGCGAGTTCCGTCTCGAGCTGCGCGATGCGGGCTCGCAAGCGCTCGATCTGCGAGAGCAGGCGCGCCTTCGGCGCTCGGCCGTTCTCGAAGCCGGAGAGCACCTGAAGCAACACGACTCGCGCGAGGGCGACGGCGTGCACCAGGCCGCTCTTGGCGACGTCAGACCAGCCGGCTGGCACTGGGATTTCGGCCACGTCGTTCGCGGCGCCGTGGTTGGCACGTCCGCGTAGCGGACACCCGTTCTTTGACAGTCCACGCTACGTCGCTTCAAGGAGCAGCTTCGGTACTCTGCGAGTCCACCTCGCGTCTTTGGCTCCGACTCCCGCCGTGCTACCTGGCGCTCCATGGCGAGCAGGAAGCCGAAGACCAAGTCGAGTGAGGCAGCACCGCCGCGACCTCACGATGCCCTGGTCAGAAAGATCTTCGGCGACCCCGACAACGCGCGCCTGGAGCTTCAAGCGGTCCTCCCCCCCGAGCTGGTCAAGATCATCGACTGGCGCACCCTCGAGGTCTTGCCTCCGAGCTTCATCGATAGCGCGTTCGTCGAGACTCAGGCTGACCTACTGTTCCGTGTGGAGATAGCTGGGCGCGATGCTCGGCTCTACGTCGTCTTCGAGCACAAGAGCGATGCCAAGGCGCGCGCACTCGTGCAGGTCGGGGGCTACGTGATGGACGTCCTCGACCAATACTTCGAGCAAGGCGGCAAGCTCCCCGCCCCCGTCGTCATTCCGGTCATCCTCCACCACAGCGAGTCCGGCTGGACCGTCGCGCGGAGCTTCCACCAGCTGTTCGACGAGACGCTCCTGGAGCTGCCCGGGGTGCGGGAGCATGTCCCGGCCTTTCAGGTCGTGGTCGATGACGTGAGCCACGCCACCGATGACGAGCTCCGTGCTCGCGCCGTCGGCGCCGCGGCCCATGTCGTGCCCCTCGCGCTGTGGGCACTCAGAGATGCCCGGCGAGGCCCTCGGTTGCTCATGACGTTTGCCGCTTGGGTTGACGTCATCGCCCAGATCGCCCACTCCCCGACGGGCCAGGATGCGCTCTTCGCCGTCCTGCGCTACCTTTCCGTCGTCAACGAGGCGATCACCACCACCGAGCTCAACCAAGCGCTCGTAGGAGCGCCACCAGAGACCAGGGAAGCACTCATGACACTCGCAGAGCAATGGATGGCCGAAGGCAGAGCCGAGGGCAGAGCCGAGGGCATTCGCCGAACGCTGGAGAACCTGCTGCGCCTGAAGTTCAAGGGCGACGTCGACGACACCGTCATCGCACGCTTGGGTCAGGCCGACGAGGCTCAGTTGATGTTGTGGACAGAGCGAGTGCTCGACGCGGAGACGCTCGCCGAAGTGTTCCGCAGAGCTTGAGACCAGAGGTCGACGCCCTGGCCCCACGGCGCGCCGTGACGGCGCTTCGTCCGGCCCACCGCATCAACTCCCCTCACCCGCTCACGAAGCGCCACCACCGGTGAGCGCGAACGGCTCCTCGGGGCTTGTCAGGAGCGTTTCCCGATCCAGGCCATGGCGCTGCCCTGACCGGAACTCTTCAGTCACTCTTTGTAGTGCTCTACACGATCCGGTTCGTGCACAAGGCACGACTGCTGTGCAAGCCTCGAGCCCGAGCAAAGCTCGTGCTCGAGGCTCCCACACCAGGAGGGACGTTGGTCCTTGGGGGTTCGCACCCCGCGGTAGCTGCGAATGCAGCCCGCGGGGTTTCGAGCACCGCAGCGTAGCGAGGAGCGCAGAGAATCCCTCCCCGACTGACCGGCGTAGACGCGACCGCCAACACAACCGAGCGAAGCTCGTGCTTCGTCGCCACACACCAGGAGGGACGTTGGTCCTTGGGGGTTCGCACCCCGCGGTAGCTGCGAATGCAGCCCGCGGGGTTTCGAGCACCGCAGCGTAGCGAGGAGCGCAGAGAATCCCTCCCCGACTGACCGGCGCAAACGTTCCTCGTCGAGCCCGAGCGAAAGCTCCTACTCCAGGCTCCCACACCACGAGGGACTGGCCGACCGCAAAATTTCCACGCGGATATAAATAACGAACCTGGCCGCAGCATCTGCCCGAGACGCCCGCCCCGAAAAGGCCGCCTTTGACGCTCACGACTTCGGGGCCAAACCGGCCTTGGTGTCGAATGAGCGGCCGACACATTGCCGAACCTACTCGGGCTGCCATCACCCACAATTCAAGCTCAGCTCAAACTTTGCCCAGGCGCAACTGCCATGCTCCGACGATGAGAATTGGACTCACCTTCGTTGCACTGGCTCTCGTTGCCTGTAATCCGCCCCAGCCGCGCGTCGATAGACCCGCACCGAGCGTTCCCGCGAAGCAGGCAGTTGAAGGTGTGGCTAGTGCGATCCCTCCGGTGGTCGATCCGCACAACCGACGCTTGGAATCACCCACGGGCGCAGGATACCAAGTCAAACGCGCAACTCTCAAGGAGCTGCCATCGGCAGCCCCTAACCTCTTCCTCGGCGATGATCCGGTGCTCGCCGAGCGCTACGTGTTCGCCTACACGAACACGAGAACAGCGCGAGCGGATCTGGTCGATGTGAAGGAGGGCCGAGTCATTGGGGCCTACTACCCCTCACGGATCTCCAAGGACGTCGTAGTTGTGACCACGGGGAAGGGTGCAACCGAGAAGACTGGTCTGCTCGTCCCACCCAGCGCTACCCCCCTCACCCCCAAGCTAATATTTCCACAAGGCAATAAATCGACGAAGTTGAGACGCTTCACGTTGGGCGTGAGTCGTGAAACGAACCTGGTCTGGGTCTTCGCAGAGGACAAACGGGGAGGGACCTACCAGGGCGAATGGAAGGCGCCCTACAGAGAAAGTGTGAGGCTCGAGGCGCTTCCGTTCTGGCCTGAGCGCATCGAGGCTCGTTCAGATGCCATCTTGGTTCGACCCTACGTTGACTTGGCGCATTACGAGCCGCCGGAGTCAACGTCCCACAAGATCTGCTACGGCTATCTACTGCGCGCCGGAGCGGTTCCAGCCTGCATTTCGGCATACGAGCCGCTCACCGCGGATCTCGCTTTTGGTGAAGGCGCCCGGTTCGAAGAAGCCTCCAGCGGCAAGGTAAGCGAGTTCTGCGAAGGCTATAGCCCGGCGTGGCTGTTGAACCCACCGCGGGTCGTTTCCGTGTGTGAAGGCAAGCGCCTCTCGCTCTACACCCCCGAGGGACGCCACGAGTGGGATCTCGACGAAGACTACGAGGTCACGGGGCCGACCAAGAACGAAGTCGTCGCGATCTACCCAGGACGCAGGCTGCTCGGCCCGTGGGACCAGTGGCTCGATCTGGTTCACGCGGTCTACTGGCGTTCGGAGCCTCTGATGCCGGTATTTCCAGGGGCCATTGAGGGCTACACTCAGCTAGTTCAGCCACCTGACGATCCGCGGCAGCTGTGGCGCCTCGACTTCGAGGCAGGACGGATCGAGCTCATCCATAAGGATCTCGATTGCCCCGGCATGCTGGCGATCGACAAGCTGACTCATGATCGGGCGTGGGTGAGTTGCCTTGGCAAGGAGGCGATGGATGACGTCTTCATCCGGGAGAAGCGCATGCGTGGCAAGCTGTGGTCCTACATCATTGATTTCAAGTCGCGCACGATGTGGAACACTCGAGCCTACGAAGGCGCGTTCGTCGGCGGAGTCCCTGTGGGCATCGCTCCCGGTAGCCCCTCGAAGCTCGTGAGCGTCGAGCTGGAGTAGGGCGCGCATGCTCGACGCAAACCCCCGGTTCTCGAACGAGACCGCCGCAGCAGCGAAGAAGCTCTGCGTGATGCTCGGGGTTGAGGCACCAGGGTGTGGGCGCCCGAGTTTTGCGCCTTCACGCTACTTTCGAGACGAGGAAACGCTGTGTTGATTTGTTCAGCGAATCACACATTCGCTTCACTAGCGAGGCAGCGAATAGATCTGGTTTTGAAAGGTCGCCCAGTAGAGGTGCGTCGGAGATAGAGCCAGCGCGATCACGTTGACCGTCTCCCCCACGCTGAGAGCGACCGACACCACTGGGCAAGCCTCATCGACGCGCAGAACTTCATTCGACGACGAGGAAGCGACCCACACGTAGGTGCCATCAGACTCCACGTCATTGCCCTGTCGGCCGCTCCCGAGATCGGCGAACGGTGTGGCAGTCGCTCCAGACAACGGCACCAGCCACAGCTTTTCGTCACCGGGCGCGCCGACGACCACATCGCCGGTCCCAATCAGCGTGATGCCCGTCGCGGCATCCAGCGAAGCTAGAGGTCTGATATTGCCCGTGGCCAACGTGATCTCGGCGACGGTCGCTGTCGTGTTGCGAGCGACATAGGCGTGGGTGGCGTCCAGAGCGAGACACTCAGCGCTGAAGCCCGGCGTGCCGACGAGATTGATCGCAGCGCCTCCAGACTTCGGCGCGCGCTGCAGGTTACCAGCCGCCGTCGTCCAGTACACGTCGGCGTCGGTCACGGCGACGCCAGTCGTCTGACTGGTGTCCGTGTAGAGCGTCTCCGCCGTCCCACCGGGCAGAGCGACACGGGCGATCTGTTTTGCATCCGTGAGGCTCGCGTAGACGTAGTTCGCGTCAACGGCGAGACCACGGATCTTGCCGGAGAGGGTAGCTACCAGGGTCGGCGTCCCGCTGAGCGCAGTCGGTGGAGCGCCCGCGTCGCAGCCCGCGCTGCCACCGTTTCCCGCCGCGCCGCTGCTACCGGAAGCCCCACCGCTACCAGCCGTCCCGGCGCCGGCAGCGGCGCCGGCGCCGCCCGAAGCACCGGTGCCGCCCGAAGCACCGAGACCGCCCGAGGCACCGTTCCCCGCGGATCCACCCACGCCCGTACTGCCACCAGAGGCGCCGCTGCCACCAGAGGCGCCGCTGCCACCAGAAGCGCCGCTGCCACCGACGCCACCACTCCCTCCGGCCCCAGCGTCCACGTCTGCAGGCGGGCGACAGCACCAGATCACCGCCCCCGGCGCTGGAACCTCGGCGCGACCGGTGGCTGTCACGCACGAGCCATTCGTGGTCAGCAACTGATCACACGCGTAGGCTCGAGGGTAGCTGCTATCCTTGCAATGCAGCTCGTCGAACGGCGTCGCCCGGACGCACGAATAGTGAACTTCAGGACCGCCCCAACTCGCTCCTGTACCGCCGTTTCCAGCACCGCCGTCCTGCGTGGAGTCCTCCCCAGAGTCCACCTTCAGACAGGCGGGCGCGCCGAGCAAGAGCAACGCCAGGAACAGACGCTTGTGTTGCCACATCACAACATGTCCTGCCCGACGGTGAGATAGTAGTAGAAGCTCCACGCATTGCGCGCGAAGGGGAACGTCGCCAGGTGATCGGGGTCGTTGACTTGCAAGCGCATGATGCTGGAGAAGCTGCCAGCCGAGCCGCCCACGTCGAGATGGAAATGGACATTGCGGCTCTCCCGTAAGCCGAAGGCTGGTAGCTCCGGCAGCTGTACGAGTCCGCCACCGATGGCCAGCTGGGGCATCGGCTCCGAGTCACGCATCGTCCTCCCGTAGCCCGGAGTGTGAACGCTCACGATCGCGTTGTAGAGCTGAGGCGACGGTCTGATCAGGTAGGCCGCGTTGACGTCGACGAGTTGGGCGATGTCCCTGGGCTCGAGGTGGGCGCTCAAGAACTGAAACTCGCCGAGCTGATCTTCAGGATCGGGAAGCTGGTAGTCGTTCGCAGCATCCACGTTCTGCGGGGGGATCTGCCTCAGACTCCGCACGTATGCGGTGAGGGTACCCGGGGCGCCCTCGATGTCTTGTCCGAGCTTTCTCACCCCAACCAGCAGCGCGCCCAGCTCACTGAACTGCTCGGTCAGAGCCAGGGTCACGAACGCGCGGATCTTGTCGGCGCTTAGATCGGTGTAGAGACCTCGATCTCCCGTTGCCCCGAGGTAACCAACTCGCCCACTGATCCACTCGCTGCTCACGTTCACACCGAGGATCGCGCTGGTCTGCACAGAGGTCAGCCCCTTGCGAAACTCGGTCCCGCCAAGACCAAGCATCAGCGGCGCCACCGGTCCGAGCGCACGCCCGGCGAGGCCGAGCGTCATGTTGTCGGTGAAGCGCTCCCCCGAGGCTGAGCCGATGGTCGTGGTCATCGCGGCTGCGTAGAAGCCGCAGAAGTTCACTTCGTCTGGTTTTCCGCTACAGAAACTCGCGGCGAAGTTGCTCGCTGTCAGATCGATGGTCTGCAGCCGATAGCCCTCACTGCATTCCTTGCCGAGGCAACCGGGCACTTGAGTCACCCCCCACATCCAGTTGAACTCGCCTCCGATGCGCCCCATGTCGAAGCGGCCTTCGGGCATCAGCACTCGATCCACGGCCTTGAGCGCTCCGAACACTTGCGCGTTGGTGAGTCCCGCTTGGAGCACCAGCTGTTGCCGCATGGTACCGTCGAAGGCATAGAAGGGAGGCGGTTCCTCCGCGCGCGCTTCGGCAGCGCCGAAGCCGACCCCCGCGAAGACCGCGACCGTGAGTATGCGTGCGCGGGCGCTCACTTGGCCCCTCCATCCTGCGGATCAGCGTCAGCGGCGTCGACACCCGCGTCGAGCTCGCTCGGAGACAACAGCGTGCCGTCCTTGCGTTTGACCACTCGGGTGCACTCCGGAATGCTGGACAGCAGGCCGTCGAGGTCGTCCCCGTAATCGAGGAAGAGTTCGCAATCCATTCGCAGCAACTCCACGGGGCAGACATACAGTTCGCGGATTTCGTCCGTGACCTTGCCGACGTTGCAGTCAAAGCGTTCCTCGTAGTGACTCCAGCGCTCGCTCGCGAGCTCAGGGTCGTCAGTGCACGACTCCGTGCGGTTCGCGATGGAGTACCCCACATCCACGCAGACCTCGTCCGCTGGCAGCTCCTCCTGTGGATCACCACACGCCAGGAGCGCGACGACGACGACCCCGGCGAGCGAGATGGATGCAGTCCGTGGGCGCCTGCTTCGACGCACCAGAACGAGCACCGCGACGAGCCAGCATGCCAGCGCTGTTCGACCTGTAGAGCCAGCGCCCACGTTGCGGCACGAGCAGGCCTCGGGGTCGTAGAGGCCGACCCGTCGAATTTTTACCGCGGGGATACATTGACCGCCACGACAGAGCGTGCCCTCACCCACACAATCGTCATCTGCGGCGCAGCTGGTCGCGCAGGCTCCAGTCTCGACATCGCAAGGATAGCCTCCGCAAGCCGAGGCGACGCCGTTGGGCTCGAGGGTCGTGTGATCGTCGATGCAAACGGGCGCAGTGGCGGGCTCGCACGCTTCGGAAACACACTGGGCACCCGGGATACAGTCATCGCGAGTTTCACAACTGGTGAGGCAGGCGCTGGAGCCGCAGCGATAGAGTCCGCACTCGGTCTCCGCGATCACGCAGGAACCTAGCGAGCAGGCGCTTTCGGTGGCTCTTCCCTGGGCACAGCTTTGGTTACCGGAGCAGGTACCGTTCGGGCTGTCGGGGTAGATACAACGCCCACGCTCGACCCCATCGCAGGTGCCGCCGCAATCCCCAAAGGCGCCGCTGCAAGGCTGACTTGGGCGCATCTGCCCCGCGGGCACCGCCTGACATTGCCCTGGCGTCGCTCCAGCGCACGTCTCGCACTGCCCCGTGCATGCGCTGTCGCAGCACACCCCTTCCACGCAGAATCCAGAAGCACACTCGCTCGCCAGCGAGCACGGTTCGCCGAGTGCGAAGGCCGGAGCTGGCCACCCCAGCAGGCCCAGCCAGACGATGAGGAAGCAGAGTAGACCGCGCACTTGATCGCAAACGTACACAGGCGCCCTCACTCCCAATATCCCCAACATGGAGGATGCGGCAGTGCCATGACCCCCGCGTCAGCGGGGCGATCCGGCCAAAAAACGCCGGTCGCCGCCGGTCCGCCGTCACGGCTCGTTCTGCTACTCTCGCGCCCATGGACGAGCTCGAAGCGCTCGCGGAACAGCGCGTTGGACAGCCCCTGGGGGACTGGACGGTTGAACGGGTCTTGGGAGTTGGCGCCATGGCGAGCGTCTACGCGGCGCGACGCACCGACGGCGCAGTCGCGGCGCTGAAGGTGCTGCATCCACACTTCAGCGACGTGCCCGAAGTCAGAAAGCGTTTCCTCCGGGAAGGCCCCCTGGGCAGCGCCCTCGCGACTCTCGCGCCGCTGTGTGCCGGGTTGCCCCGCGTGTATGAAGGGGGGGAGACCGACGATGGCGCTGCGTATCTCGCAATGGAGCTGCTCAGCGGGGAGACGCTGCGCGACCGGCTCTGGCGCCTGGGTCGCCTCCCAGTCGCCGAGGTACTCTTCCTTGCGGATCATGTGCTGGCGGTGCTCGTCACCGCCCACCAGTACGGCATCGTGCACCGCGATCTGAAGCCCGAAAACCTCTGGTTTACCCAGGACGGCCAGGTCAAGGTCTTGGACTTTGGCATAGCGCGCGTGCTGGATCCTCTGCCGGATGGCGTGCCGGTGCTGCCGGAGAAGACCGCGACAACCGCGGGCGTGACCCTCGGCACGCTACAGTACATGGCACCAGAGCAAGCGGCTGGAGCGATCTCGGACATCGACGGCCGCACCGACGTGTTCGGTCTCGGCGCGACACTATTCGAGCTGCTGGCAGGGCAACCGCCCCACGAAGAGCTACCTGGGACGCAGATGTTGGTCGCGGTTGCGACTCGCCAGGTACCACGCCTCAGTCAGCTCGCTCCCGATCTACCTCCCGACGTGTGCCTGATGGTCGACCGCTCCCTGATGTTCTCGAAAGAGCAACGCTACCCGGATGCCTACACGATGCGCCTCGACGTCCAGGCGCTGCGGCGCGGCCTGGCGCCGCCCTACGCACAGGCCGTTGCCAACGGTCAGCCACCCCCTGTTTCCGGGAGGTAGCAACGGCCTCGGTCAGTGACCGTGCTTCTTCTTGTCCTTCTTCTTCTTTTTCTCTTCGTGTTTGGCCGCGTGTTCGGCCTTCTTGTCTGCGTGTTTGGCCTTTGCGGCGCTCGAGTTACCGGGACCTGGGTTGGGGATCCCTCCGGGGCCTTCATCACTGGTGGTTCCCGCGTCGCCCGCTGCGGCCGCCGGGGTGCTCGCCCAACTACTCGCTGCCATCCCGACGCCAACCAGAATCAGGCACAACAAGAGCACGCTCGCCAGCGCAATGGCCAGCGGGACGAGCAACCGCTGGTGCCCGGCTTCCGTTTGATTCCCTGAGGATATGACTGTGTGGCCAGGTCCCGCAGATACCGCGCTTGCAACGCCTGGAGTGGGCGTGGGTGGTTGCAGGACGCTTGGCTGGCCCACGCGCGCGTAAGGATTGACGGCCGAGGTGGTCGCCACGCCAAGCTGGGACTGCGGTGCCCAAGCGCCGCTGACCACAGCTCCAGCCGCCGCGAGCTGCGCGACGTTTGGTGCAACCCGATCCGCGGAGGTAGCTTCCTCGCGAGAAGAGCGCAAAGACGCTGCGTACGCGGGCACCCCACCAGCGCGGACCGCGCGCACGTCGCTCTGCATGGTCGCCGCGTCGGGGTAGCGGGCGTCTCGCGCGAAGGCCAACGCGAGGTCGACCACCATCGCGACCCCCTCGGGGACCCCCGGTACTACGCTGCTGAGCGGTGGCGCGGGGCGCGTCGCCATGGCCAGCAACATCGCGGCCTCGCTATCGGCGTCGTGTATCCGCCGTCCGGACAGCAAGCGAAACGCCGTGGCGCCGAGGGCGAACAGATCGGTGCGGCCATCGATCTCGCTGCGTTTCCCCATGGCTTGCTCAGGGGACATATACGGCAGCGTCCCCATCGCGATGCCGGTGCGGGTGCGCACCTCGCTAGGCAAGCCGTCCGTGAAGCGCGCGAGCCCGAAGTCGAGCACCTTTATCCGGCCTTCGGAGGTGATGAACAAATTGTCTGGCTTCAGATCGCGATGCACGATGCCGCGGGAGTGCGCAACGACGAGCACATCCAAGGTCTGATCGAGGATGTCGAGCACCTCGTCGGTCGATAGCCTGCCTCGCGCTCTGCGCGCGTCGACGGACTCGCCTTCCAGCAACTCCATGACGAGGTACGCGGTCTCGTCATTCTCCACCGTGGCGCAGTCGAGCACGCGAACGGCGCCAGGGTGCTCGACGGCGTTAGCCGCGAGCCCTTCTCGCAAGAAGCGTTCTCGGATCTCCCCGTGAATCGCCTGCTCCTCGTGCAACACCTTGAGTGCGGCCAGTGTCCCGTCCGCTCCCCGAGCAGCGTAGACCGCGGCCATACCGCCCACCCCGAGCACGCGTTCGAGCTTCCACCCTCCAACGGTGGAGCCGACGCGCTTTGCGGCGCGGACTTCTTCAGGGCTCGCTTCCACGGGACCTGAGGATACCGATTGGAGTGCCCCTTTCCTACGTGGGCAAATGTAGGCCCGCGGAACCTCTACGATTCAAGGGGTTTCCCCAAAAGGGCCGCCACCCAGCCGCTTTCAAAACCGCGGGACGGGACGGCTCGCTCTAGTCTGGACGCACCCCCAAGGCGCCGCGCTCGTCACTTTCCACGTGGCATTTATCGAGTCCCGGACTTGTTCGCGACGTTGGGCACCGCTTCGTACGTTCGTTGCTCCCGCGGTCGACGTGTTACTTTGCGCCGACTTGCGATAGGCTGTTCGGCTCGGCGGAACGGGCTCCGCAGGATTCTCGCGCCCTCAGGAACGTTGAAGTGGACTAGACCGTAGCGCTAGGCAGCTGGGGGCGATTGATGCTTTCCGTTCCCACCAAGCACCGAGGGGCTTCCCGACTGGTGAACCCCCAGGTCGCTTGGAAGTTTTGCCGCATGGAATCGTGCAACGAGGGAGTCGACGTTGCCTTCGATGTCACGATGCGTGCATCCCGGGGCGCTCTTTGCACACCGCGTGAGCCAAGCAGACCGCGGGCCTTGAAACTCGCGCTTCCAGGCTCGCCGGCGCTGGGTGCCGATGCTCAGCGAGGGACCTGCATCCGCACCAAGCGGACGCCGCCGTCGCTCGGGATCAGCGTGTCCAGCCACTGACTCCCGTTGTGTCGATACCTGAGCTGCACCGCGTGACCCGCCTGGAGGTGAGATGGCACGTCGGTGAGATCGACCGCCGAAGCGCTGGAGTGCGCGTAGGCGCGAGCCTTGACGCGGACCTCCAGGAGCTCGCTGCACTGATCGATGTCGTTCAGCAGCGACGCAAGGACCCCGGCAGAGAGGACCGCGTCCTGGAGATCCGGGAGGGAGAGCTCCTCGTCACTCATCGGTCTTCGTTGCCTTGGGGATCAAATCGGGGACGCCCACCCGTGTGGTCTCCACCGCGGGCAGGTCCCGTCGCAGGCTCACGTTGAGAGAGGTTGGAGGCTTTCCCCGCTTGGCGTAGAAGGAGTCCAAGGAGAACTGCTTTGCTTTCGGCTCTTCAGGTGTTTCCGTTCGGAATATCCCCAAGAAGCCGCGGCGGGATAGGTTGGGCATGGTCATTTCCCCGTGGGTGTGTCGTTGGTAGACGCTCGTTGGTCTAGAGTCGCACTCGAGGCGTGACACTGCACGCAGTTCTGGCGCTCCGGGTGACTCGTGCGGAGACCGACCTTCCCGGAGGG
Source organism: Polyangiaceae bacterium (assembly GCA_050183255.1). Lineage (GTDB taxonomy): Bacteria > Myxococcota_A > Polyangia > Polyangiales > Polyangiaceae > JAHBVY01. Next base: position 10,879 of record JBFXBK010000003.1, on the reverse strand, counting down.
GCCGTGGCAGCTGATGCAGGTCTCGCGCATGCGAGTGGGGTGTGGCATCGTGGGCGGCGCGCCGCTCCACGCGCGCGAGCCGTGACCTGGAGACTTCCAGCCGTCGAAGGTGTTCTCTGGCGCGATCCCCGCGTCGCCTCCTGCGCGGGGGTCCTGGCTCAGCACGTGGCACTGGAGGCAGCTGTCGTACCGCGGGTGACTCATCTGCGGGGCGATCTTGCCCGCGATGTTCGCGCCCTTGTCGTGACAGGCCAGGCAGTCGGGAGCGCGCGTGTCGTTGACCTGATGCGGGATGCTGGGGGGGGCGCCCCAGTACGCTCGGGTTTCTTCCCGCGCGGCAATGGCGTTCGCGAAGCTCGCCTCGTCAGGTGGGCCCTTGGGCGGCGTCCTATCCAAGCCGTCGACGAAGCGTTCCACCTGGGCAGGGTGGAGATCGCCGAGCGCTCCGCGGTCCTGTGAGCGGAGATCCTTGTAAGAAGGCGTTGGGTCCGCCTCGGGAGCCAGATCCCGAGTGTCCCGAACCGGCGCGACGACCGGGGGTTGCTTGAGGCCGGTGAAGAACCCAACGAAGGCGACCGCGACGATGGCCGCCGCGGCGAGCTGCCAACCTCTACGGCTGATTCCAGTCTCGGCCATGCTCGAACCTCAGCCAGCCTTTCGAATGCGGACTGCGCACTTCTTGTAGTCGGGCTGCTTTGAGAACGGATCGTAGGCTTCCAGCGTCAACAGGTTCGCGAGCAGGGTCTCGTCGAAGAACGGGATGAACGTGCTTCCGCGGGGAGGTCGCCCACGTCCGTTCAGCCACACGCTGAGCTCCAGCTTGCCGCGACGGCTCTCCACCAACACTCGCTCTCCGTTGCCGATGCCCAGCTGGTGGGCGTCGTCCGGGTGCATCTCGATGTAGCTCCCAGGCATCGAGCGACGGAGCTGGGGGATGCGCATGGTGAGTGTTCCAGAGTGCCAGTGCTCGATCACGCGGCCGGTGCAGAGCCAGAACGGGTACTCCTTGTCTGGTGACTCGGGCGGGGGATCGTAGGGGCGGAACCAGATCTGCGCTCGATGGTCGTGAGTCGTCGAGTGATAGAAGTCGATGGGGCGAGACTTGTCGGCGTATGGATCGTCGAAGCTCGCGAACCGGAACTTCGTTTCGCGCCAGCTGCCGTCCTTCTGCTGGACGACTGGCCAGCGGAGGCCCCGCGCCTTGGTGTATTCCTCGTAGGGGGCGAGGTCCTTGTGCTTCAGCCGAGTGAACTTGCGGTACTCCTCGAACAGGTGCTCGTCGACGTTCACGTCGTAGTAGTGGGCGAAGTCCCAGATGGGCACTTCCTTGCCGTCCTTCTCGATGTGGAAGAGGAACTTTCCGTCGCGGTCCTTCATCCCCTCGTTGCCTAGCTCCAGCAGGCGGTGAGCGACTGCGATCAACTGCCAGCAGTCGTCCCGCGCCTCGCCGGGTGGCTTGACCATCTTGAACCACTGCTGCGTGCGGCGCTCCGAGTTGCCGAAGACGCCGTTCTTCTCGACCCAGAGCGCGCTCGGGAGCACGAGATCGGCGTGCTCGGTCGTTGCCGTGGGGTAAACATCGCTGACGATCAGGAACTTCCCGGGGATCTTGCGGCTGGGGAAGAACAGCTGATTCAGGTTGGGCAGCGTCTGTCCGGGGTTCGTGACCTGCACCCAGATGGTCGAGATGTCGCCTCCCTCGTCCTTGGGCATGGAGAAGCGCTTCCACATCTCGACCGTGTGGTACCCGGGCTTGGGACTGATCCGGCCAGCGGGGACGTTCCAGATCTCCTCCGCTTGCTTGCGATGATCCGCGTTGGCCACCACGCGTCCGCCAGGCAGAGCGTGGGCCAGCGTTCCGACTTCGCGCACCGTCCCGCACGCCGAGGGCTGGCCGGTCAGGCTCGTCGGAGCGTCCCCTGGCTTGCCGAAATGCCCGCTCAGCAAGTGAACGGCGTGCACCAGGTTGTTGATCGCGGTGCCGCGGGTGTGCTGGTTCATGCCCATGCACCACAGGCTGGTGATCTTGAGTGACTTGTCCGCGAACAGGTCGGCGAGCATGCGGATCTTCGCCGCGGGAACACCGCTGATCTCGGCGACCTTCTCCGGTGTGTAGGCCGCGATGGCCTGCTTGTAGGCCTCGAAGCTCATCTCCTTGCCGTTGAGGGTCGCCGGCTCGTCCTGCTCGCGGAAGGCGCAGTTCTTCTCGACGAAGTCTCGGTCCCAGGCTCCGCGCTCGATCAGTTGTTGCGCGATGCCGTTGGCGATCGCCAGGTCGGTTTGAGGCTTGAACTCGAGGTATTCGTCGGCGAACTCCGTGGTGCGTGTTCGGCGGGTCCCGATGTCGATCAGCTTGACCCTCTCCCCCCGAGACCGGCGATCCATCACCCTCGAGAACAAGACGGGGTGCATCTCCGCCGGGTTGTTTCCCCACGTAATCAACACGTCGCACTGGTCGAGGTCGTCGTAACAACCCGCTGGTTCGTCCACGCCGTACGTGCTCAAGAAGCCGGTGACGGCGGATGCCATGCAGAGGCGGGCGTTCGGATCGACCTGGTTCGAGCCGAGACCTCCCTTGACCAGCTTGTTGGCAGCATAGCCCTCGGGGATGGTCCACTGGCCGCTGCCGTACATCGCGAAGCCTTTGGGATCGGCCTGGATGCGCTCGGCGATGGTGTCGATGGCTTCCTTCCAAGAGATCGGGACTAGCTTGCCGTTCTTGCGCAGGAGCGGCTTGGTGAGTCGATCCTTGCCGTAGAGCGCGAGGCCGACGTGGTAGCCCTTCATGCAGAGCAAGCCCTTGTTCACCTCCGCCTTGGCGTCGCCCTGAATGGCGACGACCTTCCCGCCCTTGACGCCGACCTGGACGTGACAGCCGGTGCCGCAGAACCTGCAGGGAGCCTTCTGGAAGCGGACACCATCCACCTCACGGGGCAGCTCTGCGCCGGACTCCTCGGCCGCCAAGCGGGTCGCCGCGAGCGTGGCGGCGGCCATCGCCGAACTGCGAATGAAATCTCTTCGCTGCATTTTCAGAGTTCCTCGTCCTGAAAGTCGACGCTCACGACGTCGACGAAGTCGATCCCGGGCATGCGCATCAGCGCCTCGGTCAATTTCCGTGCGGCACTCAGGGTCGGCACCTCGGTGACGACGGGCACCTTGCAGCCCTTGGGCGCTCCTACGGTGACCTCGGGAATGCCGCGCAACGCAGCGAGGACCTCGTCTTGCTGCTCGACCTGAGTCGTGATCACCAGTCCGCTGATGGGCATCGCGAGCGGAGGACTAGCAAGGCACGCGCCAGCGGTCCGTCCGCGCGTTTTGCGCGCCTTTGAACGCTTCAAAACGTTTCCAAGGCGTTTCGCGGCGTACATCTTGCGTTTGGAGGAGCCGTGCTCGCAGGATTTTCGCGAATGTCGGCTGTTCCAAATCGGAACTCCGGTGTTCCACGGTGGACCGCCGCCGAGATTTTCCGTGTGGATCGACCGCCGCGCAAAGCCTTCGCCAGCCTGGCACGGTGAGTGCTTTTGCTGCCGCGTGCTGAGAACTCTCACCTGCCTAGTGCTGCTGACGCTGCTCGGCTGCAATCGGGCGCCCGTGGATCGCGGAAAGGCTCCGGCGCCGAGCTCGAAGGTCTTCGAGACTCGCATCCACGAGCCGGACCGACTGACCAGCGTCAAGACCGGCGCTCAGACGAGCCAGGGCGAAGACCTCCGAGTGACCTGCGTCAGCTGCCACTCCGCTCGTGGGCCGAAGCCGCTGCCCACGAAAGTTTCGCAGCTAAAGGAGTTTCACGTGGGATTGGAGTTTCTGCACGGAAACCTGGAATGTCGGAGCTGCCACGACGACTCCGCTCCGCACCGCTACTTACATCTAGCGACCGGCGAGAAAGTCGAGATGCCGCAAGCGATGCGCCTCTGCGCTCAGTGTCACGGACCCCAGAAGCGCGACTACGATCACGGAGCCCACGGGGGAATGAGTGGCTACTGGGATCTCTCCCGAGGGGAGCGGGTGAGGAACAACTGCGTCGACTGTCACGACCCCCACCGTCCCGCCATCCCCCAGTCTGCGCCTGTCCTGCCCCCACGAGACCGCTACCTCGGACACACCAGTGCCGGAGATGCCACGAGGAAACATGAGTGAAGAAGCGACCGATCGTCCTCAGAGCGCCGGCCGACGGCGTGCGCTGAAGGTCCTCGGAGCGACGCTCGGCGCCACGGCGTTCGCCGCGGCCATGGAGCCGCTGAAAGCCTGGACCGACGACCTGACGTTCGACCAGTTCATGCAGCGCCACTACCGCGAGCTGACCCCCGAGCAGCTACAGGCCGTGCTGCGTCGCGTGGAGGAGGAGACCAAGCAGAAGTACGGTCGCGAGGTCCACTGCGAGGACGTGCGCCCGATGGAGGGCGTCGAGTTCGGCTACGCGTTGAACCTGAGCGTGTGCATCGGCTGTCGCAAGTGCGCAGAGGCGTGCCACCACGAGAACAACCACGACCGGCGCACCAACAACTCGTACATCCGCGTGATCGAGATGGAGCAAGGGAGTCTCGATCTCGAGAAGGGCAACACGACCTACGACCACGCCGTTCCGGCGCCAGGGAAGTACTACATGCCGGTGCAGTGTCAGCAGTGCGACAACGCCCCCTGCGTCAAGGTCTGTCCGGTTCAGGCGACGTGGAAGGAATCCGACGGCATCGTGGTCGTCGACTACGACTGGTGCATCGGTTGTCGCTACTGCGAAGCGGCGTGTCCCTACCACGCGCGCCGCTTCAACTGGGAGGCACCCGAGATCGAGGCCGAGGACATCAATCCAGATCAGTCCTACCTGTCGAACCGCATCCGTCCCCAGGGCGTCGTCGAGAAGTGCACGTTCTGCCTGCACCGCACCCGCAAGGGGCGACTCCCCGCGTGCCTCGAGGCGTGCCCCACCGGGGCGCGAGTCTTCGGCAACCTGCTGGACCCCGAGAGCGAGATCCGCTGGGTGCTCGAGAACAAGCGGGTCTTCGTCCTGAAGGAAGAGCTCGGGGCCAAGCCTCGGTTCTTCTACTTCTTCGATAATTAGCCGTGAGGAAATTGCCGGTGAACTCTGAAAGCCACGTCGTCAGTTACCCTCGGTTCCTACTCCGAGTGTTGCGCATGAGCCTCGACGGCGGATGGCGCTTCTACGTTTGGATGACCGCGCTGACCGCGATCGCGCTGGTCGGGGCCAACGCCTGGGCTCATCAGGTGGCCAACGGCATGACGGTGACCGGGATGACCGATCAGGTGTCGTGGGGGCTCTATATCGCGAACTTCACCTTCGGGGTCGGACTCGCGGCGGGCGCCGTGATGATGGTGATTCCAGCCTATCTCTACGACGACCACGACATGCACGACGTCGTGCTGGTAGGCGAGCTGCTGGCGATCGCGGCCATCACCGTGTGTCTGTTGTTCATCACGGTCGATCTGGGGAGACCCGATCGCTTCTGGCACATCATTCCGGGCATAGGCCGCTTCAACTGGCCGATATCGATGCTGACCTGGGACGTCATCGTGTTGAACGGCTACCTGCTGCTGAACTTCCACGTCGCAGGCTACATGATCTACACGCGATACCTCGGCAAGAAGCCGTCGAAGCGTTGGTACGTACCGTTCGTCTTCCTCAGCATCTTCTGGGCGATCAGCATTCACAGCGTCACGGCGTTCCTCTACAGCGGCCTCGGCGGCCGCCCCTTCTGGAACTCCGCGTTGCTCGCGCCTCGCTTCATCGCCTCGGCGTTCATCACCGGGCCGGCGTTCGTGATCCTGTTGCTCCAGCTGATGCAGCGCTTTTCAAGCTTCCGCAAGGCAGCGGGACCGGTGAAGACCCTCACGTCGGTGATGCGCATCACGGTGCTCCTCAATCTGTTCATGCTGGGTTCCGAGGTGTTCACCGAGTTCTACACCGGTGGTCACCACGCGGTGGCAGCGCAGTACTTGTTCTTCGGGCTTCACGGCCACGACGCGCTGGTGCCCTGGATCTGGACTGCGGTCGCGCTGAACGTCGCCTCGGCGATCTTGCTTCACGTCCCGGCGCTCAAGCGCACCTCGTGGGCGCTCAACGCGGCTTGCGTGGCGGCGTTCGGCGGGGTGTGGATCGAGAAGGGAATGGGTCTCATCATTCCGGGATTCGTGCCCAGCACGCTGCACGAGATCGTCGAATACGTTCCCACCCTGACGGAGTGGAAGATCACCGCGGGGATCTGGGCTTTCGGCTTCATGTTGCTCACCGTCGCGGTGAAGGTGGCGCTGCCCGTCTTGAGCGGAGAGCTCCGTCACGAGTCCCGCGAGGCGCCAGACGAGCTCGAGGCCTCCCCCGCAGAGTGAGCTCACTCCTGCGGCGCTGGTCGCCGCTTGAATTTCCGCGCAAAAATTTACCAAGCAGCCGGGTGCTGCACAGGAGAAACGCATGTTCGACTCATCACTCGGGCCGTGGACTCATCGTGGGCTGCGAATGGGCCTGGTTCTCGCCGGCTACTGCTACGCCGCTCCCGCGTTCGGCCAGGCGCCAGACGACGCTGAGGTATCCCTCACCCCCTACGCTCAGATCATCGTGAACACGGGGATGAACACCGGCACCGCGCAACCCTCGCAAGAGGCGGCTGTCGGAGCGCCTGCGGGTTCCAACGTGGGCGACGGCCTCGCAACCGACGGCTCGTTCTTCGTGACCGGACGTCAGTCCCGAGTCGGGCTGAAGGGCGAGTACGTGCTCGACAACGACATCGACGCAACCGCCACGGTCGAAGTGGACTTCTGGGGCCTCCACGAGGATGGAGGGCCTACGGGGATCACCCAGCCGGGCCCGCGTCTGCGCCTTGGCTTCGCGGACATCGGGACCAAGTCGTGGCGCGTGTTTGCTGGGCAGACCTGGAGCGTCGTCACTCCTCGGCTGCCCATGAGCATTGGGCACTCGGCGATCGTCCTGCACACCGGCAGCGGTGCGCTCTGGCAGCGCTTGCCGCAGGTGGGACTGAGCCTCGACCATCAGCTCGGGGGGGAGAGTGACCCCAGCCTCGGGATGAAGCTCGCCGTGGTGCGCTCGGTGAGCGGTGAAGCGGGCGCAGGAGCGATCACCCGAGCTGACAATCCGGATCCAGGCGCCGCCAGCCAGCTGCCAGGCGCCGAGGCTCACCTCGGCTACGCCAGTGAGCTCATCGCGTTCGGCGTCGGTGGGCGCTACGCGCGTGAGAAGTTCCTCACCGTGGATGCTTCCGGCACCGCGGGCGATGTCAGCGTGTCGAGCTGGGTGGCCAGCGTGGACGCGAAGCTCACGACAGACTGGTTCTGGCTCGGAGGCCAGGGCTGGACTGGAGAGAACCTGAACGGGATGTTCAGTCGCCAGGGAGTCGTGTTGACTCGTGGCGCGACGGACCCGACGGACCCGGCTTTCGCGGAGATCCGAGACGTGCGTTCGCTGCCTGCGATGGGAGGATGGCTGGAGCTGGGGATCCCCGTCGTTCGTCAGCTCAAGCTCGTCGCATCGGTCGGCGCTGAGGTAGGGGAGGAGGACGAGATCCCTCTGGGAGCGGCGAAGAGCAACCTGGGTGTCTTCGGCGCGGTGTTCTACTCGCCGGTCAAGCGCCTGACCACGAGCCTAGAATACTACCGCACGGATACTAGATACCGTGCGGATTTGGGCGCCCCAGACGAGGTGCGGAAGGGTCTCAACGACAACATCACATTGAACGCGAAGCTCGATCTCTAGCAGGGGTTGAAGAACGCCAAGGAGGCACCGGTGTTCCAATTCGACGACCGTCCGTTCATCGCCATCTGGGAAACGACACGCGCGTGCGACCTCCAGTGCTTGCACTGCAGGGCGTGTGCGATGCCGAGCGCCCATCCCGACGAACTCACCAACAGCGAGGCGAAGGCCCTCTTGCGACAGCTCGCGGCGGCGAGCGTTCCGCTCGTCGTTCTGACCGGAGGTGACCCCGCGAAGCGCGACGACCTGGTCGAGCTGGTGGGGTTTGGCAAGCAGCTGGGACTCGAGATGGGGCTCACGCCGTCCGCGACACCGCTAGTGACGTACGACCTACTTCGCCGACTCAAGGAAGCCGGCCTCGGTCGCCTCGCGATCAGCGTAGATGGCAGCGACGCTGAGCTCCACGACGCGTTCCGTGGTGTCGCGGGGAGCTTCGACACGTCGTTGCGCATCTTGCGCGACGCCGCGTCCCTCGGGATCCCGACGCAGATCAACACGACTGTGCGAGCGGGAGTCGGTGATTTGCTGGAGCCGACGAGTCGTCTGGTAGAGGAGCTCGGCTGTGTGCTCTGGAGCGTCTTCTTCGTCGTGCCCACGGGTCGCGCGAACACGAGCTTGCTGCTCGACCCCGAGGACGTGGAGCGGCGGCTGAACCAGCTGGCGGACATCTCGAAACGCGTACCCTTCGCCATCAAGACCACCGCCGCGCCGCACTACCGCCGGGTGCTGGCGCAGCGGAAGAGCGCAGGAGACGTGGGGGTGAGGCCAGCTCGCTACGTCAGAGGTCGCTCGGCGCTGACCGTCAACGAAGGCCGGGGCATGCTCTTCGTCTCCCACACGGGCGAGGTCTACCCGAGCGGCTTCCTGCCAGTACCGTGCGGCAACGTTCGGGACGTCGATCCGATCGAGGTCTACCGGGAGCACCCCATGTTCGTCGCGCTGCGGGACGCCGACTCGCTGAGCGGAAAATGCGGGGCATGTGAGTACCGCGTCAAATGCGGCGGCTCTCGAGCGAGGGCCTACGCCATGAGCCGCGACTACCTGGCCTCGGACGAGTCCTGCGCTTATGTGCCGTCGGGATACGATCCGAGGTCCGCGAAGCGCCATCTGGTGTGTTTGGACTGAACGTTCGAGAGGAGCGGCGCCCCGCCCTGATCCGAGCCCTCCGCGGCGCGGTTCGCCGTTGTCCAAGGGGCGCTGCTGGCAAGAGTTGAAGGGGCTGCCGCTGCGGGCACAGCAGATAGCGCGGCGGGCAAGAGCCTTAGTCTGGTCGCCTCGGCCGGCACGAGGTAGCTTCACGTGTATGCGGATCTCACGACGACCAGCGAGAGTGCTCACCGGTTTGTTCTTGGCTGTCGGTCTGCTTGGCGCGTGCTCGAGCTCGGACGGCAGCAGGTCATGAACCAATGCATCGCCGCGCTGTCGAGTTCGGCATGCGACGACCTACCGGATGCGTGCAACGGAGTTGCCGACGCCGCGCCCGCCATCGCGTGGTGTGAGCAATTCATCACGACCTACTGCTCCAAGTTCGCTGGCTGCGACTTTGCCACCCAGGCGGAGTGTCGCGAGTCGGTCGAGGATGGCCTCGACTGCAGCTTGGCGATCGGTGTGGCGCCCAGCGGCGACCAATGTCTCGCCGTGCTCGAAGGTCAGAGCTGCGGGGAACTCTTGGACGGGTTACCACCTTCCTGCGAAGGCGTGGTGAAGTTGGGCGAGTGAGAACGCCTCGCTACCCATTTTTCCGCACGATAAAGGTTTCATCGTCCAGCTGTTCGAGCACATCGAAGGGTACTTTGCCGGCAAGCAGGAGTTCTCCTACGAGCGCTTGAAGGGACGAGGTGGGCGTCGCATCGACTACCGACACGTGATCTGGTCGCTCGTGCGCAAGCCCGGAGGATTCGAGCGCTACAAATACCGCGAGGAAATGTTCCCTAGTCCCACGTTTCGACAGGCCTACGACTCAATCCACTCTCCACATGCGGGAATCAAGGGTGACGTGATCTACCTGAGGATCCTCCACCTGGCAGCAACGACCGTCGAGCACGACGTCGAAGTGGCTCTGCGGACCCTCTTGGACAACAAGAAGCCCATCGAAAGCGAACGCGTCAAGCAACTCGTCCATGTGCCAGCGCCGACCGTCCCTGAGCTGGCGAAGCCCGAAGTCGACCTCGCAGGATACGACTCCTTGCTTGCGGAGGTGGGCACATGAGCACCGTGGAGTCGGCCGAGCTGTCGCTCGCCATGATGCTCAAGTCGTTGCGCCTGCCGACGGTTGCTCGTTTCCATGAGGAAATAGCACAGAAGGCGGAGCGCGAAGGATGGTCCTTTGGCCAGTACCTCCGGCACCTGGTCGCGCTCGAGGTCGAAGAACGAAGTCGCTCGAGAGTCACTCGCAACCTGAAGCTGTCCGAGTTGCCGGCGGAGAAGACCCTGGCAACGCTGAAGCGAGAACGGCTCAGTCCCGCAGTGGCGAAGGCGCTGCCAACTCTCTGCGAGGGCGGCTTCGTCGGCCGAGGTGACAACGTCCTCCTCTTCGGACTTCCAGGTCGAGGAAAGACCCACGTCGCGTGTGCCATCGGGCACGAGCTGATCCGACGCGGACGCCGAGTCCTGTTCTCGCCGACCTATGCGCTCGTCCAGCGCCTGCTGAGCGCGAAACGCGATCTGCGCCTCGAGAAGGAACTCGCCGCCCTCGACCGCTTCGACGCTGTGATCCTGGACGACATCGGGTACGTCCAGCAGGACCGCGACGAGATGGAAGTGCTCTTCACTTTCCTCGCGGAACGCTACGAACGGAAGAGCGTGATGATCACTTCGAACCTCGTCTTCAGTGAGTGGGACCGCATCTTCAAGGACCCGATGACCACGGCGGCCGCAATCGACCGCCTCGTCCACCACGCCACGATCCTCGAGCTCCTCGGCGAAAGCGTCCGCGCTGAAGCGGCTGCCGAGCGCAACGGCACCAAGAAAGGGAACCGCAAAACGACAACTAGCCAACCAACGACAACTAAGCCAACCAACGGAGCGGATGGGGAGATCTAGCAGGTTGCTGAAAAAGTCGGTTTCGAGGTCTTTCCGCACGGCTCAGAGCTAAGTGCCCATCGAGGAATGCGCTCAAGAGAGCGTCGGTGGCGCCCCGTTTGGGGGCGCCGGGCCACGTTTTCC
>JBFXBK010000002.1:0-70797 GCA_050183255.1 Polyangiaceae bacterium | reverse complement strand
GGACAGATGAAGCAAGCCGTTGTCGACCTTGCCGCCTTCGACCTGCGCCAGGCTCTGTCTGTAGCGCTCCGAGTCGGAGACGCCCACCGCGGAGCGATTGTCGAAGTCGCCGCGCAGGGACAGGTACTCGAGCAGACCGGCGCCTCCCAGCGCCAAGCCACCCGCGAGCCACGTCCTGCGTTTCATCGTCTGGGCCTACCCTGGCCGCCGCAGCGCGACGACCTCAGAGTTGCCGCGTGAGCTGCTTGAGTCCGCTCAGCGTCGGGCGTCGCTCCGCCCACCAACCTCGCACGCGGTCTTCCAGTTCCTTGCCCGTGGCGAAGCCGTCCCAAGCAGTGATCAGCACTTCGCCGAGCAGCGGCCGCTGACGCGGCCCATCGGGGCGAGGCGCGCGTGGCTGCCGGTAGCGGATCACGTCGCGCTGCACGCCGTCCCAGAAGCGTCCGCGCGCTTCGAGACTCGTGAGCGCACCGCGGCGGATCTCTTGCCGCGCAGCTTCCTTGTCCGCGTAGCGCTCGAGTGCTTCTTCGAGCCAGCTGCCGTGGTCGTCGTCTTGCTCCACGTGGAGCGTGAAATACTGGATCTCGGTCTCGCTGAAGCCAGCTCGACGCAGCCCAGGGATCACCGCCTCGAACATCTTGGGGATCGCCCACTCGTGACCGGGCCCCACCGCGCCCAGTCCCTCGAGGAAGGGCTTCTCTCGCACCAGGCGGCGATGGGTGGTGATGAAGCCGTGTGCCGGGGCACGCAGGCGCTCCTGCATCACCAGCTCAGGGTCACCGCCCGTTGCCTCAAGGAAACTAGCGTAGAGGTTGCTGTGGTCGCGCCCTTCGGAGCCTTCTCCGTACTCGTCGACGAGCACCTTGGCGAGCCACAGCTTGGCTTCGCTGTCCGGCGCCCGAACCAGCAAGGACTCCAGGTAGCTCGTGAAGACGCAGACCAGCGCGTAGTGGTTCTCCGCGAAGACGCGGTAGTCCTGCTTGGCGAAGGGGCTCGTGGCCAGGCGATTCAGAAACAGGTGGTTTACCGCGGGATGCGACTCGATCTCGCGACGTAGATCCTTGAGGAAGGCTTTGGCTGACTGGGTCATGGGCTAAGTCCTACTCGGCGGCGATGGTGGAGTCGGGGTTGTTGCGTTTGGGGGGAGCCACACCGGCCTTCGGTAGCTCGTCCACCCAGGTGTCGCGAGGGATGCGTAGCTTGACGAGGGTCGGCTCGGCCTGGGCTTGCTTGCCGTGCTCGTCTCCCTGGGGATACTGCACGTCGCGCCAGGTGAGCTGGGCCCTCGCGCCGGGCCCGTTCAGCAGGCCCTCTTCGTCGCGCAAGAAGGAGCGATAGTCCCGGTGCACGCGCTGATAGCGCCACGTCCGCGCGTAGAACCAGAGCATGTTCTTCGCATACTTCTTCATGAAGTCGGGACGCCGCTTCGCGACGTTCTTCATTGCGCGATGTGCCGAGTCTTCCGTCGCGTCCAGCGCCCGGGCAAACTCCTTGTAGAACTCCTCGCGGGGCAGCTTCGTCGGCAACACCGCGTGCAGCAGATCGAACAGGCGGTAGTCGTTGGTCAGGAGCTTGTCCTGGTACGCGCGATAGAGCTGGGTACCCGGGAGTGGCGTCAGGATGGTCACCAGGGGGATGCCGATCTCCAGCGTGTTGATGTAGTCGTAGAGGCCCTGGAACTGCTCCTTGGTCCAGTCGGCGCGCACCATGAAGATGCCCGTGGAGAAGATGCCGTTTTCCCTGAGGATTTGGTTGGCTCGCTTGTTCTTTTCCCAGGTGTTCTTCTTCCGCAGCGAGGCGAGGCTGTCGTCGTCGTTCGACTCGAAGCCGCTGAGCAGACCGATCAAGCCGTTCTTGGCCAGGCGCGCGATCAAGTCAGGGTTGTCAGCGACGAAGTCCGTGCGACCCTGGGTCATCCAGAACTTCTTGAGCTTGCGGCGTTCGAGCTCTTCGCACAGTTCGATCAGACGCCGCTTGCTGGTGAGGAAGTTGTCGTCCAGCACGAAGATGAAGTCTTCCTTGCAGGCTTCCATCTGGTCCGCAATTTTCTCTGCGGATAAGAAACGCGTGCGTCGCTCGTAGAACTCCCAGATCGCACAGAAGTTGCAGTCGAAGGAGCAGCCGCGGCTGGTGAAGATGCTCGCCATGGGTCGCGCCACAGTGAAGAAGTAGCGGCCGTAGTACTTGGCGACCAAGCTGCGGTCAGGCACTGGCAGCTCGTCGAGGGCCTGGGTCTGCTCACGCTTGGCGTTGACGACGTAGCCCGCCTCATCCCGATAGCGCACGCCAGGGATGCCGGGGAAGCGCCTGCTGGTCGCTTCGAGCTGGCTGCGTTGGTTCACGACCTCGTTCCAGCGTGCGATCAGCTCACGGAAGGTGTGCTCGCCTTCGCCTTGCACCACGACGTCGATGTAGTCGGCCTCGAACTCCTGGGGCTGCAGCGTCGGGGCATGACCGCCGACCACGGTGAGCGCTTCCGGACGGATTTGGCGAGTCATGCGCAGCACGGCCTTCGCCTGGTACACGTCGGTGGTCATGCTGGTGGTTCCCACCACATCGGGCTCGAACTCGACCAGCGCCTTCGCCAGGGCGTCTTCAGGCTCGAGCCGCATGTCGAGCAGGCGGATCTCGTGTTCCTTCGGGACCGCTGCGGCGATGCTGGTCAGCGCCACGGGTTCCGAGAGCCAGACGACATTTTCCAGTCCGAGACGACCGGTCTCGAACGGGGTAGGCATGACGAGCAGAATCCTCATGTCGACGTGTTGAGACCGCTGCGCCGGCACGTCAACGCCCTTTGGACGGAGCGCTCCTCACCCCCAAACCCGCCACGGGATCTTGGGGATCGGGATCGGGGGGAGAGGTACGCTGCGGCGGCTCCGAAGTGGAGTACGATTCGAGCCACGCGGAGCGGCGCATAGCCAACCGCCGAAGGCTCGTCAGGCGGGCGGCGTCAGCGGGGCGCAGGTCGACACGCCAGCGCCGACGATGCGGTAGCCGGTGTTGCCCAGCGCTTGAGTCAGGTTCTGGGTGTTGGGGTCGAAGAACCAGATGTTGGTGCTGGTCTCGAGGGCGCGCTGCAAGAAGACGTAGAAGCCGCCGCCCCAGAACGCGAACGCCCAGGCGCTGGGATTGCCCGCGAGCTGACTCACGTTGAAGTTCTCGGCTACGCTGCCGCTGGTCTTGTCCAGACGCTGAATGGTTGGAGGATTCGTGTTGGGGCTGAACGCCCACAGCTGTCCACTGCCAGTGCCGGTGAGCTCCGGCCAGCCGTTGATTTGCCCAATCGGGGTGAGCTGAAGGCTCAGGGTGTCGATCGACGCTAGCGTTGCATTCCCTACGGTAACGGAAGTGCCGCCGGCGACGAACAGGCTCTCGCCCTCGTCGTTATCGTTGGAGACGAAGCCCATGCCAAAGTTCGTCAGGCCAGACTGCCCCGGCTGAAAGCCTGTCGCCGTACACGCGGCGTTGCTGGTGTCCACGTGGAAGATGTTGCCGCTCTGATAGAGCACCCAGGCCGTCGCGTCGCGGTCGACTGCCATGGAAAACGGCGTATCCCCCCCGCTCGAGGGGCAGTTCAGGTTGCCGATGGGTGTCAGCGTGAGTGAATCCGGGCGGAACTGCAGCAAGATGTTGTTGCTGTCCACGAGGTAGATCCACTCCGCGCCGCTAGCGCAGCGACTCTTCCCGCCGTCCGTACCGGAGTCCACTCCCAGGCTTCCGCCGAAGCCGTCTCCGCCAAAGCCGTTGCCGCCCTGTGCGCTGCCGCCCTGACCGTTGCCGCCCTGGGAGCTCCCGCCCTGACCCAGGCCGGAGCTGCTGCTGCCAGCGTCCCCACAGCCGGCCGCGGCAACAAGCAGCAGGGGAAACAGCATGTTCCGGGCGTCTGGAATTCGAAAGTTGCGCGGAAACATTGAAGGAAACTCCTAGCTGGGAACGCGAGTTGCGACTTTCGGCGAGCTTATCAAGGGCCAGGCAAAAAGCGCCATTACGGAAGCTTGACGGCCGCGTGGTTTCAGCAAAAGTCCGCCCCATGACTACACCGTCGTACAACCGGTCACGCGCGCTTCGAGCGCTGCTGCGAGGTTGGGGACTCACCGCACTCTGTCTGAGCGTTGGCCTGGCGCAACTCGCTTGCGACGACGCGGACGGTACGAAACGCAGCGGTCGAGGCCAAGACGCGGGCGCCGATGGCGCTGCGCCGGAGGGTGGAAGCGCCGGGATGGCAGGCACCGCAGGCGTTGCCGGGACAGGTGGCATGCCCAGCACTGGTGGTGCCGGTGGCGCGCCGAGCACCGGCGGCACAGCGGGTGTTGGCGGGGCGACGGGAGGCACCGGTGGAATGCCGCCCGATCCGCCGGACCCAGGAGCGCCGGGCACACGGGCCGTTTCGGGCGGGGCCTACATGAAGTCCCCCCGCTTTCGCATGATGATTTCCGCGGGGCAATCGCCGGGGAGCAGCAAGCCTGCTTCGGGCGGCAAGTATTCGATGCATGGTGGGTTGGTCGGCAGCGTCCACTGACGCAGCTGAAAGGGTAAGCAGATGAAGCGCAAGATTTCTCGCCTCAAGTTGACGATCGCCGCGGCCGCCGCTGCGGTGTGCTTTCAGTCGGTCGCGGTCGCTCAAGAAGTGCCTCCGTACCTCGGACACCAGGGCCGGCTCTTCGATGACATGGGTCAGCCCGTCAACGGTTCGCTGAGCTTCGTGTTCACGCTGTACGACGCGGCGGTCGACGGCAACGTGCTCTGGACGGAGACCGTAAACGTCACCCTGGAAGACGGCTACTTCGCGCTCGTGCTGGGACAGACTACAGCGCTCAGCCCGGCGCTCTTCGACGGTTCCACACGGTACCTCGGCGTCGCCGTAGATGGTGACACCGAGATGAGCCCCCGCGAGCCCCTGGTGAGTGCGCCATACGCCCTGGTGTGTGAGAATGCGATTGGCGACATCTCCCCGCGCACGGTGAGCGTGGGCGGTGGGATGGTGATCGACGAATCGGGCAACTGGGTTGGCCCGAGCAGCGGCCTGATCGGACCGACTGGGCCGCAGGGCGCAACCGGACCGCAGGGCGCAACCGGACCTCAGGGCGCAACCGGACCGCAGGGACCCGCGGGCACAGCGGGGGCGCAAGGCCCAACGGGCGCCCAAGGTGCGACTGGTGCGCAGGGCCCAGCGGGCGCAACGGGCGCGCGTGGCGCAACCGGGCCTGCCGGAACAACTGGCCCGACAGGACCTGCTGGGCAGACGGGTGCTCAAGGCCCAGCGGGACCGACGGGCGCAACGGGTGCGGCGGGCGCCCGCGGACCAACGGGGCCGACTGGTCCTGCTGGCACGAATGGAACCAATGGTGCGCCTGGTCCGACCGGCCCAACGGGGCCCGCGGGATCGAACGGTAGCAACGGCGCAACTGGACCTACCGGTCCAGCGGGAACCAACGGCACCAACGGTGCGACGGGACCAACCGGCCCTCGGGGACCGAGCGGCGTGGTCTACGTCGACTCGTTCACGTTCGACAAGTCTGACCGTACGACTCTCACCACAGCCGACCTGCCGCTCTTTCAGACCAACGTGTTCGATGTGAAACCCGGCATGGTGGTGATCGTCAACGGCACTGCTGGCGTCACCGCTGCTCAGACTACCGTCTACGTCGCCGCCTGCCTGGTCAACGAACAAGGCACGATCTTGGCGCCCTTCCACAACCCGTTGACCACCGCGGGCATGCCGGGTGTCGTGCCCTTCACCTACCAATTCGTGAACCTACCCGCGGGGCGCTACACGGCCGCGGTCTGTTACCGCGCCCTCGACAACACCTCGCTGAGCTACAACCCCCAGTATATCTCCGTGATGGTAGCGCAGATGTGATTCACGCGGACCGCACGCTGAGTGCGGTCCGTTGTCTCACGGAGCGAAAAAGCGCCCGACCCGGGTTCGACGCCGTTTGGCAAAGCACTAAGCTAGCCGACGCATGGAGGATCGAGCCCGGGACTTGGTCAAGCGATTGTCCGCTGAGGGCTTTCAGAGCCCTTACCTCGAACGGCTGCGGGCGAAGACAGCGGATGCGCGCCGCAACGCGGAGCTGGGTAAAATCCAGCGGGAAATCGTCGAAGAGATGGCAGCCTCTCTCGGTCGCGCTGAGGATCGCATCAACCGCGCGCTGCTGGAGCTCGATGTGCTGACGGAGAGGATGCGCAACGCGGAGGGCGAAAGCCTGGCGCTCCTCATCGACGACTTCAACCGGATGCGGGAGTACGCGAAACTCCGCGTGCGCGATTTGCGCATTCAGCGCGAAGCGCTCGGTTTCCGCAACAACGCGCTGCTGGCGGAGCTCTACCCGATCCCAGCTGCCATCAAGCGCTAGCCAGCAAGAGCTCGATGCTACGCTTCGTTACCCTGCGGT
Organism: Polyangiaceae bacterium; assembly: GCA_050183255.1. Taxonomy (GTDB): domain Bacteria; phylum Myxococcota_A; class Polyangia; order Polyangiales; family Polyangiaceae; genus JAHBVY01. Next base: position 64,402 of record JBFXBK010000002.1, on the reverse strand, counting down.
AACGCGCGCGGCTGAGCCCATGGTGGGTGCGGAGCAGCTCGTAGGTGCTGAAGGAAAGAGCGACGATACAGGCCTCCAGGCGGTCTTCTCGTTCTTCTTCCCCCAGGCGGGCTAGCTCGTGTCCGAAGCTCGTCGTGACCTGGAGGCGTAGCTCTCTGCGCACCGCGCGCACGGCACGCGCAACCTCGTCGGAGGACGCTTCGAGGCTCAACGCCAGCTTGGCGGAGTCTTGGATCTCGTCGTAGTAACGGTCGCGCTGCTCCACCACGGCAGCGATACGCGCCGGCAGGTCACCCTCGGCGACGGAACTCCCACCGGGAATCGGCTCGAGAGACTGTTTTGCTAGCTCGGCGAACAAGTCATCGAGATCCGAGAAGTGTTGGTAGATGGACCTCAGGGAAACACCGGCCTGCTTTGCGATTTGGTCGGCAGTGGGCTTGGCGCTGCCGCCAGCGATCAATCCGCGCAGCGCTTCGATGATGCGCGCGCGCGTCTGCATGCGTCGCTTGACGCGACCGTCGATCGGGGCGGCGCTCATGCTTCGCTGCTCACAGCCCTTTTTCGAAGCGCTCGGTGAAGCGCCGCACCCGGAGTAGTTCGCCATCGATGGTCAGCCGTTTATCGAGGCTTGCCGCTAGCGGGTTGTCTTTGCCGAGGGCCATGCGTTTCCAGGTCAAGCTGTCCGTGTGGAGGGTTGCGAAGGGCTCGGGAGTGCCCGGGAGTGGATCTCCCATGGCGATCTCCGCGACGCCCTTTCTTACGGTCACGAACACGCTCTGGTCCAGGTCCTTGAACTCGACTTTGAGCGTCTCTTCCACGTCCTTGGCCTCCTCGGTCTTGAGCCGTGTGGCCATGGTGTCGAAGAAGGTCGAAACAGGTAGCTCAGCAAGCAGCGTGTCACTCACTTCGGGCTTCAGGCTGCTGTCTTTGCCTTCGGCCTCGAGGGCTGACTGGAGCAGGTAGCCTCGCCCGTTGGTGTTGTAGACGTCCTGACCAACGGCCCGAGAAGCTTTCGCGAGCAGCGGCTTGAGGTCTTTTCGCGCGGAATCGTCGGCCACATCGTTCAGCTTCGCGAGCAAGTGCATCGCCCAGCGCGCGTCACCGCCGTCGAGGGCAAGTCGCGCCATCTCTCGCACCTTCGCGTCGCCACCCATAGCCGCAATCTCGCGTTTGCTGAGGTCCTTCCGAGGCAGCGGATACAAGGTCTCGGGAGAGCCATCGAACCAGCCGAGCTCGTTGTCGTAGATGGCACGCACCGACCAGTCCACCTGGCCATACAGTTCAGCCAATTCAGGCGCGTTGGCGAGGTGGGGGGGGAGGTGAATCGCATCGGCCAGCTCATCGACACTGAGTCCGGCGTTCGCGCCCTGCACCACTGCATTGCGCACGTAGGCGATGCCATCGCGATAGGTGACGAGCGCCTTCCTGATGGCGTCTTTGCCTGACACCGGAACGGTGTGCGAGGGCACCAGATGTTCGGGCTCGAGGCGTCGCATGGCGTCCAGGCTCGCAATCCACTCGGACACCGGGCGCGCACGCGTACCGCGGATGGTGTAGAGGTTCGGGAAGGCGCGGTAGAAGTTGTCTCCCGGTAGCAGGGCTTTTTGGCTCGGGATCCACACGAAGAGCTCGTCATCGGTCTCGCCGTGAGCTTCGACGAGCTGGATCTCCACGCCGCCCACCTTGAAGCTGGTCTTGTCGCTGAACGTCTTGTTGGGCATGCGGATCCCCCCTCCGACGTGCAGATCAAAGTCGGGATTTCGGCCCAGGGCGGAGCACTCCAGCGACTTGGGGTCCACATTTCTCCCGAACTGTCTTACCCCGCGGATACGCTCTGCGCGCTGAAAGACCCCGTACTGCTTGATGAAGTGATCGCGAAAGCGCGCGGTCGCCCAGATCTCGGTCCCTTCGTCGAGCCACACGCTCGCGCCGCCCACGTGATCGATGTGGCTGTGAGTGAAGATGAGCGCCTTGGTTGGACCAGGTGCGACCTTGGAGAGCTCCGCCTTCGCGAGCTCTGCGCGTTCGGGACTCATCATCGCATCGACGACGACGTTTCCGTCGGGTGTGTGGAGCACGATGGTGTTCGCCAGGTCGTAGCCAACCGCCACGAAGAGCTGCGGGGTCACCTGAACCACCCGCGGCGCACCAACCGCACTCTGGCAGTGTTCAGTAAGCGTCTTGGGCGTCGGGACAACGGCCGTCGGGGCGGGCTCTGATTTCGAGCAAGCCAGGCAAAGCAGCGTGATCAGGAGCGACGAACGGGCGGAGTTCATGCATGGACGCTGATATATTTGCATGCGTTGTGCAAATATGATTTTGCATTACGTGTGCAAATTTGTGGGCACCTCCCGCGTGTAATCGGAGTGTGCGATGATCCCCGCTCCATGGCACCGAAGGGTGACGGTGTGGCTGCCGAGACGAGAGACGATGGGCTAGGGGCGCTGGTCCCCAAGCGACTGTTTGGAGATCCATCAGGGATCAGCCCAGACGCCAGCATGCTGCTGGGGCTGATCGACGACCGAACTTCGGTCGTCGAGCTCGCGGCGTTGCTGGGCACTGGCGTCCAGCAGATCGCGCCTTTGGTGTCAGAGCTAGAGGTGCGGGGCTTGGTCGATATGGGGCGACCCCGCCCAGGGGGCTTGGAGCGCGCAACGGAAGCCGAGCTCCTCGAGCACGGCACTGCGCGCCGACCGCTGGAACGCGCATCGGGGATTGCGGCTGCGCCCGCCTCCGCGGAGGATGCCGCGCCGCTCGAGGAGATCGTTGAGCTGCCGCCAGAGCTGCAGCAGGAGATTTCCGAGGTGGCTCAGCGCATCCTGTCTTCGGATCCGTATGTGGTCCTTGGATGCGACGTCACTTCCTCACGGGAAGAGATCCGAGCGACCTATCACGCCGGGATCCGCCGCTACCATCCAGACCGCTACTTCGGAAAACAGCTCGGCCCTTACAAGGCGCAGCTCGAGCGCATCTTCAAGCGTCTCACCGCGGCCTACGAGGCGCTCGAGAATGCGCTGGGTGCTTCGGAGCGAGCGTCGCGCGCGACGGCCCGAAGCTCCGCACCTCCGGTCGATATCCCAAAGGCGCCGCGCACACCCCAGGTTCAACAGCCCAGCGTCTCATCGAGGCCTCCCGCCGCGGGCTCATCGCGCCCGCCGGACGCAGCTAGCCGGGACTCCGAGGCGCGTCGCCGGGCGCTCGCCCGCAAGTTCAGCAACGCGGGGATGCGACGCGTGTCGGTACCCCCGGCGAAGAACAGCGAAGAGGCCAAGGCTGCCGCACGCGAGTCCATGCGTCGGCTCCAAGCGGAGCGTTCGAGTGATCCGCGAGTGCGTGTCCAGCGCTACCTGCAGACCGCAAAGGAAGCCGAGCGCGAACACGATCTGATTTCCGCGCGGAATGCCGTGAAGATCGCCGTTGGCTTGGACCCAGAGGACAGGGAGCTGGCTGAGCGCCTCGAAAAGCTGGAACAAGCGGTCGCGGTCAAGCACGCTGACGAGTACATTCAGCGCGGTCAGGTCGCCGAGCGTCAGGGTCAGTGGAAAGAGGCGGCGCAGTTCTACGAGAAGGCGCACCTCGGCAGGCCCCACAACGGCCAGCTCCTGGAGCGCGCGGCGCTGTGCCTCCTCCACACCGACGTGAACCAAGCGATCCGTCTTGCAAAGAGCGCAGTGATGGTCGCGCCTCAGCGCGCCTCCCTGCGGGTCGTGCTCGGCAAAGCCTATCTCGCAGCCGACATGAAGAAGAGCGCGCTTGGTGAGTACGAGCGGGCCAAGGAGCTCGACCCGACGGACCGCGGTGTGAAGGAGTTGGGCAAGGCGCTAGGCAAGCGCTAGGCCCGGCTCACCCCGAGCGCCTCACGTGAAGCCCGCACTCGCGCTGCGTTGACTCCTCCCACCACCAGCGACCAGCTCGTTCGTGTTCTCCGGGGCGGGTCGCGCGGGTGCACGGCTCGCACCCGATAGAGATGAAGCCTTGGTCGTGGAGTTCGTTGTAGGGAACGCTTTCCGTGCGGATGTATTGCCAGACCTGGCTCTGACTCCAACCAGCTAGCGGATTGAACTTGTAGAGCACGGAACCCTTGCCAGTGAAGGCGGCGTCCTCCTCGAGTAACTCGACGTCACTGCGGGTGGGGCTCTGATCTCTGCGCTGTCCCGTCATCCACGCTGAGAAGTCCGACAGCGCTCGGCGCAGTGGTGCGACCTTCCTGACGCCGCAACACTCGTGATGGCCATCGTCGTAGAAGCTAAACAACCCCTTCTTCCGCACCAGGCTCTCCACGCTGAGCGCGTCGGGGAAGAGCATCTCGATCTCCACACCGTAGTGCTGACGCACCTTTTCGATGAAACGATACGTTTCCGCGTGGAGCCTACCAGTGTCCAGACAGAACACGCGGAAGCTCTCTGCGCTCTTTGCGGCCATGTGAATCAGCGCCACGTCCTCCGCGCCGCTGAAAGCGATCCCGAGGTTGGAACCGAAGCGTGTGAGGGCCCAACGCACGACCTCCGGTGGAGTCAATGTCGCTAGCTCCGCTCGTGTCTGAGCGAGATCGATCGTGGTCGGCGGTGCTGGCGACGTCACGCCATCGAGGGAGGGGCTGCTCAGCTCTTTGGCGGCGCTCAGCTCTTTGGCGGCGCCCAGCTCTTTGGCGGCGCCCAGCTCTTTGGCGGCGCGTAGCGCGCTGGTGACGACTCGGGCGTCTCCGTGGGCGTCGAACACGAAGAAGGGCGCGAGCGACACGTCGTGTCGCGCCGCCAGGCGCATGCCAGGGCTGTCCGGATCGCTCTCCTCGGCCCACACGATTTCATTGATGCGCTCCCACAGTCCGCGCTCGCGCAGCATTTCCTCGGCCTGAATACACTTGGGACAGGGCTCGCCGTTCGCGAGACGTTTCTTGACCATTATGATGTGCATTAGCGGCCTCGGCTGTTGGGAGCGGAGCACAGTCCGTGGGGCTTGCCCAGCGCTCCGAGTGAATTTTGCGCGGATTTCCACCACAATGGTTGAACCTGCCTGGGCTGGCGGGGTCGTGGTCGCTGGACTGTCGCTCCAAGATTCTTGACCTCCACATGCGGTCGTCAGCCGGGTTCGGCAAGCCGCCTGTTGCTCGAAGCGGGCGCTGAAGTAGACTCAAACCTGTTTCCACGCTGCTCGTAGGGGGTAATGACCGAACGGATTTCCGCCAGGCTACGCCCTCCCACGTTCGACGAGCCAGCTGCGTCACGCCATCGACCATGCCCATCGTCCCGCGCTCTCCGACCCCCGGCCGTATGCCACGCGCCGCGAAGCCGTCTGACGACGAGCCGGAGGTCTTGACCGTCGTGCGCGCGGAGGTCCACGACAGCACGATTGGCGTCACGTGTGAGCCCACACCCGGGGCGACGCCGTTCTCTGGTGACACGCTCGAGCTCGAGCCGCCGCTGTTCTGTGAACTCTCGGAGTTGCTCACCCACTGGGAGAGCCTGCGCAGGCGCTGGTCGCTGTGTATGACGGGTGGTGGGATGGTGACGCGCTTTCCACCGGGAAGCAGCGTGCCGGAGCGGCGTCTGGTCTCGGATCCAGCGTCTGCGGATTGGGTGCTGCGAGCGCGCGCGCTCGAGCTGGTGTGTTGTTACGACGAGCTGTTCGTCGATTGGGAAGTCGCCGCCGTCCTGGTCTCAGGACTGGACGAAGCGATCGGCGTCTGGGTGCTCGGGCCCGGGGAGCTGCACTGCTTGCTCACGCGGCGCGCGGTGTTTGTCAGCCCCGAGCTCGATGAGCCGAGCTGTCTGCTGGCCGCGCGCTGCCTCAGCGGCGGGTTCAGCGAGCTCGATCGTCCGCGTCTGTCTCGACTCAGAGGTCTGCTGATTGGACCGAGCGCCGTGGCCGACTTGCAGAGCGTCGCGGAAGAGTTCAGCTCGCTCCGCGCGGTCAGCTTTCAGCTGTGACAAGCGGTCCACTGGAATAGCTCAACCCAGGCTGACACAATCGGCTGCGTGAAGTCCGAGCGCCGTGAGGAGATCCTGCGAGCCGCCGAGCGGTTGTTTCGCGAGCACGGTGCGGGCAAGACCACCGTTGGGGACATCGCCCGAGAGGTGGGGATCGGCGTCGGTACCGTTTATCTGGAGTTTCAGTCGAAGGACGCGATTGTCGCTGCGCTCTCGAATTCGCGCCACGACCGTGTGGTCCAGGCGATGCTGGCGGTGAGCTGTGAGGAGCCCGCGCTCTGCCTGGAGCGGATCCTCGAGGAGCGAGTCCGTGTGTTCTTCGCCTTGGCCTCCGAAGGTACCCACGCATGTGATTTCGTGCTCTGCCAGTCTGCGCAGGCAGGCGTCGGGCATTTCTCCGAGGCGGAGTCCGGCTTGCTGGAGCGGGTGCTGCGCAGCGGGCGAGATCTGGGCGTCTTCGCCTTCGCTGACTTGGCTCAGACCAGCCATCTGGTTCAGCGAGCGTGCGCCGCTTACTCACCCCCGTGGCTTTTCTCCCTCGACCCGGCGACGGCAATCAGCGAGGTCGTCGCGCTGGCGAGGCTGATTTCCCGAGGCTTGCTGGCTCGCGGCGATTGACATCGCCGTCTTGGGACTCAGGCTTCTGCCGCTGTGATCTCCGTGCATGCAAGGCCGGAGCCAGTTTTCGAAGGTGGCGTTGACAGCCTCGTGAACGAATTTAGGTTCCGTTCACTCAGCTGTTCATAACCCCAATCCGCGTCGGGCTTCGCTTCGGAGGCCCACCGGCCCATGCTCGCGCGAAGCATCCGCGCGGAATAGCGGGACAAAGCAACACGCTTGCGATGTCCAGACGAGGTACGCGTTCATGACCAAACTACGCGGCGGCGCACCTGCGCCCAGTTCACCGTTTGCTTTGCTTCCACTGCGCTCTGGCGTGGTCTTCCCAGGCACCACGCTCAGCCTGAGCGTTGGGCGTCCCCGCTCCCTCGCGCTCCTCGGAACCCTGCACGAGGGCGACATCATCGGCGTTGCTACTCAGCGCGATCCGCGGATCGACTCGCCTAGCCTCGAGGATTTGTACCCCGTGGGCAGCTTCGCCAAGGTCGTCGGTATCAGTCGCCGTAACGAGAAGGTCTACCAGCTCGTGCTGGAGGGACTCGATCGTTTCTCCCTCGATGCCATCGACGATCGCGCGCCGTTCTGGCGGGCGGATGGCGTGCTGCTTGCGGAAGTCGGCAACACCGGTGACGCCGCGTCGATCCTCGCAGAGGAGCTCCACACGCACCTCGAGGAGCTGACGCAGAAAGGTGGCGCGCTGGGTGAGATTCCCTCCCCCGAGGGGGACCCCTCGAGCTTTGCGGATCGCATCGCAGCCAGCCTTGGCCTGGACACCGAGGACGCCATCGCCGTGCTGAGCGAGCTCGATGTGGCGGAGCGCTTGAAGGGCGTGATCGAGCTCCTGACGCGCGCGCGAACCCGTGCGGAACTACGCACGAAGATCGAGCAAGACGTGCGGAAGTCACTTGGAAAGACCCAGAAGGAAGCCATCCTGCGCGAGCAGCTCAAGGCCATCAAGCGTGAGCTAGGTGACGACGAGGAAGAAGACGAGACGGACAACTTGCGCGCCCGACTGGACGCAGCAGGTCTGAGTCCCGAAGCGCGAAAGATCGCTGATCGGGAGCTCAAGCGCCTGGACCAGACCGGCGGTCAGGGCCCCGAAGCCAACGTCATCCGCAGCTACCTGGACTGGCTGGCTTCGCTTCCCTGGAGCAAGCGCGCGGAGTCGACGATCGAGATCAACGCCATCTCCGACAAGCTCGAGGCGGACCACTACGGCATGGAGGACGTGAAGAAGCGCATCCTCGAGCACATGGCGGTACAGCAACTCTCGGGTAATCCGCGCGGCACCATTCTGTGTCTCGTCGGGCCTCCTGGCGTTGGCAAGACTAGCTTGGGACGCAGCATCGCCGAGGCCACGAAGCGCCCGTTCGTGCGCATCGCGCTCGGCGGCGTACGAGACGAAGCGGAGATCCGAGGCCATCGCCGCACCTACGTCGGCGCGATCCCTGGACGCATCGCATTTGGTCTGAAGCAGGCGGAGGTGAAGAACCCCGTGGTGCTGCTGGACGAGATCGACAAGCTCGGGCACGGCTACGGTGGATCGCCGGAAGCTGCTCTGCTCGAGGTGCTCGACCCGGAGCAGAACAAGCACTTCACGGATCACTACCTGGAGACGCCGTTCGACCTGAGCGAGGTGATGTTCGTGTGCACTGCGAACAGTCTGGACACCATCTCCGCGCCGCTGCGCGATCGCCTCGAGATCGTCGAACTCAGTGGCTACACCCAGGCCGAGAAGTCGCACATCGCCCGTCGGCACCTGATCCCAAAGCGCATGAAAGAGGTGGGCATCCCCGATGGCTCGTTCTCGCTGACGGACGCGGCGCTCGAGAGCATCGTCGAAGACTACACTCGTGAAGCCGGCGTGCGGCAGCTCGACCGCGAGCTGACTCGCCTTGGTCGCTCACTGGCTCTCGAAGTAGCGCGAAACAAGGACGTCGAGCACCGGTTCGTCGTCGATCGCGATGATGTCTCTGGCTACCTAGGCAAGCCCCGTTTCCGCAGTGATGTGGCAGAGCGAGTCGCCTACCCAGGGGTAGCGACGGGCATGGCCTGGACGCCGTTCGGCGGCGACATCTTGTTCATCGAGACGTCGCGCATGCCCGGCAAGGGACGCCTCGAGATCACGGGGCAGCTCGGCGACGTGATGAAGGAGAGCGCTCGTGCGGCGCTCACCTACGTCAGGAGCCACGCTCCGGAGCTCGGCCTAGACAGCAGCGCGTTGGACACTCAGGACCTGCATATTCACGTGCCTGCGGGCGCGGTGCCCAAGGACGGTCCGTCGGCTGGCGTCACCATCTTCACCGCGCTGGCATCGCTCTTGAGTGGCCGGAAGGTGAGACCCGACACCGCGATGACAGGCGAGTGCTCGCTGCGCGGCCGTGTGCTGCCCGTCGGTGGCATCAAGGCGAAGGTGCTCGCAGCACACCGCGCGGGTATCCGCAGGGTAATCTTGCCGAAGCAGAACGAGCGCGATCTAGCCGACGTACCCGAAGTGACGCGAGAGGCACTCGAGATCCACTTGGTCGAGGACATGAGCGAGGTGCTGAGCCTCGCGCTCGAGACCGAGCACACGGATCCGGTGGTCGGTGGAAGCGGGGTGGATAGCAACAGCGACTCCCTGCTGGCTTAGGCGTCTATCAGTGCAGAGCTGGGGCTCCGCGCGAACATCGCGCGGAGCCCCGGCGCGTTTGTGGTGCTGCATAAGCGAAGCGATCTCGCGCATCTAGCGTTGACCCGCGGATGCAAACTTGGCCCCCAATCCAAGCGCATGGCAGCCATCCAGTGCGAACTATGTCCGTCAACGACGCCCGTGAGGCGATGCCGACACTTCCTGAAGCATGCGAACCCGTCAGTCAGGTTCGACGTCGAGCGGAGCTTTCAGTCGTGGTTGCGCAGCGACCTCCGGGACAGAAGTCGCGCAAGTCGAAGTCGCGCGGACGCATGCCGACGCTGATCGGTGTTGGCAGTGAGCTTTGGATCGAACTAGAGCAGGGCGCACCCGAGGGTGGTGAAGCAGAGGCCGGCGCTCCTCTCCCCCAAAATAGGCGACCCAAGACGCTCCGCGAGGACCAACCGGAGCTCAACGAGACCTACCGTCGCGAGGCCGCGCGAATTATCGCGCGGGAAAAGCCGAGCTGGGATGCGCTGGAGGCAGCGTGGCGTGGCGCGCGCGAGACGCTGGCTACAAAACACGCGACGGCGAGCTCCGAAGTGGAACTCGCCGCCGAGTGAGCTTGACGCTAACTAGTTGGCTCAGCCGCCGTCGTAGAACAGCTCCACGAACTCGTAGTGGAAGTTTCCGGTTCCGGAGGCGTCGCCGATCTCGCTGACGTAAAGTCCAACTGGTGTGCCGGGCACCGTCTGACCGCTGCCGGGCGTGGCGTTGGTGATGGCATCGGTTTGGTCGAGCCAGGAGCTCGCCATGTTGGCTGGACCCACCGGCTGAAGGCGCTGGTAGTTCCGTGCGGCAGAGGTGGGCTGCGCGATACTGGGCCCATCAAGCACACTCATCGAGGCGTTCTGGATGGTGTACGTCTCTCCGCCGTTGATCACCAACTTCCCGTTGTCGCCCGTGTTGATGAACACCACGTTCGCTCCCAGCGTGACCTGGTAGCGAGTCTCGAAATCCGCCCGAGTGGCGTTTCGAGCGATGATCACGTACCCACCAGCAGCGACCGTGGTTCCCGAGGGGATATCGAACGTCTGCGCGCTGTTGGTCTGCACTAGCTGGTAGCCGCTGATGTCGAGATCCGCGGGCTGATCGATGACGTTGACGTCCGCAGTCGTCGTGCCGTCGATCTGTACTTGACCCATGCCCGCTGTGTTGCCGGCGGTGAAGGTGAACACCACCTGCATCGCATTGGCCGGGACGGCGATCGGGTTCGGCACGTTGCCGATGCCGCCGGTGACCGCTGCCGCGAGGTTCATGCCAGCGACGGGAGCAGGGTGCTCCAGGTTGACGGTGAACTGCTGGGTGTCACTGACCACCACGGTTGCCATGGTCGGCGCGATGGACACGATGGCGGGCACTGCGTCGTCCGTCAGCACCTGGATCTGCGTCGTGACCTCGGTCGTCTGACCCTGGATCTTGGCGCGGAGCGTGGTGGTGCCTGCGGCGACGCCGTTGACCGGGATGGTGACCATGTCTTCACCGGCGTTGACGGTGAAGGGGCTGCCGGGAACCGTCGCGGTGCCCGTGTCGTCCGACGTGACTTCGATCAACGTCGCTGCTGCGACCTGACGGGTCAGGGTGACGACGAGGGGCGCTGGCAGCGTGTTGCCCAAGGTGCCCACGCGCTGGAAGACCTGCGGAGAGCTGAAGGCTGCGACGTCCGCTGCGGCGAACACCAGGTCGCTCGGAGCGCGCGGCAACAACTTGAGGTAGTCATTGCGGAACGACACCGGGCCGGTGATCGACACGAACCCTTCGCCAACCGTGGGGAACGGATCGATGAACGTCTGACCGGTGGGCCACACGGCATCATCGACGCGCAGACCGCCGGTCAGCTCGAACTCGTTGACGTTGTTGGTGTCGCCCGAGCCGCCGACGGGGTCGGCGTCACTCACCGTCACATTTTCCACCTGGATTAGCTGGCCTTCGAGGGGCGAGGCCGCGCCGTCGGTCACGAGCTGGGTGAGGTCACCTGCGGTGAGCACGCGGGGTGGCATGTGAAAGGTGCTGCCGGTTGCGGCCCAGGTCACCGTATTCAGCTGAAGCTGGCTGAAGTAGGTGGTCAGGGTCGCGCCCGTGACGTCGACGATGTCATCCAAAGCGGGCTTGGTGTCGGTCCCGTTGAAGACGTAGATGCCGGCGTTGTCCTTGAACGCGGTGGTGTTCTCCTGGATGAAGAAGCCTTGCGGACCTACGGCGGTCACCACCGCGCCTTGCACGGCAACGCGTTCACCTTGCAGCGTCGCGTCCGTCTTCAGCGTCGGGATGTCGAAGGGGCAGCCTGCGTCGCCAACGTTGCTGAAGTTGGGGCAGAGATCACAAGCGTCGCCCTTTTGGTCGTTGTCGGCGTCGGCCTGATCGGTGTTCTCGACCGCTGGGCAGTTGTCGCTCAGGTTCGCTACTCCATCTCCGTCGGTGTCGTTCGGGTCGAAGGTCTTGCAGGTCGTGGACGCCGCCTCGAGAGGACACGGGTCACACACGTCGCCGACGTTGTCGTTGTCGTAGTCGGCCTGCTTGCCGCCATCGAGGGGACGCACCGGGTTGAAGATGCTCGGGCAGTTGTCCTCGCTGTCTGCAATGCCGTCACCATCCGCGTCATCCGCGACGCTCATGCCAGCGTAGTTGCCGGAACCGTCCACGGAGTCACCGGGAAGCGTACGCGCGGGCACGCAGCTCGGCTCGCTGTCAGGCTCGCCGCAGAAGAACAACGGGTAAGCCGGAGAACCGACGGCTGACTGCAGGGCGCTCCAGCTCTTGCCGATGTCGCGGGTGAGGCACGCGCTCTTGTTGGAGCCGCACACATCGCCGAGGTCATCGCAGCCAGTTGCCAGGGCGTTGACCACTGCACTGTTGCCCGTGACCGGGAGGCCACCGCGCAACACCAGCGCCACGTCACCCACGCCAGCGTCGATCACCGCGCGGTGATGCTGCCGGCCGGAGTTCGCGAAGATCGCGATGTCCGCCTTGTGACCCGTCGCCAGCACGCCGATCGCGTCGTCCATGCCGAGCGCGCGGGCGGAGCCGAGCGTCGCCATCAACCACAGCGCCTGGTCGCTGAAGTACTTGTCGAAGTTGACGGTGTTGAGATCGTCCGCGCACTTCAGCTCTCGCAGCATGTTCATCGAGCCAGAGGGCATCCAGTCGGTGCCGAGCGCGATGCTCACCCCAGCGCGCGCCATCTCGGTGACGTTCGCGGTGTCGCCGTAGAGCGAGATGTTGGACCGCGGCGACCAAATCAGGTCGATGCCGGTCGAGGCCATCAGCGCCACGTCCACTGGCGTCAAGCCGATGCCGTGGATGATCGCTGCGCGGTTGTCGAGCGTCTGCTGACTACCCTGGCCTTGTCCCGTGAGGCAGAGGAACTCGTTGCGTGCCTCGGCATCGATACCCTCCGAGACGTGGGGCGCATAAGCCTGGATGCTTGCGCCAGGAGGACCACTGACATCGGGATAGGCACAGCCATCAGCGAGTTGGGTACCGTCACTGTCTCCGAGCGGAAACGTGTCGTAGCTGGCGCCGGGCTGACCGAGGCCGTTGTCTCCGCTACCGGTGCGATCGAGATCCCGCAGGACCCCAGCGATGTCGCCGGAGCCGAACACCGCCGTGGCGCCGCCAAGCGCGAAGCGCAGCTCGCCGTACGCCTTCTCGTCGGTGCTCGCGCCGCCACCGTCCTCGTTGATTTCCGGGTTGTTCCGCTTGCCGCGGCGCCAGTCGTGGCGGTGCTCCCAGCGCAGCGCGGGATCGACGTTGTGATCTGCTGCGACCCACGGGCTGCCGTTCATCCAGCCGACGTGGTCGTGAGCGTTGACTAACCCCGGGGAAACGGTGGCGTCGGGGCAGATGATCTTCGTGGCGTCCGCCGCTTGATCGTTGCAGTCGCAGCCCACGCAGCTGATGTTGCCCGTGCTGTCGTACAGCACGCCACCGCCTTCGAAGACTTCGCCCGGAACCAGCACGTCACCGACCACGAGCGTGTTGGTGCCGCTGCCGCTCTCCACGGCGCACACGTTTGCGCCAGGATCCGTTCCAGGCACCGGGGTGTTGGTGCAGGTCGTGATCTTCAGCGTGTCCGGGTTACCCCCAGTGCCGCCCGAGCCGCCAGCGCCGACGCCCGCGGTGCCGCCCGTGGCGCCCGCGCCTGCTGCACCCGCGGTGCCGCCGACACCGCCGGTGCCACCTTTGCCTCCAGAGCCGCCTCCGTCATCGGAGCCACAGCCGGCGGTGGTCAGCGCGAGCAAGCCCGCGGCGACTGACGCCTTGATCAAGAAAGACCGCATATCGATTCCTCGTTGTTTAGTGCGTCTGCGGTGTCCCAAGGCCCGTTGCTCTCAGGCAACGCGGGACCCACCAGGCGAAGGAGCCTGAAGGGTTCACTTGGGCGCCGCGTCAGGCGACGCGGCAGGGGGGCACGCCGTTCATGCCGAGAGGCACTGAGCAGCGTTCCCATGGAACAATCCAGCAAACGCAGAGAAGGCGGGAGCATGATGGATGGTGGAGCGTCGTTCAAGCGATCGCGAGCGCGCTTTCCCGAATGTTTGCGGCCTGTAACCGACGTTTGCCCAGCCGTCTGCCGCTGCCAGCGGAACTCCGCGGCTTCTCCGAGCTTTTGTTGATGCGCCGGCGTGATGTGTCAGCGTGGGTTTGTCACACTCTTGCTGAATTTCAGCCTCGACGTGCGTGTCGCGGACCGCAGCAGCCTCCGCGCGCGGGGTTTGGGGGTGAGGAGCGCCGCCCAGCGAACGTGAGGCGTCACTCAGGGGATGAACAGTCGCCGCTGGATGGCCACTTTCGTCGCCTCCGCCTTCGAGCTGACGTCGAGCTTGCGATAGATGTTCTTCACGTGGGTGTGCACGGTCCCGCGGCCGATGTGCAGCATGTCAGCCACTTCGGAGTAGCTCGTGCCGTGGCACAGGAGCTCGAGGATCTCGCGCTCCCGAGGCGTCAGCCCCGTACGCTGGGCCACGCTGTCGGGGCGAAAGCTTTCCACCACCGTGCGGGCGACTTCTGGGCTCATCGGTGCGCCGCCAGTTTCTGCGTGGAAAATGGCTTCGACCAGCTCCTCGGGGCTGCTCTCCTTGAGGATGTAGCCACGTGCGCCAGCGCGCAGCGCGGAGAAGATGGACGCTTCGTCCGCCAGCACCGTGAACACGAGGCTCACGCAGTGTGGTCGAAGCTCGGTGAGCTTTGCGACGACGTCTGTCCCGTGGCCGTCGGGCAACGACAGATCGATGATCGCAACGTCCAGCGGCTGGCTCGCGTCTTCGATGTAGTCCAAGGCCTGACGTACCGTCTCGCAGGCGGCGACCAAGTCGAGCTCGGAGCGCGCAGCGACGGCTTCACACACGCCCAGGCGGATCGGGGCGGTGTCTTCGAGCACCAAGACGGAGGTGACGGAGTTCACGGTGATTCCAAGAGAAGAAGCTACCCAAACTGACCCGGGCAGTCACAGATTGTTGGGTCCGACGTCAGACGGCCAGAATTGCAGGTAATTCGCGGCTGCTTGCACCTACCGGCGGGTCACGACGTGAGCAAGGATACTCAGACAGATTGAGCACGTGCGCGGATAGTGGCGTCGCCGTTCACCTGAGATCTTTTGGAGATGATCCGCGGGGGCTGGCAGGGGTGGTCGCGTCGACTTGGGGTGCTGGGTTGCCTGACGCTGATTTGGGCGCTTGGACACTGGCTGCCCCCGAAGCTCAGTGTGTGCGGACTCGTGCTCGGGGGCATCGTCGCTTTGTACTGGGTGGAGCGTCTGCGCGCCCTGGATCTGAAACGGGCACGCGAAGCGGAGCGTCAGCGCCTAGCGGCGGATCTTCACGACGGCGTGGCAACGAGCCTCGCAAGCTTGAGCTGGGGCCTGAGTGGTTTGCGTTGCGCGGTGCAGCGTGGGGAGGCGAGCGAGGAGCGAGCTGTGCGCCTGGAGCGTGACGTGAAGGAGCTCGCGCGAGATCTGCGTGGCGTCGTGCTCGAGCTACGTGAGCCGCCGCGTCTGTTGGCTGAATGGAGTCGCGACCTTGGTACGCGATTGCAGGAGCTCGCGCAGGCTGAAGCGGACGCTCGCGGGGTCCCGTCCCAGGCATGCCGGGTGCACTTTTCTCCGACCGGTGCTCTCGAGCAGAACCTCGCAGGCGGGCTGTGTAGCGAGCTCGAGCGCATCGTCGTGGAGGGCGTGTACAACGCGCTCCGCCACGCCCACTGCCAGAACATCTACGTCGTGATCCGTGCGCAAGAGACCATCGAGATCGAGGTTCGGGACGACGGCTTCGGCATCCTGGGAGTCACACGGGATGCGCTCCCCAGCACCGGCGGGGGGCTCACGAACCTGCGCCAGCGCGTCGAGGCGCTGCGCGGCCAGCTCTCGGTGCTCACGGGCAATCGCGGCACCAGCGTGCGGTTGCGCGTACCTCTTGCCGCGTGACGCTCGCCGCCGCTTTCGGCGCAATGCGCGTGACTATTCGGGGCTCAGGCGCTCTCGATTTTCGATCGCGAACTCCAGCAAGCGATTGCTGCCCTTGAGATCGAGCTTCGCGCAGATGTGAGCACGGTGGTTCTGTACCGTGCGATGGCTCACGCCGAGAGTCGCCGCGATCTCGCGGCTCGTCTTGTTTAGAGACAGCTCCCTCAGCACCTCCAGCTCTGCCGGGGTGAGCTTCTCGAAGTCAACCGAGTCCGCTGCGGGCGGTTCCGTGCGGAGAATCCGCTCCATGAGGCTGGAGCTCAAGTAGCGATGGCCGTCCAGCGCCGCGTCGATGGCTAGCAAGAGCTCCGTCGTCGCGGCCTCTTTCAGCAGGAACACCTTCACGCCCAGGCTCTCGGCTTTGCGCACGTAGGTGAGGTCATCGAACATGGTCAGCAGGATGAAGTGCGTCGTGAGCGCCAAAGCGTTGGCTTCGCGGATCACGCTGAGACCGTCCAGGCCTGGCATGGAGATGTCGAGCACCGCGAGATCGATGTCCCCCGCTCGCAGGCGCTCGAGCGCCGCATCGCCACGGCGCTCCTTCGCCACGATTGTGAGGTCGTCCCGCTGACTCAGCAGGCGCTCCAGGCCTTCCAGGATCAGCTCATGGTCATCCGCCAGGAGCACGCGGGTGTGCTTCGTTTCCCCCACTGCGGGCGCTAGTTTCAGCTGGCTGTCGCCGTCTCGCAAGGTGGTCAGCCGTCGGGCTTCTTCAGGAAGAGGAGCGCCTGCTGTTCATTGTCGAACACCACGGCTTCGATGGCGTCCTGACGATTGAGCCGAGAGATCTGCAGCTTTCCCACCACGGTGCGCACCAGGATGGCGAGCGGGCTGAAGCGTGCTGTGAGTTCCTTGCGGAAGGCGATGGTCTTCTTCTCGAAGGCTTCGTCGTTCCAGCCGGGAGACTCCCGCAAATCTACCAAAGCTTTAGGTGCCATACTCCTTGGTAGGCGACGGATGCATAGCTGGAGGCGATCCAAAGACGCCTCCGCTTCGATGAGCGAGGTGTAGCTTTTCGCCAACCTCGTGATGCGCGCGATCCCGTCGGGGTCCACCGTCACGGCGTAGAAGTCGTCCCGGAATAGCTCGCGCAAGGCTCCTTTGCCTAACGCGGCCGCCGGTTACAGCCAAGCTGTTTCCCTCTGGGAAACCCCGCGTGCGGCTATTGGAGCTGCTGGCTGCACCCAGGTGCAGACTTTCCACTCCAGGCGGCGGTTCAGGTGGGCAAGCGCTAAGTGTAATGTGTCGCTTGACACTTTGCACTCTGGGGGGCACAGTGGGTCATGGCTACGGTTGCTGTCGCTTCACCCCATCCGGTCGCTCGTCGGTCCAGTCACTCCGCGCTGAGTGCTGTCGAGTGGGCGTGGCCCACGTTGTTGCTCACCGGTGTTGCCTGGGCAGTTTTCCTTGTGGCAATACTTTCGGCCTCGCTCTGGGCATGGCCCTTCGCACTGCCTGCGTTCTTCCTGGCGGGGTTCGTCGCCTTCACGCCGATGCACGACGCCGCTCACAAGTCCGTCGCCAAGGCGCGCTGGGTGAGCGAACTGGTAGGGCGCCTCGCGGGGCTGCTGCTGCTGGCGCCGTTTCCGGCTTTTCGTTGGATCCACCTGGAGCACCACAAGCACACGAACGAGGCGGACAGCGATCCTGACTTCTACAGCGGCGCTGGGCCTCGCTGGCAGCTACCGCTGCGCTGGGCGACGCAAGATCTCCACTACTACTGGCTGTACCTCCGCGCAGATCGCCCGCCCCGCGAGCGCGTGGAGGCGATCGCCACGCTGGTCGCTTCCTACGCGCTGCTGGCGCTCATTGCGCTGAGCGGGCACTGGCAGTTCGTGGTCGCGTGGCTAGTCGGCGCACGCCTGGCGATCGCGGCGCTTGCCTTCGCCTTCGATTATCTGCCCCACGCGCCCCACGATGTGATTCAGAAGCAAGATCGTTTCCGCGCGACAACTCTCATCGACCACACCTGGCTTACGCCGGTGCTCCTCTACCAGAACTACCACTTGATTCACCATCTGTACCCGGGCGTGCCGTTCTACCGCTACGCCAAGGTGTTCCACGAGCGGCGCGCTGAGTTGGTGAAGAAGGGCGCTCGCAAGCGGCGGCTGTTCGCTGACCCCACGCCACTCACCGAGTAGGTACACAAAACGCAACCGGGAGCGCGTCAGCGCTCCCGGTCTTGCTTGATGCTTTGCGCGCTAGCTCAGAAGCTCGCGCCGCCGAGGCACGCATCGAGCTCCGCCGTCTGCGTCCAGCCGCAGCTGCCGTCCTTCTGACGCTCGCAGGTGGCGGTGTCGTAGCAGGCGTACTCGTCGCGCCACTCGCAGGTGGTGTAGGTCGGCTCGTCGGCGCACACCTGGCCGGAGCAACCGGTCACGACGCACTTGGCCTCGGCGCGGGGCGTTACCTTGCGGTAAAACTGCGCGGCGTCCAGGCCGGGCATACGGCCCGCGGGGCCGGTCTCGGTGTAGTGGGTGCCGGCGATGAGGATGCCGTCTGCGCTGGTGGTCGCGGCGTATGCGTCACTGATGGCTTCGTCGCTCGCGCCCACGTGGCTCAGATCGATGCCGGCAAGCGACTGCTCCGCGCGGCGGTTCAGCTTCGCCTCGTGGAAGGTGGGGCAGGGGTAGGTGATGCAGCGGACGCCGGTGTTGGTCACGCGGTAGAACTTCCCTGAAGGCTCTGCGCTCGTCGCGGGCTCCCAGGCCTCGCTCACCTCGAAGTTCCCGAGCTTGCCGAAGCCCTGGTACTTCTTCTTGGTGATCTCGCCGCGCAGGATCAGGCGGCCAGCGCGCAGCTCGTCCTGCACGTCCGCTTCCTGGGTCTCCGGCAGGCCGAGGCTGCTCAGATCCGTGTCGGCGACGTAGCACTCTTCCGCGAGGCTGCCGTCAGCGCAGCGGGTGTTGGGGCGGTTCACGCGGCTGACCCACAGGCCACCGCACAGGGGGTACACGCACTTTCGGAAGTCCTGGCGCACGCTGTAGTACGTGGACTGATCGGCGAGCAGCTCTTGGCTCTGGCTGTCAGAGACTTGCTCGCCTTCGCCGGGGGCTTGGGTTTCAGCCGAGCAGCCGAACGCGGAAACGGTCAGGGAACCAATGAGCACGAAATGACGGATACGCATGATGGAAAAACGTCTCCTGCAGGCGTCCGCACGCGTGGTGTACGCGCGCGGCAACCCGCCGGTTAGGGGATAGTAAGGAAGCCACCTACACCATCTGGAACGGGATGCGAGAGGTTTCCGACGCGTGTCGTGATTTTGTTTCCGGGCGGTAGCCTTTGGGGGTTGGGTCGGGCGACCGAAGCTGAAGCGTGATGCAGGTTGAAGCGCACAGCAGCTGCTTGGAAGCGCGCGTTAGCCGTGCGGTGGCACTCGTTGTCACCGGCTGTCTCCCCGTCAGGGTTTGGGGGAGAGGGATATCCGTGAGGAATCGCTGGTGGTCGCGACAGGCGCTGCGAGCCTGAACGCCGACGTGTTTTGCCAGTCGCTGCTGGGAGGTGCTCCTCACCCCCTGAACGCGCGTAACCTTCGGAACCGTGAGCGCGGCGTGGAGGCTCTTGGGCTGGGCAAGCGCGCCAGGCGCTCCTGCGTTCAGTACGGAACACGCGGTTTTCACAGGGAGTTCACGGCCCGGAGCGCCGGCCGGCTTGCGCGTCGCCACGGGGTTGGGTAACTCACGACGCGGCGCGGCATGCAACTCCGGGAAAACAACATCGAGAAGCTCGACGATCGAGTCTTCGACGTGCTCATCGTTGGTGGTGGCATCAACGGCTCGGTCACGGCCTCGGCGCTCACCAGTCAGGGCGCCCAAGTTGCGTTGATCGATCGGGGGGACTTCGCCGGGCAGACCAGCCAGGAGTCCTCGAACCTGATCTGGGGCGGCATCAAGTACCTCGAAGGCTTCGAGTTCAGCCTGGTGCGCAAGCTGTGTCGTTCGCGCAATCACCTGCTACGGAGCTACCCGTCCACGGTGAAGGAGATCCGCTTCTTCGTCAGCCTGGAGAAAGGCTTTCGCAAGCCGCGCTGGATGATCTGGTTCGGCACGCTGCTGTACTGGCTGATCGGGAACTTCTTCACCCGCCGCCCGCGGCTCCTGACCCGCGGCGATATCGAAAGCGATGAAGGAGTCGTTTCCCTGGAGAACTGCGTCGGCGGCGTCGAGTACTCGGACGCCTACCTGGTGGACAACGACGCGCGCTTCGTCTTCAAGTTCGTGCGCGAGGCGCTGGACCACGGCGGCATCCTCGCGAACTACGTGAGCGCCCTGGGCAGCGAACGCAAGGGCGATGTGTGGCACACCAAGGCGCGCGATGAGGTGAGCGGGCGCGAGTTCGTGATCCGGAGCAAGACGCTGGTCAACGCCTGCGGGCCCTACGCTGACGCGCTGAACGGCAAGAGTGGCGTGACGACGGAGCACCGTCACCTGTTCTCCAAGGGTATTCACCTGATCACCCGGCGCATCACCGAGTCGAAGCGCGTGCTGACGTTCTTCGCCGATGATGGTCGCATGTTCTTCGTGATCCCGATGGGCAACAAGAGCTGCATCGGCACCACGGATACGCGCGTCGAGCATGTCCCTGCGGAAATAACCGATGAAGACCGGCAGTTCGTGCTGGAGAACATCAACAAGCGCTTGCAGCTGCCGTCGCCGCTCAGCGACGCGGACATCATCGCGGAGCGCTGCGGCGTGCGTCCGCTGGTGGTGAAGACCGAGAGCCAAGGCAACAAGGGAGACTGGACGTCGCTCTCGCGCAAGCACGAGATCGATATCGACGCCGCGCAGGCGCAGCTCACGATCTATGGTGGCAAGCTGACCGATTGCCTCAACGTGGGCAA
The DNA here is from genome assembly GCA_050183255.1 of Polyangiaceae bacterium. Taxonomy (GTDB): domain Bacteria; phylum Myxococcota_A; class Polyangia; order Polyangiales; family Polyangiaceae; genus JAHBVY01. The sequence continues at coordinate 43,886 of JBFXBK010000002.1, read as the reverse complement.
CGAGGTGACGCGGGCGCTGCAGCGGATGGGGCTCAAGCTGCCTTACGGCGGCTTCAAGTGGTACGGCGAACCCGCCGATGAGTTCCGTGACGAGTACTTTCACCAGGCGCGCCTGATGCGCCTCGACGAGATGACCTCACCGGAGTCTTCCGAGATGCTCTCGACGCGCCTCTGGCGGCGCTACGCCGGGCGCGCGCTGGGTCTGCTGGAAGACATCCGGCGTGACCCACGCATGGCCGAGGTGCTGATCAAGGGCACCGAGTACATCCGCTGTGAGCTTTACCACGCGGCAAAGCACGAGATGGTCACCCACCTGGAGGACTTCCTGCGCAGGCGCTCGAAGATCGCGCTGGTGGAGCGCACGGACTTCATCCGTAGCGCGCCGGGCCTGCGAGAGGCGGCGCGCATCCTGTTCGGGGATCGCGCCGAAGCAGAGCTTGCAGCCTACTTCGGCGCGGTGCCGCCTGCCTCACCCGCGTCGCTGGCGCCGCCGGCGCTGCAGCGCGAAGCCGAGGACCAGCAGGCCGCCTACTAGCGGCAGGCCATTGCGGTTCGTGCTGCCCCCGGGGGTGCGGCAGCCGCAGCCACCGTCATCACCACCGCCGCCGCTCTTGCTGGTGCCGCCATCGGGGCCCGCGTCCAAGTCGGTGCCGCCAGTGTTGCCGCTGCCACCGTTGCTGCTCGTACCAGCCGTGCCACCGTTTGCGGCGCCGCCGGTACCCGCGCTTCCGCCGCTACCGCCGCCACCGCCGGCGCCGCCCGTGCCCGGGACCACGCACGCGTTGCCCTGACACTCGAAGCCCGTCTTGCAGTCGGCGTTCGTGGTGCATTCCGTGAGGCAACGCTCCCCGAAGCTGTCACACACGTACGGCTCGCACACACCCTCCGTCGGGGGTAGACACGTGCCACCACCGTTGCACGTCGCCGGGTTCGTGGAGACGCCGTTCGAGCAAGTACCGACGCCGCACTCCGTGCTGCTGTCGGGGAACTGGCAAGCGTCTGCTTGATCGCCGATGCAGGTCGATGCGCACGGGCCAAAGCCGCTGCAGGCCTGGCGACCGCCGCGGGGCGCGCCCACGATGATCTGGCAGGCGCCTGCCGCAGCTGGCTCGTTGCAGCTCTGGCACTGGCCGTCGCAGCGCTCCGCACAGCACACGCCGTCGGTGCAGAAGCCACCGAGGCACTGGTCGTCGGAGGTGCAGACGTCACTCAGGTTCAGCTTGCCGCGACACACGCCGCCAGCGCAGAACTCCGAAGCGCCGCACTGGGCGTCCGTGGTGCAGTTGCCGTTGCACTTCGTGCCGCTGCAGGCGAACGGCGTGCAAGCTTGCTGCTGCAGACCCGAGCACGAGCCGGTGCCGATGCACTTGCCCGGCAACGTCGCGATCCCCGAGGTACAGGTCGGCGCACGACACTCCACGTCGTTGCCAGCGTAGAAGCAGCTGGCGCCGTCGGTTCCGTTGCACACGCCGCCACAGGCGCTGCCATCGGAGTTGCACGTCGGGCGGGTGCCGTGGGGCGCGCCGCTGACTGGCGTGCACGCGCCTTCCTGGCCGCCCACGTCGCAGGCCTCGCACTGGCCGTTGCACGCGCTGTTGCAGCAGAAGCCGTCAACGCACTGACCCGAGATGCACTCCTTACCGCTCGCGCAGGCTTTGCCGTTGAGCGCCGGATCGCGGCACACGCCGGCGACGCACACCTGACCGAGGTTGCAGTCTGCGTCGATGCTGCAGTCGCCTGCGCACTGCGAAGCTCCGCACTGGAACGGCGCGCAGTTCTGGCGCACCTCCGGAGGACACGTGCCCGCGCCGCTACAGAAGGCCGCGACCGTCGCGACGTCCGCGGCGCACGAAGCGTCGCGGCAGCGCACGCCGGATCCCGGGTACTCACAGGTGAAGCGCGTGGCGCCGTTACAGGTACCGCCGCACTGGCTGCCGTCGGTGTTGCACGCTGGGCGCGCCCCGTGGGGGTCGCCCGTGACCGCGCTGCAGGTGCCTTCCTTACCGGTGACGTCACAGGCTTCACACTGACCGTTGCAGGTGCCGTCGCAGCACACGCCGTCGATGCAGTGCCCGCTGCTGCACTGGTTCCCTGCGGCACAGGTGGTGCCGTTGCTCAGCTTGTCGACGCACATGCCCGCGGAGCAGTACTTGCCGTCGAGGCACTCGATGTCGCTGGTGCAGGGGCCAAAGCACCCCGTCGGTCCGCACAGGAACGGATCGCACTGCTGGGTCTGCACCGCCGGGCAAGCGCCGGCGCCGTTGCAGAAGGCTTGCAGCGTGGCCTGGTTGCTCATGCTGCAGTCCCAGCCACGGCACTCCGTGGTTCCGCCGGGATATGCGCAGGAGGTGGTGAGGGTGCCGTTGCAGCTGCCGCCGCACAGCGTTCCGTCGCTGGCGCACGCTGCGCGTGTGCCGTGGGGCGCGCCGGTGACGGCGGAGCAGGTGCCCGCGTTGGGGCTGTCGCAGGCTTGGCACTGGCCGGTGCAAGCGCTGTTGCAGCACACGCCGTCGACGCAGAAGCCGCTGGTGCACTGGTTCGCCCCGCTGCACGAGGCGCCGTTGCTCCGCTTGGGCTGGCACGCGGTCCCGTTGCAGAAGTTGCCAGTGACGCAGTTTGCGTCGCTGCTGCAGGTGGTTCCGCACGCGGTGCCGCTGCACAGGTAAGGCGTGCACTGGTTCGTGGTCACGCCGGGGCAGCTCGGGGAGCTCCCGGTGCAGTTCGCGGCTTGTGTCGCGGTGCCGTTGCTGCAGCTGGCGTTGCGGCACGAGGTGCTAGCCGACTTGAAGCCGTCCGCGGGGCAGCTCGTGGCCGAGCCGTTGCACACCTCGGCCACGTCGCACACGCCGTTTGCCGCGCGGCAGGTGGTGTTGGAGGGCAGGGGCCGACAGGTGCCTTGAGAGCCGCTCTGGTTGCACGACTGGCAGTCCGTGGTGCTGCCGTTGCCGCACGCGGTGTTGCAGCAATAGCCGTCGATGCAGTTGCCGCTGGTGCAGCTGTTGCTGGTGGTGCACTGCTTGCCGGTGGCTAGCGTCGGCGTGCAGGTGCCAGCGTCGCAGTAGTTGCCCGGCTGGCACTGGCTGTCGATGGTGCAGCCGCCGGAGCAGAAGTTGCCGGAGCACAGGTTGCTCGGGCAGTTCAGGGTTTGCAGGGACGGGCACGCGGCGGAGCTCCCGGTGCAGTTCGCGGGGAGCGTAGCGACCGCAGGGGGCCCGTTGGCGCAGCTCGGTGCGCGGCATTGCGTGCTGCTTGAAACGAAGGAGTCTCCTGGGCAGGCCGTAGCGCTTCCGGTGCACGTCTCCGCCACGTCGCATACACCGGCTGACGCGCGGCAAGTCACTCCCGCGTTGCCCGCCGCGTGGATGCATGCGTTGCTCGAGCCGTTGCAGCGGTCGGTCGTGCAAGGCAGCCCGTCGTCGGTGCACGCGGTGCCGTTGGTCTTTTTTGAATCCGCGGGGCAATTAACCTGGTTGGTCTGACAGAACTCCGCGAGGTCGCACTCGCCATTCGCGGCGCGACACTGGGCGCCCGTGTTTGCTGCGGTTTGGGTGCATATCCCGCTCTGGCACCTACCCACGTCGCACGGATTGCTGGGGTTCGGGTCGGTGCAGGTCGTGCCGTTGGCTTTTGCGGGGTTGGAGCACGTGCCGGTGCCGGCTTGGCAGGTGCCGGCGTTGTGGCACTGATCCTGTGCGGTGCAGGCTGCGACGTTGCAACAGACGCTGTTCGTGCAGTGACCGCTCGTGCAGTCGGTGCTGCTGGAACAGGAGTGGCCGAGGCCGTAGGTGTAGACGACATGGAGGCGGGGTGCGTAGGCGGCGTTGTGATTTGGGTTGGCCGTGTTCACCGCTCCTTCTGATGACCAGAAGATCTTCATATGCTGCGCGGTACCGGAGCCAGTAATCGCCCATCCGCGGTTCGCATTGGGGTTGCCAACCCAGCCCTGAACGTCGTCCTTCAGCCCGGAGAAGTTGTAACTCCCAGACGAGATGCCCACGGTGCGACTTGAGCTGGCGGCCATATCGTAGCTCACGGCACCGGCAGTCCCGTTCATATAGTCGCCCGCGCAGCGGCCAATATTGGTTGAACTTTCGGTAAAGACGGCCCCGGAATTGATCTTGTGGATCTCCACAACATCGTTTCCCTGATTGCAGGACGTCGAGCTAAACGTCTTGCAGTCCTGGTACTGGAGATAGAGGTTTGCCGATGTGATGGTCGAGCCCGCGGGGATTGACGAAACGTCGAAGCGAAGCATCGCGACACGGGCGCCAGCGGTGTTGGTCTGCCCCGCGCAGAAATAGTCGGAACCCCCGTTGAAGAGCCTTCGTGTGTCGCTGGCTTGATCGTCCCGGGTGAGCGAGGTCCCCTGAAAGTCGACGGTCACCGCTTCGGAAGTCGTGGCTATCGGCTCTTCGCCTCCATCCATCGGCGCCGAAGAACACGCAACGACACCGCCGGTCGATGCCGCCAAGCCGATCAAGAGCAACGCCTTGCTGGCGCGAGCGGACAGCTGACCGAAGACGGATCCCAAGCGGACCTCGCCGAGCCGGGAGGAGTGAGCCATGTGCAGAGGCTAACAGAAGGCCGTTCCGCACGGTCTCCTCACTGAGTTAGGGCGAGTAATTTCGCAGGAAACAGCACACCCGTTTCCACAGATCCGAATCCGTTTGCACAAGACAAGGGCCCAGCTATCTCTTCGCGATCATGCGTGGCGTTTTGGTTGGCTTGGCGTTGCTCCTGACCTGTGGTTTCGCGAGTTTGGGTTGCTCGAGCTTGCTGGGGCTCGATGAGTTTGGGGCAGCCGAGACCGCTGCCGGGGGCACCGGAGGGGCCGGTGGAATCGGGGGAGCTGGGGGTTCAGCCGCAGGCATGGGAGGCGTGGCCGGGATGGGCGGAACGAGTTCTGCAGGGACTGGAGGCGCTGACCCTTTCGCGCACTGCCCGTTGGCGTCCGTCACGGTCGACTACTTTGAGCCAAGCGTGAAAGCGCATCTGACCGTCTACCAGTGGGAGCTCACGCTCAACATCGATGGCGATGAATTTCCTGCGGGAATTACGGTCTATTCGAAGATCGAGTCCGTTGGTTCGTATGACTTGTCCGAACCGGACGAACACGCGGCGGAAACCTGCAACACCTGTGTCGCACTCTGGCTGGATTCCAAACGCTACTACCCAGCCGTCGGGACCTTCAACATCGACACCATCTCCGAGGAATCCAACGCTCCTCACGCCGGCGAGATGTTCGGGCTGGCGATGGTAGAGGCGGATGATCTCGGTGCGATAATTCCTGGTGGAAAATGCTTGCGCTTGCCCCGAATCGCTTGGGACTTTCGGGAATACGACTACCCGCAAAGCACGATCTCTGCGCTTCGTATGGGGGCTGTGAAGGACAACCGCCGGGTGACCATCTCGAACGCGGTGGTGACGGTCGGCGGAGCCAACTTTGGCTATATCCAGCAAGGTGGTGGATTCAATTCGGCCATTCCGATTGGTGCGGACACTCCCCTTAATGTTGGAGACCGTATTACAGTGAAGGCCCAGGTGAAGGGGGTAGGGACTGACTTCCTCAGTCTCGCCGTGGAACCCGGGGGCATCACCCTCCTCGATACCGCCCAACAAGTCATTGTCGTCCAGCCTGACACTTCACTTCAGCAGGCGGGTTGGCTGGGAGCACTCGTTCGGCTCTCCGGACCTTTCACGATCACCGAGTCAGCGACCTATGACACGTTCACGTTAGTCCCGTCCCAAGGTAGCTCCGTGCTCGGAAGTCAGCAGTTTTTCATGACTCCGGGCGGCGAGCTCACCCCTGATGTTCCGCAACCCGGGGCCACGATGGACGCAGTGACGGGGATCGTGGTGCCCTCCTCCACCGGCGTGTATGCGGTCGCGCCGCGCGACCTGAACGACCTTGAAGGCTACGTCCCGGCTCCCTGAGGAAACCCAAGTGAACACAGTTCAAGCCACGCGCATCACGGTAATCATCGGAACGGTCGGGCTCCTCAGCTTGTGCAGCTCTACGGCCTGCTCATCACTGATCGGGCTAGACGAGTTCTCTCCTCAGTCCTCAATGGGGGGTGCCGCCGGGACGGGCGCGACGGCGGGCACCGGCGGTACCGCGTGGAACGGGGGAACTGGTGGCACTACCAGCGGCGGCACTGGTGGAACGGCGGGAGACAGCGGATACTTTGTCCCGGCTCCCGAAGACTGTATCCGTGCGGTGCTTAAGGACGAGTTCATTGTGGAAGACGTCAACGGTTTGGTTCGGTATCGAATGCCGTTCTCCACCGCACTTGGTGACGCCGGCCCAGACGAACTCGCTGTCAAGCTCCGGTATGCCGACGAAGGCAACATCGACTTCACACCCGAGCTGCTCAAGGATGGTGACAAAAACTGCTTTGAGTGCGCCCAAGCGAACATCGATTTCGACGCTACGGGTGGTGGCAAACTGTACTCAGCCGTCGCGGGACGCTTCTCTTTGGGTGTGCGAACCAACACCAAGTTCTACGAAGAGCACGTGTTCGGCGTCTCTGGGTTCATCCTTGCCGAGGCCACGATTCAAAGCGGCATCCAGACGCCGACGCCAGGTGGTAGTTGCCTCTTCGTTCCGGAGAAGCAATTTCAGACGTACCAGTACAAAACGGGCACTGTTGGCGTTGTCGAAGCCCAGAGTATCGAGGCCAATGATCAAAGCGTCATTGTCAATGACGCGACAGTGACTGCCGTTGGAACGGACAGCATTTGGATCCAGCAGGGTACGGGAGAACGTTCCGGAATCCGTGTTGGCTGCTCCTCAAATGTTTCGAAGATCGCGGGCATTTCGGTTGGGGATGTGGTGACCGTGTCTGGCATCCTTCGAGAGAACAACCTGATCAAACAGACTATCATTCTCGTCTGCGACACTGGAAGCATCGCCGTCACTGGCGCCGGTGCCGGCACACCGACACCGACTGACCTCATCCAAAGCATTAGCGGCGAGAACTGGGAAGGCGTGCTGGTCCGCATCTCGGGCTCGCTCAGCATCTCAAGCGTCACCACCGACGACCCGGTGTTCGGCTCGTTTTACTCCATCGCCGGTACGGAGGAAGGCACCATCGCGGGCCGCCCGTGGTTGTACGACCCGACGCAAGATCCTCAAGCGCTGCCGAACTTCGCTAGCGGCGCCACGATGACCGCGGTTGTTGGCATCGTGGACTCGATGACGGACAGCCGCCAGGACCTCATGCCCCGCAGCGCCGCCGACTTCGAGGGCTACACCCCGGCGCCTTGAGGCGACTACCTCACCCCCGAACACGCTTGGAGGGTCTGCGGGGAGTTCCCTGTAGCCGCTAATTGCCGCGCGGAATTCAATGCGCAACGATCCCGCCGCGGCCGAAGTGCCTCTCTGCTCTGGTGCGCTGCTGCGCCACTGGGTTAGATTGTCGCGATGTACCGTAGGTCGACTGCTCAGGTGACGTTCAGCGCGCTCCCGCTTGCGATCCGGGAGGTGCTCGAGCGTCACGCAGCGGAGCGGCAGCTGGTGCTCAGAGGCGACGAGCCTTGTTGGCTCACCCATAGCGAGAACCCACCTGCGGAGGGCTTCTTTGGCAAGCTGCTGAGCAGGCGCGCGAACCAGCTCGATCCCGACGTCGAGCACGACTCTGCGCTCGTCCTCCACCCGACGCACTTGCTGGTTGCGACATCGGGAGCTCAGCGTGGCACCTCCGCGTTGTCGGTCCCGTTGCTTCAGGCGTCGGTGGCGCGGGGCTCTGCGATCGCCGCGCGCCTGGCGGCTAGCGTGCCTGGCCTGGACGACGGCATGAGCATCACGGGCTTTCCGGGGGATGAAGGGCGACCCGGCAGCTATTTCTTCGGTCTGGGTAACGAGCCCGCAGCTGAAGCGTGCCTGCAAAGCGTCGAGTCGGCGATTCTTGGCGCCAAGAATCCAGCTTGAGGACGAAGCTGAGCCCGCCTCGGGCGGGGTGCTGGTCTGACTTCGCCGAGTTCAGTAGGCTCCGCGGCGGATGACTGCTGACCGACCCTCACAGCTGCGCGCCCTTGGGCTCGTGATGTTGCCCATCGCGCTCTTCCTGGAGCGCGGTGTGTACTACCAGTTCCGCGCGGCATTTCACTTCCGCGCGATGGACGCGGGCGCCAGCATCAAAGAGATCGGGGCCGTGCTCGCGATTGGGGCCTGGGTGAGCATCGTCGGCTATGGGGTTGGCGGCTTGCTCAGCTTGGTGAAAGGGCAGCTCGCGATCTTGCTCGGCCTTGGCTGCTCGCTGCTTGGCTACCTGTTGATGGCTGTGGCGCCTGGAGGCTGGGCTGCCGCGGAGATGCTCACTCGCTTTGCCGGGGGCTGCACCACGCTGGGGTTCTATGCGGCCATCGCCGCCGTGGGAGCGAGCTTTGGTCAGCGCATGGCGGGGGTGGCGCTGCTGCAGATCGCGGCGAACGTCGGCGGGTTCATCGGGCCGCTCGGGGCAACGGCGTCGCGGGTTTCGCCTTGGCTCGCGTACATTGGGCTTTTCCCTGTGGTACTGGCGATGCTGCTTGCCGCGGTGGATTGGTGGATGGCCAATGGCTGGGAGCGCACCCATCGCCCCACGGAGCCCGCCATGGACTGGCTTCACGCGCTGATGGTGGCTGGCATCGTGATCGCTGCGGGGATTCTGTCCGCGCCCATTGACTACTACGCTTCCAGCGCGCTGTTCGATGCGCTGGGGAAGAGCGGTGTTTCCTCGGGGATGTTCGTCGTGGCCACGCTGGTTTCCGTGGGTGGAGCGCTGATCGCTGGGATTGCCCTGACACTAGCCGGCTTGATCGCGCCGCGATCCATGCAGCCGGCGCCGATGGTGGGCGCGGCGCTGTTGTGTACCGGCCTCGGCGGTGGAATTGGCGTCGCCGGCAGCGCGCTTGGTGTCGTGATCGCGTTGTGGCTTGCGACGTTCTTCGGTGGCCTGGGGAGCACCATCCTGAATGTCATTCTCCTGGGTGTGTTGAGCAGCGCGTTCTCTCGGCGCTGGGTTGGGCTCGGGCTGCTGGTCTACTTCTCGGCGACTCGCGGCGTCGCGGGGATCTTCTACGCCTTGGGCAGCGCCGACTCCAGCGTCGGGGTCGTGCTGGGCGGCTTGAGCGCCGGGCTGGCGTTGCTGCTTGGAGTGGTCGCGCTGATCCTCTCGAAGCCTATTGGCGCCTGGCTCGTGAAAGAGCCGCCGGCGGAACCTGCTGCCGCCTGAGCAGCAGTGACAAATCGGCGCTGCGCTGGGTGTTTGGGCGCTCCGCCTTTCGGCGGAAGTACTGACGCACACGGGTATTTCCGTGGGGTGCTGTTGGCTGCCATCGGTCGAGGGACGTAGGTCGCTGTTTGCCAGAATCGAGCTAAATTTGGCTCGATCTGCTTTGTTGGCAAACGTCTCGTGCGGAGCGGCACACGCCGACTCGACGCGCGTAGCTTGGGGGGTGATGACTCTTCGGCGGCTACTGCCACGCGGCGGATGGGTACTGCTCGGTGTGCTCCTTGCGGAGCGCTTCGGCGTTGGACTATTCCAGAGGGAATTGGTGGAGCGAGCGACGGCAGCCGGACTCTCTCGCCTGGACGCGTCGGTCGTATCCGCCCTTGCGCGCTTCTGGGCGCTGCCCGGGTTCGCGCTCGGGGCGCTCGTCAGCTGGTTTTGGCCCCGCGCTGCGCTCGGCTTGGGCCTGGCGCTGAGCCTCAGCGGAGCGCTGTACTCGATGCGCGGCGGCTGCGATTGGCGTGTGGTCAGCGCCGTGGTTGCGGTGGGTAGCGCGTGCAGCCTGCTCGCGGTGTTTGCGTCCCTCGCAGCGCGGCTGCGGCCGGCGAGGGGAGTCGCCGAGCGCATGGCGCCGGTTGCCCTGTTCGTTTCCGTGGAGCACCTCGCAGCGCTCCTCACCCCCAAAATGGGCGGCTTCGGCGCGTGGGCTGGCGCCGCGTGTTGGGTGCTGGGTTTGGTCCTCTCGTTGCTTGTAGCGCGCGGATCGACGTGTGCGATAGACGGCGGCGGGCCAACACCGCGTCGTGGCCAGGCTCGGCTCCGCGCTGGGGCGCTGGTGATCCTCGGCGCGATCTTGGTGCCGAACTCCCTCGCGACGCCTGGCGAGTTCGAGCAGAGTCGAGCGCTGGTGTTCGAGTGGGCGCTGTGTCTCGGGCTGCTAGCGCTGAGCTTGTTCCGTGCTGTCCGGATCTCGGCGTGGCGAGCGCTCTTGAGTGGCCTCGTGTTGAGCGCAGGTTGCACCCTGAGCGCGGTCGTCTGCTACGAGCTCCACGTGCCCTTCGTGACCTGGGGGTGGGTCGCGGTTGCTGGCCTCACGGGAGCTCTACTCTACGCCTTCGCGTATGCCGTGTTGTTGGCTGGCGGGCGCCGCGTTTCCGTGGTGATGTTGTTCTGGTTCTTTAGCGTCACCCGCGGCGCGTCCTGCTTCTACTACTGGATTCAGGACCAAGAAATGCCTGGCGGATTTCTTGGCCTGCTCGTGGCGCTGTTCAGTGTCCCGCTGCTCGTCGCGCTCACCAAGTGGGAGCGGCGTTTCAGGCGCTTGTTGATGCTGGATGCTTGATCGGGGGAGAGGGAGCTTCAGGAAGCCGCGCCGCTCGGCACGCGAGCTGCCACTACCCCAGCCAGGAACTCCGTCACCGCGCGCACCCGTGCGTTGTTGCGCATGTCCGCATGAATCGTCTGCCACACCTCGCGCGGCGTTGGGGACGTTGCCGTGCGGATGCGAACTAGCGTGGAGTCGCGCTCGGCCACGCTGCGAGGCAAGAGCGCAATTCCGAGGCCACAGCTCGCGGCGGCATAAATCGAGGACACGCTGTCCGAGCGAAAGGCGATGGTGGCGCCATCCAAGCGCTCCTCCAGCCACTGGTTCTCGATGTTGAAGGCCCGAGAGTCCGCGAACATCAGCACTCGGTGCCCCTTGAGCGACTTCTCTGCATCCTCGGGGATACCGCAGTCCAGGGAGTAGACGCCGGCGGCGTACAGCGACAGGTCAATCTGCGCGATGCGCTTGGTGATCACGTTGTCTTCGTTTGGGCGACTCAAGCGCAACGCCACGTCCGCTTCGCGGCGCGTGAGATTCACGCTGCGCTGGGTGCAAGACAGCTCCAGGGTGATGCCCGGGTGCTTGGCGTGGAAGGTCCGCAGGTGGGACGCGATGAAGCGCGTCGCGAGCATTTCCGTGACGCTGACACGCACACTGCCTTCGAGGCGCGTGTCTGCGCCGCTCAAGCGCCGCTCGGCCCCGAACGCCTCCGCCTCCATGCGCTCGGCGTGGTGCACCAGCTCCACGCCCGCGCTGGTCGGGATGTAGCCGTCCGGGGTGCGATCGAAGAGTCGAGCGCCGACTTGTTCCTCCAACGCACTCAAGCGCCGGCCCACCGTGGTGGCGTTGACCTTCAACTCCGACGCGGCTCGCGCCAGGTTGTTGTTGCGGTGGAGAGCCAGAAAATAGCGCAAATCATCCCAGTTCAGCATCGCTCGCCACGCCTCCGCAGGTCTGAGCTGCATACTTGCAGCAACCGATCCGGGTTTGGGACCCCCATGTTCGACCCATCACAGCGCACCCGGCGATCGCGCCGGGGCGCAAGTGCCTGGAGGCGGTCATGGGTGTTTTCCACAGCGGCAGCATAACGCAAACCTCGACCAACACTGCAGCAGACTTCGGTCCCCTCGGGACGTCTGGCGCGGACGAACCTCGCGGTCGCTTGAAAATAGTGGAACGCGAAATCGAGCTAGAGGCCGCCGACGGCTACCTGATTGGTGCGACCAGTTTCGAGCCAGTCGGGGCGGTGCGCGCGACACTGCTCATCCACGGCGCGACAGCGGTACCCCAGAGTTACTATGCGAAATTTGGTCGCTTTGCGGCGGCGGAGGGTTTCCGTGTGGTGACGTACGACTACCGCGGCATCGGTCGCTCGCGACCGGGCACCCTGGTTGGCTTCGACGCGACGATGCACGACTGGGCTGAGCTAGATGCTCGCGCAGCGATTCGCTGGGCCAAGGCCCAAGGCGGCGCGCTCTTCGGCATCGGGCATAGCTTCGGCGGGCAATTGCTTGGCTTGATCGACGAGAGCCATGAGGTCGATGCCATGCTGCTGGTCGGCGCACAGCTCGGCTACTTTGGCCACTGGGAGCTGCTCGGCCGCGCGAAGCTCGGCTTGGTCTGGCACCTGCTGGTGCCGACGACCACCAACGTGTTCGGCTTCTGGCCGGCCCAGTTGGGGTTAGGAGTCGATTTGCCAAAGGGCGTCGCAGACGAGTGGGCACGCTGGTGTCGAACCCCTGGTTATTTCCTGGGGGAAAATAGTGGGGGCCGGGAGCGCTTCGCGCGCTTTCACGTGCCGACGCGTCTCTACAGCTTCTCCGATGACGACTTTGCGCCGCGCCGGGCGGTTGCTGCCCTCGTCAAGATCTTGGGGAGCCGTCCGAACTGGGTGCAGCTGCGGCCCCGCGATCTGGGGGTGGAGGAGGTCGGCCACTTCGGCTTCTTCCAGTCCCGTTTCAGCGAGACGCTTTGGCGCGATGCGTTGGACTACTTCGCGTCGCGGCTCAGCGGACGCGAGGCAACGTTGCTCCAAGGCAGGCGCAGGACGCTCGAGGTCGACTGGTCCGAGGTGCTCGCTGACCTCAACTTCGGCCGTGGCTAGCTCGAGACCCGCTCGGGCGCTCCGAGCGTTTGGGGGGGGAGCCAGTCCCCAGCGGGCAGCAGTCGTCCGTCGGAGATCTCGCCTCCCGGACGCGAGTTCGTAGCGTTCACACGCTCGAAGCGCGAGTGGCAGGAAGCGTGCTGGAAGACGCGCGTTGATGCGGCGTTGCGTGGTACAAATCCGCGATGGCTCGTCGGGTATATCTTCGTGGTAATGACCGTTCACTCTTATCGGACCGAAGCTGCAATTCGTCCAGTTCCCACCCACTGCGGCTCAAGCTGAGACGCAGCCTGGGGTTGGGTACGTTGCTTGTGGCGGTGGCGTTGCTCGGCGGTGGCTGCGGTGAAGACGAGATGGTCGATGGGGGCAGGACCAGTGGCCCGCCCGCCGGCTCGCCCTTCGCGGTCAATCGGGACCCCGATGAAGTGACGAAGCGCCCAGGGATCAGCAAGCCCGTCGAAATCGTCACCGATGAGTTCGGCGTTCCGCATATCTTTGCGGAAAACGAGAAGGACGCGATCTACGCCAACGGCTACATCCACGCGCGGGACCGGCTCTTCTTGATGGATGCATTCCGCATGCTGGGACAGGGCCGAGTCGCGGAGCGACTTGGCGACGCAGGCCTGCCCTTCGATTTGACGTTTCGCGCGACGTTCATGACCGCAGACGGAACGCAGGTGGCGGACGCCGTGGTCGCGCAGCTTCCCGCGGAGACCATCGAGCTCCTGGACGCCTACTCGGCGGGCGTGAATGCTTACCTCGCGGAGCTCCGCGCAGGCAAGTACAAGCTGCCGCCGAGCTACGGTACGCCGCTGCTCAAGGACGTCACCGCTGCGGACATCGACGAGTGGCAACCGCGAGACACCATTGCGGTGGCTCGCGTGATGGAGTGGCAGCTGACGGACGGCGGTGGCGACTTCGATCAGTACATTGCCGAGCGGATCCAGAAGCTGCCCCCAGACTTGTTCGCCGACCTCGTGCGCTTCCAGCCCAGTGATCCGACGGTGATTCTGCCGGACTGGTTCGGCTCAGCGCAGAAGGTCACCCCCAGCGAGCCGAGCTTGCTCGGCCTGAATCCGAAGGACCCGAGGCAGCTGGCTGCCTATGCCAAGGCGCAGAAGGGCCTGGCCGGCATCGACTTCAGCAAGATCACCCATCACGACTCGCCACTTCTCGGCGGCGGCATCGAGCGCGACTCGATTGGCTCCAACAACTGGGTGATCGGGGGAGAGCACACCGAGAGCGGTTACCCGATCATCGCCAATGATCCCCACCTGGCGTTCGTGCAGCCTGCGCAGTTTCATCATGCGCAGATCGACACTGCGCTGTATGGCGGCGACACCGGCACCAGCGCGATCGGTATCAGCGTCGCCGGCGTGTCAGGCATCGTGATTGGGCACACCCAACACATGGCCTGGGGCGGCACCGTGGTCGGCTGGGACGTGACGGATATCTACGTGGAAACTCTGAACGACGCTGGAGACGCCGTGTTGTTCAACGGTGAGTACGTGCCGATCAAGCGCTACGAGCAGACCTTCAAGGTCGGCGTCGGCGCGGCCGCTCGGGAAGAGAAGGAGACCATCGAGTACGTGCCTCACCACGGGCCGATCCTCGATGGCTCCAAGGGCAACGGGAAAGCGCTCAGCATCAAGTGGACCGGCCGCATGCTGGACAACGAGGTGAAAGGCGTGATCGGGTTGCTCCACTCGAAGAGCGTCGACGAGTGGGCAGCAGCGCTCGACAACATGAGTGTGCTCGCCCAGAACTGGAACGGCGCAGACGACGCTGGCAACACCGCCTACCACCCTCACGCGCTGATCCCAGTGCGCAAGAGCGTGACCGGCGACTGTGCGCCCTACAAGCCCATGGACGGCACCGGGCCTTGCGAGTGGGAGGGCTTCATCCCCGACGATCGCATCCCGCAGAACAAGAATCGGGAGAACGGCTGGCTAGTTACCGCGAACAACGACGTCGCGGGTACGCTGCAAGACAACGACCCGACCAACGACCCGCAGTACCTCGTCGCGGAGCGCGCGATTGGTTTCCGCGCGGGACGCATCACTCAGCTGATCGAAGAGCAAATCGCAGCCGGCAAGAAGTTCACCCTGGAGGACGTGCAGAAGATCCAGGCGGACAACCTCAGCCTCGAGGCGGAGCGCATGCGCGACTTCTTGCTGGCGGCGGCGGATGCGCTGCCGGCGCGGGTGACCGAGCTGAACCTGACCGACGCTATCGAACGCGTGCGCAACTGGAAGCTCACCACGCCGAGCGGTGTGGCCGCCGATTACCGCACGGATTCCGGGCCCACCGCAGAGGAGATCGACGAGAGCGTTGCCTCGAGCATCTTCTTCGCCTGGCTCCCGCGCTTCCGGAACTCAGTCTTCGACGACGAGCTGAAGGAGTACGGCACGAGTCTTGGCTCGACGGACAAGGCGCGCGCCATGTTCAACTTGCTCGAGCACCCGGATCTCACCGCGACTGGCACCAGCTTGTTCGATGACGTCACGACGACGGATGTGGTGGAGACCAAGGACGAGTTGATGCTCCAGGCGATGGCTGACGCGTTGACCTTCCTGGCGGGGAAGGACGCCTTCAACTCCAGCGACATGACCACCTGGCGCTGGGGCCAACTGCACGGGATGCAGATCAAGGACCTGTTTGGTCTGTTCTCCGATACGGCGTTCATCACCCGTGGCCCGTATCCGCGAGGAGGCGGCAACTACACCGTCGACGTCGCCGGCCAAGGTGGCAGCACCACGAACTTCATCTACGGCAGCGGCCCGCAAATGCGTTTCGTGGCTGAGCTCCGTCCCGACGGCATCGTTAGCCGCAACGCGCTACCCGGCGGTCAATCGGATGACCCCGAGTCGAAGCACTACGAGGACTTGCTCCAGATGTGGCTCCGCAACGAGAGCTTCCCCTACTACTTCAAGCCGGAAGACGTCGCGCTGCACATGGAGACGTACGAGCTGTTCTCGCCCGCAAAGTAGCTTCAACTGCCGGGCGGGTCGCTCCCCACTTTCTTGCTGACCTGGAGGCGCCCGCTGTGGCGCTCCGCTGCCTTCATTTTTCCGCTCGTGCGCTCGCCGCTCGAGGACACTGGCGCCGCCGCACGCATCTTGCCGGAAGATGAGCGGCTGTCCGGCACCAGCGCTCGCAGGCGCCACAGCCTGACCAAGAGCTGCCGCTCCACCTCTGCGATGCTATCGAGCGCTGGGCCGACCAACGCCACGGGCAGAATCACGCACAGCAAGCTGCCGAGGGCGATGAAGCCGAGCACCACAGGCTTCGTCATCCGCAAGGTTTCCGAGCGGATAATCAGTGCGTCGCCAGTGAACTCGTGAGTCACCGGTAAGTAGCCGAGCTGACCCACGGCGATGGTGCCGGCCAGCGCCAAGCAGCCAATGCCCGCCAGCAGCACGCGCACGCTTGGGCCGGAGCGAGCGTTGACGGTCGAGACGAAGGCCAGTGCGACTAGCAGCGTTGGCACGAAGAGCAGCGGACCCACGAACAGCGCAAAGCTCGCGGCCAAAGCAGCCACGAGCAGCGTGCTGAAAGCGTAGTTCCAACGCGAGTTCCAGCCGCGCTCACCCGCTTGCCAGACGTAGAGCGAGGTCACGCTGATCAGCACCGCCGGCGGCGCTAGCACCCAGTACTCGCGCACGCCGCTCGCGAGCCACAACAAGAGCGCCGTCGAAGCCAGCATGAAGAGCGGCGCCGAACGCCGGGCGCTGATCCGTCGCTGGCGCACCTGCGCCTTGTTGACCTGCTCTTGCACTTCGGGCGGTGCTTCTCGCGCTGGCGCCATGAGCAGCGCGAGCATCGTCTCGGTGGCTTCCGGCTGATCCGGATCGAGCACCAGCGCGGTGTTCAAGCGGCGTAGCGCGACAGCGCGCGCCTCCTCCACACCACCGGGGTGAGTTCCAACCATCGCGATCCGCGCGGCAATGCGCTCTTTCTGGGCCGCCTCGCGCCGACGCTCGCGTTCCGCGTCGTCGTGGATGATCTTTTCCAGCTCTTTCACCAGCTCGCCGGCGTGCTTGAAGCGCAAGCGAGACTCGAGCTTGGTCGCGCGCACGCACAGCTCGTCCAGCGGCTCGGAAATGCGCGCGTTCGGCGCCCGCTCACTGGGGCGACGATCAGTGATGCGCAACGTGGAGTCGAGCAGCTCCTCCGTGGTGTCGCCGGTGTGCATGCGATCGAGCGTCAACACCTCGAACAAGATCGTCCCGAGCGCGTAGACGTCAGCCGCGGGAGTCACCTCCGCGCTTCTCCCCAGCGCTTGCTCCGGAGGCATGTACCCGGGGGAACCCAGCTGCACGCCCACTCCGGTGTCATCCGGGCGAGGCGGCTCACTCTCCATGCCGACGCCGCTCCAGCGGATTTCGTCCTCCGGGTCGAGGATCTTCGCGACGCCCCAGTCGATGACGTAAACCTCGCCAAAGTCACCGACGATGATGTTCGACGGCTTGAGGTCGCGATGCACGACCCCGCGGCTGTGGGCGAACGCTACCGCTTGACACGCCGAAGCAAACACCGCAAGCAATTTGCTGCGCGGAAAATCCCGCTCGGTGCCGAGGTCCCCTTGACGCAGCTTGGTGATCACGTCAGCGAGCGTCTTGCCGTGGACGCGCTTCATCACGAAGTACGGAACGCCGGCTTTGGTTTGCGAGATCTCGTGGACAGGGACGATCGACGGATGCTCGAGCTGCGCCTGGATGAGGCACTCGCGCTCGAAGCGCCGACGTAGCTCCGGCTTCTTCGACGTGCGGAGCGTCATGGTTTTGACGGCGACCGTGCGCCCCGCCACGCAGTCATGGCAGAGCCGCACTTCGCCCATCGCGCCCTTGCCGAGCAGGCGCCCAACCTTGTACCGGCCGTCGAGCCAGCTGTTGGTCTCAGGCTCAACCAGCGGCGTGGGTGTGTGCGTGGACGCGTGCGAGTCCGGCAGGTCCGTCGGCGTGATGGGTCTCACCACTTGCCGGTTTCGGAACTGAACTCGGAGATCGGAGGACGAGTCGTGCCGCACCAGTTCTAGATCTTAGCGCCAAGGCTCGAGTCAGAGCGGGCACTTTTCCGTTTCGGGTCGGATCCAGCTTAACGGGTGGGAGTAGGTGGGTGGATCGGAGTCTTTTGACTCAGTGGGTCAAGTCAGGGTGCGCGCTCGAATATCGGGATGGAAACACCTGAGGCTGAGAACGCGACTCGTTGGTCCGGCTTTGCGGAGAGCGCCCAGCGGTTTCATTGGTAGCATGCGTCATGGGCGGGTTTCAGCTACGGCATCACTTCCGTGCCAAGAGCCAGGCGCCGGGCGAGACGGAGCAGTTGGTTGGCGGTGAACTCGAGCGGCGGGTTCACGCGGGTGACCTCGTGGTGTTTCAACGCAACGCACTGACTGCGGAGCTCGTTGCGCGGGTGCGTGCCGAGATACGTGCTTGCTTCCCAGAGTTGGAAACAAACTGGGATGACTTGAGCTTGTGGCCCTGCAGCCTGCTCGAGTTCTCGAAGCTGGCCGACCTGCGTGAGCGCCTGTACTCAGACCCCAAGCTCCATCAACTTGCCGCACGGATCATCTCTGCAGCTGGGTTCGACGCGGTGACCTGCGTGGACGCGCCGCGCTTGCGGGTGATCAACCACGAGGCGGAGCAACGCCCCGAGGCCGCGCCTCTCTTCGTGGTGCATCGCGACACCTGGTACGCCTGCCCGGAGTCACAGATCAACTGGTGGGTCCCGATCTTCAAGACGCCTGTGGAGCAAGCGTTTGCGTTCTACCCTGAGCACTTCGATCGCGAGGTGGAGAACACTTCGCAGAGCTTCGACTACGGCGACTGGATGGAGCGCGTGGGCTGGCATGGCCGCACCGCGCTGGACGACTACCCGGCGCCGACCCGGTATGAGCCTCAGACGACCCCGGTGCGCTTCGACTTCGAAGCTGGCGACTTGCTGCTGTTCTCCGCGGCGCACCTGCATCGCACGCTGCCGAATCCGGTGGCTGGATCCAGTCGCGTGAGCCTCGACTTCCGTACGGTAACACCCGGGGTGCGTGGGGCGCGCAACGTTGACAACGGCTCCGGAGGCGCGCTGGAACGCGTGCGGCGGGAGTTCGTGCCGCTGCGCTATCTGGTGTGAGCGCTACTGGGTGCTTTGCGCGGCCGCCCACGGGAGCGCGCGTTGAACGGCCTGTAGCGCAGCTTGGTAGCGCGCCTCCCAGTCGCCGCTCAGGTGGATGACTGGCTCGTCGTGGGAGAGCGATTGCGTCAGCAGCGCATGGTAGGGCCCGCGGGTGGTCTCGGCGACGCGATGAGTATCACCGACGTACGGCACATCCGGCTTGCACACGAGGGTCAGCGCATAACGTCGGTCACGCGCGAGACTCTGGATTTGGGGGTGAGGAGCCTTGAAGAGCAACTCATGCCAGAGCGCGGTGGTGGTTGCGCACGTGTCACAGACCAGGAGGCGGTTCGCGTGGCGAGCTAGGCTGTCCTCGCTGGCGAGCTGACCCTTGGCGAAGTCGAGCAGCAGCTCGGGGGTGAGCTCGCGCGCGGGCTCGGCGCGCAGCAGGCTCTCGGCGAACTCAGGTACTGCGCGCGTCTGGAAGTGTTCGGCGAGGCGCCTCGCGAGCTGACTTTTCCCGGTGGATTCAGCGCCCATGAGCCGAACACGCGCTGCGAAATGTGCGCGCACGGGAGCTGGCAGGTACTCCCAGTGCTCCCAGGGTGCTTTGCGGATCGCGGTTGCAGAGATTGGGAGCGCGCTGCGCCACCCATCGAGGGGAATGAAGCGCGCGCCGAGCTCCGCCGCCAGGCGGCCGCCATAGGCTTCTGAGGCGACCACGTAGGCTGGAGGGCGCCCGAGGACGCGCAGCAGGCTCTCCCGCCAGATCTGCCAGAAGTCTGGGCACTGCTCCGAGGGCTCCTGGGGGTTCTTGTCGTGAAGCGTGAGGATTTCACTCTCGGGGCACAGCTCGCGCAGCCAGCCTGCGCGTAGCGCGACGGGAATCGGTTCCTCGGGGATTTCTTCCACGACTACCCGTGCCTTGCCGGCGAAGCGCTGCGCGAACGCGATCAGGTGCAAATGACCAGCGTGTGGGGGCATGAATTTGCCGAGCACGAGTGCCTCAGCCACGGGCGCCCTCCAGGAGGTGGGCTGCGTAGTTCTCGAGGAGGGTTTGGGTGGCACCTGGCGGCCTCACCCCCAAACCCGCGAGCTGCTCCTCGGCGTGCTTGCAATCGAAGCGCACGCCGGTTGCTTGAAAGAGATCGAGGCCACGGCGCGCGTCGAGGCGTGAGGGCTGAGAGCTGCGGGTGGTCGCGAGGGTGAGGTGGGCTTGCTCGGTGCGGACCGTGTGAGCGCCAAGGCGCGCCTCGAATGTTTCCGTGGGGACTTGCTTGATGGGTGCGCCGGCTTCGTTCAGAGCGGCAACCCAGCGCGCGAGGCTGACGCTGCCGTTGCTCACGTGGTAGCGAGTGAAGGCGGCAGGCTGAGCACGGCCAATCAGCGAGGCCCATGCGTGCGCGGCGTAGTCCACTGGCGTCAAGTCGAAGGCGAGTTCGGCCGAAGGTGCGCACCCGAGGGCGATGAAGGCACGACTGACGCGGGTGAGCCAGTCGTCACTCGGAGCGTAGCCGGTGTGGCTGTCGCCCGTGATCAAGCCGAAGCGATAGCAGCTGATGGGCAGCTGATCGGCGCAGAGTTCGAGCAGGCGCTCTGCCGCCCATTTGCTCTGGGCGTAACCACCGCTGACTTGCGCTGCGAGGTCGAGCGAGTCACGTTCGAAGCATTCCGTGTGGCAACGATCGGTGGCCGCAAAGACGGACAACGTCGAGGCGTAATGCAGTCGTGAGACCTGCGCCAACCGACAGAACCGCAACACCTCCGCGGTGCCCAGCAAGTTTGCCGGGCGCATCACCGCGTAGGGCAGCACCAAATTGACGCGGGCGGCGCCGTGAATCACCTCGTGAGTGTTGGCGAGGAGCCACGCGTAGGCTTCCTCGCTGAGCCCTAGATCAGTCCGCGACACGTCGCCCGTCAGGCAGCGCAGACGCTCACCACTCAGGCGCGCGAACGCTCCTGGCGCGTGCGCATCGCAAGCCGCTCGCAGGCGCTCTCGGGCCTGCTCGGGGCTCTGGGCGCGCACGAGCGCGACGTAGCGGCGGGCTGGATCCTGTTCGAGCAGCGACAGCAAACTGCGCGCTCCGAGGAAGCCCGTGGCGCCGGTGACTAGCGTCCATGCCTGCTCGCCTGAATTGCCTCGTGGAATAGCTGTCGTGACGCGCTCCAAGCAAGCACGCGCGTCTGCGTCGAGGAAAGCGCCCGACGCGGTGTCCACTGCCTGAGCGTCGCCCGCCTGCAGCGCGCCGAGCGGACGATCCGAGGCGAGCTGTTCTGGCTTGAGTCGGAGACCCAGGCTCTCCGCTTGGCTCAGCACCTCGAGCACGCCGAGGGAGTCACCGCCTTGGGCAAAGTAGCTCTTGCTCGGGTCCACGTGACCCAGTTGTGCGCGCACAATCTCGAGCAGACTTCGAGGAGACGACGACAGCTCGCTGTTGGCTTGCGTGAACAAGCTCGCGAGGTCTAGCTTGCCGCTGAGCGTTTCCGGGAGGTCAAGCTGGAAGCGGTAGTCCGTCGGGTGCATCCAGCGCGGCAGGCGCTCGCTCAGATGAGCGCGTAGGGTGGGCTCTGCCGCAGCGTCAGCGAGAACCACGGCGACGAGACGGTCCTGATGCACCCCAACGTAGGCGCGGGAGCAAGCGCCGCTCCGGACCAGCTCTGCCTCCACCTCCTCCGGGGCGATCAGCTGTCCGCGCCACTTGAGCTGACGATCGATCCGTCCGACGAAGTAGAGCTGCGCGTCGTCGCGGCGCACGCGATCCCCCGTGCGGTACCAACGCTTGCCGGCATGCTCGACAAAGCGCTTGGCGTCGAGCTCGGGCGCCTGCCAGTAGCCACGAGCGAGTTGCTCTCCAGCGATCCAAAGTTCGCCCTCGTCGCCGTTCTCAGCACCGACTCGGTACTCCACCGCCGACAACGGCTCACCGATGTACGCTCGCTGATAGCCGGGGCGCCAGTAGAGCAGGCTCGTGCAGATGCTGCACTCGGTTGGGCCGTACACGTTGATCAACGTGAGCTTGCGCGCCCACGCCGTTGCCGAGGGAAAGTCGGGAGCTTCGCCTCCGATGATCACTGAACGCAGGCTGCTCGGGAGTTGATCCGCGGGGATGCGAGGGAGCAAGCTGGGAGGCAAGTCCACGTGAGTGATGCCGCGCTCCTCGAGGGCACGGAGCAGCCGCTCTTGGGTGAACGCGGAGTCTAGCTCTGGCGCGAGATGCAGCTCAGCGCCGGCCAGCAAGCAGCAAAAAACATCGGACAGACTCGCGTCGAAGGCGGGCTTGAGGAGCCACAGCGAACGAGCGCTTGGATCGAGCTCGAAGGCGCGCACCTGATCGGCGATCACGTGGGGAAGCCCACGGTGCTCGAGCATCGCGCCCTTTGGCGAGCCGCTCGAGCCAGACGTCCAGCACACGTAGGC
This sequence comes from Polyangiaceae bacterium, assembly GCA_050183255.1. GTDB lineage: Bacteria > Myxococcota_A > Polyangia > Polyangiales > Polyangiaceae > JAHBVY01. The sequence goes on along the minus strand of JBFXBK010000002.1, from coordinate 21,717 downwards.
TAGCTCCTCGGGCTCACGTCGGGCGCGCCGAAGCGCTTCATCCCAATCGGGTGTCGCCCGTGCGTGCTTGGGATCGCTGAGCGAGAGCTCTGGGATCCCGCTGCCGTCACAGCTGGTTCCCCCGGCGCCTCTGAGGAGCAACCTCGGTCGCAAGCGCTCCAAGATCCCCATCGCGCGCGCTCGGGGCAGGCTTGGATCGAGCGTGGAGAACGCTGCTCCGGCGAACCAGCACGCGAGCCAAGCGACGACTAGGTTCCTTGACTTGGGGAGCGCGATGGCAACCAGCTGGCCTCTGGCCGGAGCGAGCCGCTCAGCCAGGCGCAGCGCGTCTGAGAAGAGCTCGCCGTAGCTCATTGTTTCCGTGGGGCTAACAATCGCGACCGAATCCGACCGCCGCGCCGCTGACTCGACGAGCAACTCCGGGAGGCTCTGCCAGCGTGTCGCCCCAGACGCCAGCTTCATACACGCCTCGCCAGCACCAAGCAGCGCGGGCTCGAGAGGCTCAGCACTTCACCCTCGGCACTGCCAAACAGCGTGAGCGGCGCGAAGCCCGCTGCCTCGAGCATGCCGCACAGCTCGCGAGGTAGGTAGAGTCGGGTGGTGGTGCGGGGTAGCTCCGTCGGCGCATGCCCGGCCTCTTGCAGTCGCCAGATCTGATGCAACGCGCCGCGCCTGAGGTCGAGCTCCGAGGTACGCGTGATCTGCACCTCACGATGGTCCGCCGCGTCGCGCTCGCCCCGCTGGCGGGTGTAGCTGAACTCCGGCTTGAAGCTCGCGAGCACGCCAGCGACGTTGTAGTAGTCCAGCACGAACAGCGCGCCCGGCTTCAGGCTGGCGGCCGCTGCGGCGAGCATTGCCTGGTTCTGTGAATCCTCCAGGAAACAGCCAAAGCCCGTTCCCCAGTTGAAGCCGGCGTCACAAGGCTGCGGCGAGTGCCAGGTGCTGGCGTCCGCGGCGCTGAACTCGACGTCGAGGTTTGCTTCGGTCGCCATTCGCCGTGCCGTCCCGATGAATAGCTCGCTGATGTCGACCCCGTAGCCGCAGGTTCCGCGTCGCGCGAGCTCGAGGCTCAAGCTCCCGTCGCCGCAGCACTGGTCGAAGACGCGCGCCCCGGGGGCCAGCTCGAGCCACGCCCACAGCTGGCTGGCAATGCGCGCGGTGGCTTCTCCCTGGGTGAGCACCGCTTGGGTCAGCGGGTGTTGATAGAAGTCCCTCACCCAAAGATCGCGTTCGTTGCTCATCCTCCCTCCAAGCCAAAGGCTCGACCCAGAGCGTGGGCCGTGGCAACCAAAAACAACGGCGGCCCCCAGGCTCGGTGTGCCTCTGGCGGCGCCCCCTCGAGGGCGTCGAGGCGCGCTGTCACCGCGCGCGGGTCGAAGAAAGTCCGCGCGGAAAATCCTTCGGGCTCTAGTAGCGTGCGCAGTGCAGCGCGTACCTCGGCGTGTTCGGTCAAGTTCGGTGCCAGGAAGGGGTGCTTGCGTCGAGTGCGAATCGCCTCGGGTACGAAGCCCCGCACGGCCTCCCGCAGTAGCCACTTTTCCTCGCCATTGCGGATACGTCGCCCGATCGGCTGGCGACTCATGAGGCGATACAGCTCGGCATCGAGGAACGGGAGCCGTGACTCGAGCCCTTGAGAGCCGAGCAGGCGGTCCGACAGCGTGGGCAAGATGTAGCCACCAAGCGCGAGCCGCGTCCACAGCGTCGCCCCGATGTCCACGCGTGTTCGTCCCCGAAGTCGAGCAAGCTCTGGCCGCTCCGCGAAGGCCCCCAGCGCCAGTCGAGAGCGCGCCGCCTGCCCCTGATTGCTCAGGCTGCAGATCCGTGCGCCGAGCTCGAGCTTCGCCTGTAGAAAGGTCGGCATGCAGCCCAGCCGAGTTTCCAGGGGGTGAGGGTCGAGGCGAGAGTCAGTGCGTGCGCCGTCGAGCTCCGAGCGCTCTGTCAGCATCAATCCGCGCACCGCCTGTTCCAGACCGTTGCCGTCGGGATCCGGTGGAGGCAGCACTCCGAGGTCCGCGCGCAGGTGCGGGTAGCCGTACAGAAGCTCATCCGCGCCCTCCCCCGAGAGCACCGACTTGAAGCCGGCAGCGGCAATGGCGCGGTCCAGCGCATGGTGAGCCACCAGGTGCCCATTCACGGCCAAGCCCTCACCAGCCGTCGCCGCCGCTTCGAGCCCGTGGACCAGATCGAGCGGCGTGAGGCTCACGACTTCGTGCCTCGCTCCGACCGCAGCGGCGCTGGCCTGAGCCAGCCGCAGCTCGTCGAGCGGACTCCCTGGAAAGCTCGCGGTGAATGTCACCAGCTCGCTCAACGAGGTGCGACCGCGGCGCTGGAGCTCCCGCGTCGCACCGAGGACTGCCGCTGAGTCGACACCGCCCGAGAGGTGAAAGCACACTCGCGCATCGCTGATCAGGCGCTTCTCGACGCTGCTGAGGAAAACCTCGCGGAACCGTTCGACGTCTTCGGCCTCGCTGCACTCGCTGACTTCCGGGGAGTCGAAGTCAGCGGCGCCCCAGTCTTCGAGTTCGAGTCTTTGTGCTCGAAGTGAGAGCAAGTGCCCGGGTGGCAGCATGCGCACGCCTGCGAAGGGCGTGCGCTCCGGCGCGAGGTACTGCATGGCCAGGCCGAGGCTCATGGCCTCTTCGTCCCAGGCCCTGGGTACGCCGAGCGCGAACAACGCTGCGGCGGTGCTCGCGAGGTAGAGCGAGCCTTGGTGCCACGCGTAGACCAACGTGCGCGCGCCGAAGCGATCGCGATACGCCCAGAGCCGCCCCGTGTCTGCGTTGTACGCGACCGCGCAGAGCTCCGCGTTGAGGCGTTGAAAGATCGCCTTGCCCCAGCGGGCGACACCGTGAAGCAAGATCTCGCTGTCTGAATTCGTGCGGAAACGGGCGCCCTCCGCCTCCAGCGCCTGCCTGAGTTCGCTCCCGTAAATTTCGCCGTTGGCTGCGACCGCCCAGGGGCCCGATGTGAGCGGCTGAGCGCCACCGATTGGGTCCATCACTGCCAGCCGCGTGTGAGCGAGCGCGAAGCGGCGGTCAGGCGACACGTAGCAACCATTGCCGTCGGGGCCACGGCTCGCCAGGCTGTCGAGCGCCGGGCGAAGCGACACCACATCGAGGCCGCCTGCTGGGCTAAAGATCAGCGCGATGCCGCACATGGCGCTGGCGCTCAGCCTCGTTCGAGGTTGAAGAAGAGCTTCTGGCGCTCACTCTGCGCCGCGCGTGCGAAGACGTCCTCGAACGCTTCGAGCGGCGCTGCTGGCGCGAACAGGTCGCGGACTTGAAGGCGCCCTTCGGCGACCCAGCGCAAGCCGAGATCCATGTCGCCGTAGTCGGCGCTGAGCAGGCGAATGCGCTTTCGGACGCACAACCCAATATCGAGTTCCACTGGGCGGTGGGAGCGGCTCTTCAATACCAGTGCGCCTCCAGGCGCGAGCGCGAGGAGCGCGCTGCGGATCAGCTGCGAGTCGGCGCGGGTTTCCACGCAGAATGACTGGGAGCCCTCGGCGTGGGTCGCGCTCGGCTCTGCCAGAGTCACCCGTTCGAAGCCTGCGGCGAGGAGCACGCGGTGAGTTAGCTCCGCGATGCGTCCGCTCCCTAGGACCACTCCTGGCTCGCACCTTGGGAGACCCAGGTCGAGCACGGCCATCGCCGCCGCGACGGGTTCGGCGAACGCGCCCGCCGCAAAGTCGAGGTCGCGGGGGAGGGGACGCAGGCACGTCTCGGGGACGCTGACGAACTCCGCGAACGCGCCGTCGAGATCGACCCCGAGCTGAAGCTTCTTGCTGCAGTCGGCGCCTGACTTGCAAGCAGCGCAGCGACCGCAAGCGACGAAGGGCATGCAGGCGACCGACTCACCCGCCGTGATGCTGCCGCCAGCAGCGGACGACTCCACGATGCCAGAGAACTCGTGTCCCAAGATCAGTGGATCCCGGGTGCTCAGCCTTCCCGCCGCGACCTCGCAATCCGTGCGGCAAAGGCCGGCGCTCATCACCCGCACCAGTGCGTGACCAGCCGTCGGCGCTGGCATGGCCACCTGTTGCAACCCGACCGTTCCCCCGGAGCGGACCAAAGCCCTCATGGTGTATAATTTACACTATTGGGTTGGGTGGGCCAGGGAGTTTTAGGGGAAGCGTTGCTTTATCTAGCAATTCCTTGTGTTTATGGGGCTAGCGGCAGCCTACGCAGAAGGTCGAGCTGCTGCAGCCTGGGTCACTCGCTGGGATGGCTTGGCAGCTGGTCCCCAGTGGGCACTCGTTGTCTTGATTCCAGCTGAGCCCGTCGCAGTGCAGCAATGCTCGCCCGTCGGTCGTGCAGGCGTATGAGGGCACCGTGCAGGCGGAACCGTGTCCGGCGTAGGGTGTATAGAATGTCGTCGTTCCGCAACCTGCGAGGCTTTGCGACGTGAGGCAGGTAACACCCGGGTCGCACTCCCCGACGTATTCGAGGGTTCCAAGGTTGCATTGGAGCAGCGCATTGCACAGTGGGTTCATGCCGTCACAACCGCAGGTCACGCGCTGCGGTTGAATGCATTCGTCACCTGGACTCGGGCGGGACGATGAGCCGCTACTCCCCGCGGAACCGCTGGAGCCACTCGAGCCAGCGTTCCCGCCGCTCGCCCCGGAGCCACCACTCGAGCCCCCGGAGCCATCGCCGACCCAGCCTCCACGCGACGAGCAATGCTGACGGCACGTATCTTCGGGGGTGGCACAGCAACCGTTCGACGTTAGACACAAAAGGACGGGATTCGTGCTTCCGTCGTTGCACTCGCAGTCGGTGGGGAGGCAGTCGGTGTTCGTCGAGCACGCGGTGTCGCCGCATGCCAAGGCCTCCCCCGACTCTGCGCCGAAGATCACCCCGCAGCCGGACGTTCCCGCAAGGAAGCCAGCGCCGAGCAACATTAGTCCTGGCATCAATCGTTGCATCCGATACTCCTCAGGGCAGCACCGCCGCCCGCGCGCCCAGCTGAATCCAGCCGTGAACCGCGCCGTGGTTGATGGCGTCTGTCTCCCCGCGGCCGTCAATCGCGTCGACGTCGTAGATGTAGTAGGAGAGCGACACGCCTCCAAACGGACCCGCAAGGAAACGGTCACCAACACGGAAGTCGAGTCCAGCTAGAATGGTTGCGAAGTCGATGCCGCCCCAAGCGTGCTGGCGGGTGACTCCACCTTCCTCTACGTCGATTTCGTCACCCGCGAAACCGATGGAGTAGCTTGCCCAAGGGAACTGGTTGCCGGAGTCGGCGAAGCGACCCTCCAACGTGAGCCCCAGGCGAATTCCGTACAGCGAGCAGTCCGAGGCATCGCAGTCGTCAGATACTTCTTTCCCGGAGGAATTAGCTTGATAGCCTGCGTAGACGCCAAAGTAGAGCGCGCTCGTTTGACCACCGACCTCCAGGATCAGCGGCAGTCCAATCCCGAAACCATCGGAGAGGTCGGTGTTCTTCTTGATGCTTCCGAACGGGAGAGCGACTCCCGCTCGCGCTCCGAGTCGTATACCCGTCGGAGCAGCGGAGGCATCCCTCGGCTTCTCCTCGGCCGCACTCGTGGCATCGGGTGTCGAACTCGTATCGGGACCTGGCGTAGCGGGAGGTGGCCCGACGTGCTGCCAGGGCACGCTAAGCGTCCACCCGTCTTCAGTGAGGATGATCAGTTCCTGACCTGGGTGAGACTCGACCACCCAACCCTGGACGCTGCTGCCGTTCTTGAGCCGGAATACTTGGGGCGGGGTCGGGGGAGGGACCAGCGTTGGCAATGCTGGAGGCTGCGGCGCTGGAGGCTGCGGAGGTGGGCCTGGGTCAGGCTCGACTGGTGCCTCAGGGACGGGTTCCGCGCCGGGGGGCTCGGGGGCTCCGTCCTCCGGCGCAGGCTGAGCCCACAGGTTGCCGCACGGTAATAGAACGGCGAATCCGATGGCGGCCGTCAAGGGTCGACGCATTGGCCCTCCTTGCAGATGCGATCGCCTTTGCAGTCCGTGTCCTTTCCGCAGCCTGGCGCGGTGGGTGGCGCATCGGGGGGAGCCGGCGTTTCCGGCATTTCGGGGGGTTCCGGCGCTGGGGTGGGCTCCGGCGGAGTTGGTGGCGACGGTGGCGGCGTAGGCGGCGGATGATAGACCGGGGTGGCGTCCTGCAGGCCCCGTAGGTCGAGGCGCGCGAACAGTGTTCGCAGCGTGCCGAGGACCTGGGGTTCGAGCTGGCCCGGTTCGACGACCAGCTCCCGGCGCGCGACGACGCCGCGCCCGGTGACCAGGAGTACGACGCGTAGGCTCCCGGTGGGTTGCGCCGCGGCGTAGACGCTGACTGCTAGGGGAACCCGCGCGGAAATGCGGGCAGCGTTCGCCTGTGTGGGGTCGACGATGGCGGGACCAGAAGTGAGAGCGGAACCGCCAATATTTGGGTTGATCGACCGTTCGCGGAGCGCTTGGGCGATCGTCGCCCGCAGGCGTGCGCTGCCAGTCGCGTCACCATACACTTCCGCCTGGACCATGGCCGCCAGCCGTTCCTTCACGGCTGCGTCGGTCAGACCACCCGGCGTTGCGTTCGCCGTTGCTGGCTGCGGTTCTCCAGGTTTGCTGCGGGCGTAGTCGTCGGATGTCCCACGGGCGAGCTTAGCGGCTCGCGACTCCTCCGAACTCGACGCGCCGGCTCCGACTATCCAGCCGTCGTCTCCAATACGGAAGACTCTTGCGCCCAGGATCCAACTACCAATATCCCAGCCGAATAGCAGGTTCTGTTGCAGGGTACTGAAGCCACCTCCGATTGGGTTGAGGCTAAGCCCTGGCTGAAACGCTACGTCAGCTCCGGCGATCTTCGTGGACCAGCGCCCCACGACCTGCATCGGTAGCTGAAAACCGCCCGTGTAGATCAGGTCGGCTGCGGCGCCGACGCCAAAACCATCGCTCGTGGACCAGCCAGCCAGGCCACCGATGCCTGCGTGGTAGACGAGCGATGTATCGATCGCATCTCCCGTGGTCGCGATCAGCTGAACAGGCACTGAAAGACCAAACACGGTCTTCGAACTAGCGTTGCCAGAGGGAAAATATCGAGCGGCGGGGTGGACCGCGACTCCGAACTGAGTGAGCAAGTCACTGCGTGCGGCGATGAGCGCCCCGGCAAGGTCCAGGTCGGTGTCGTCGCTGGTGAAGGAGCGCTGCCAGCTCACGGGCGCGGCGAGACCGTAGCTCTGCACGTCTCCATCGAAGTTTGCGTACTCGAACAATCCGCCAAGGCTCAGCGAGCCATCCTTCGAACGACCGCGGAATGCGCGATCGAGCGCCATGCCTTGGGCACCTACTGGGGCCGCGGAGGCCACCATCGAGCCGCCGGCGTTGGCGCAGTAAAGCTGAAAGCCGGCGTTCAGCGTCGCCGACAAGGCGCTGCTATCCGTGGCGGTGGTGTTCAGTGAGCCCCAGTGGCAGTCGCTTCCGGTGCATCCCGCGTCGACTCCACAGATGTTGCAGTCGAAGGTCCCGCCGTTCGCAGCGAAGTAGCGGTCGCTGCACACCGCGAAGTCGTCCGCGTAGTCTGCGCGCGCGCTTGCTGACCAGCTCCAAACCCCCAGCGCCGTCAGCAGCGGTACCGTCCGGCACCAACTTGAGTTCAAGTGAGTCACGCTTCGGTAGTGTCTCGAGGTCGGCGAACGATCAGCGCGAGACGTCGCTTTTGTCATATCAGGGCGAACGCACCAGGGCACCCCAGCAACTGACGCTGCCGTCGAACCGGGTTCCGCACGCCGCCGTGCGGAAATAGTCGATGCTGGAGAAGGTGCCCGCAGGCGCGCTCAGCTGACCGAGAGACGCATCCGTGCCGAAGCAATGTACGGTGTCGTCTGTCGCCAGAGCGCATGCGTTGTTTCCGGTCTGGCTGCCGCACACCACGCGCTTGAACGTTCCCGCTGGTGGCACCAGGAACTGCCCAGGGCCGATCTGCAAGGGGCTGCCTGAGGTGTCCCAGCAGTCCAGCGTCCCGGTTCCCTTACGCACGCCGCACGTCAGCGCTCCCTCGTTTGTGCAGATGTCGCTGAACTGTCCGGAAGGCGTGGTGTATTGCGACCCGTTAGCGAGCGAGTAGCAAGCCGCGGTTTCATCCGCACGGATCCCGCACAGGCGAGTTCCGCCGAGGCTGAGCTTGAGGTAGCTACCAGTTGGTATGACGGCACCCGTGTACCCCCAGCAGCTGATCGTTTGATCTGGCAACAGACCGCAACCGAAGTTCGTCGTCCCGTTGGCGTTGCTGACATCGAAAGACGTGAGCGCGGCGCCAGGCGCGGGTGCCGTGCCCGGTGCCTCCTGGAAACAGCTGACTTGGCCAGTACCATCGCGAGCACATAGGTAGCGCGACGCCGCGCGCACCTCTGAAAACGTCCCGCTCGGCGTCTGGCCGCTATTCGTCGTGCCCCAGCAGTCCAGGGCTCCACCCGCTGCGAGCCCGCATCCAGCGGACTCGCCTACGGCGATCTCGCCATATCGGCGTTGAAGCGGCTGCGCTGCTCCATAGCTGTTGTCACCCCAGCACTCGACGCGGTTGTCGCTGCGCACGCCGCAGAAGCGCAAGCCAGCGCCAGACAGGCTGACGAAGCTCCCCGCTGGCGGGACAATCGGCGTCGCCTGTCGCGCGTGACACTCCACGCTGTCATCCGCGAGGATCAGGCAAATGCCCTCCTGGTCGATAGCGACGTCCTTGTAGGTTGTGCTGCTCAAGGCCGCGAACTGAGCGAGCCCGCCGGTGAGTCCACCGCCAAAGCAGTGCACCTGACCCGAGGCGGTCAGTGCGCAGAACAGCGTATCGCCCGCACGTACCCGAGTGAAATTGCCGCTTGGAATTTGAGAAGCGAAGCTGCCAAAGCACTCGATCGCTCCGGTGGCGTTGATCGCACACGCCGCGGTGCCGCTCAACGCGAGGCTTTGGAACCCAGTGCCCGCAGGTGGCGTCACTGTGCTGTTGCTCCAGCACTCGATGCCTTGGTCGCTCGAACGTAGCCCGCAGGCCCACTGGTTCCCGACCTGCAAGTCGTCGAAGACGGTGCTGGGGGTGTTGCTCGGGCCGGAGCCCCAGCAACTCGCGGTGCCGGCTGGGCTCAGGGCGCAGCTGTAGTTCGTACCGGCGACGATTCGTTGAGCGGGGAGCGCGCCTGCTGCGAGTTGCACCGCACCCGCGGTCGTGCCGACTCCAAAGCACGAGCCGCTGCCGTCTGTTCGCGTGATGCAAGTGTGTGACTCACCGACGCTGACCGCAGAGAAGCTACAGAGTCCCTGATCGCAGCTCGTTTGATTGGGGTCTGTCGGGTGGCACAGCGTGGTGCCGCAGGTCCCACAGCTGAGCCCGAGTGAGGGCAGGGGTGTGCAGCCGCCGCAGCCGTTCGGCACACACGCGGCTGCCTGCATGGTGGAAAATGAACTGACTTTCGCCGTGAGTATCCCTGCGGATATACTTACGTTCTCCAAATACTGCAGCGCGCCGGTCTGGTCGTTCCTTTTGATCAGGATCAGCTGACCCGTGGCGTCCGTGATCGGCACGCTGACGTTCACTGGCGCGGCAAAGGTGGTCCCGTCGGGCCCAAACTTGACCGCCGGCCCGCGGGCATCCTGAGTCGTTACGTCGCTGCCGGGCGTGACGCTGATCAGCACTGGGGTGCTGAGGGCTCCGGCCGGGATCTCCACTTGCGCACCGGCGATGCTGGAGTCACTGGCGACCACGGTGCCGCCGCTCTGATCGATCACGTCGCCTACGCCACCCGTTCCGGAACCTCCAATCCCACCGGTGGTCCCTCCCGCGCTTCCGCCTGTTCCCCCTGATCCGGAGGAAGTTCCAGCGGTTCCGCCCGTCGTTGCACCAGCGTTGCCACCCACCGCCGCCCCGGCGCTGCCCCCGCTCTGGAGCCCCCCGCTTCCGCTCGTGCTCGAACCCGCAACACCACCGCTGCCTCCTACATTGCCGGCGCCCGCAGCCCCTGCGTCGGTTGCCCCATCGTTGGGCACGACCACGCACGCACTCACCCCGCAACAGCCGAGTAGAACACTCGCCTTTCCTATCAACCTCATCACAACCCCCGAATCCCCTGGGTAGTGTCGCGACACCCCGTGTCGATCACCGATTTCCGAAGGTTCTGCTGGGGGTGAGAGGTGTTCGCCGGCGAGTGATCGATTTATCCTCGTTCGTCACTATCGCCCGAGGAGGAGCGTTGTTCGTGGGGGAGGAGGCGAGTCGAGACGGATACCGGGTGATCTGCGTGCTGGGGGAAGGCGCGATGGGATTGGTCGAATTGGTGGTCGACCAGCGATTCGAGCGCCAGGTCGCGAGAAAGCGCATCCATGCCACGCCTCGAGCGGACCTGCTGCGATTCAAGCAGGAGTTTCGCGCTCTCGAGGCCTTGCGTCACCAGAGCCTGGTCCGGGTCCACGAATTCGGTGAGGATCGTATCGGCCCCTACTTCACGATGGACTGGGTAGACGGGCCCAACTACGTAGATTATTGCCGTGGGGATAATACGCTTGCGCACGTTGAACACACGCTGCCGCAGCTATTGAGCGCGCTAGCCTACCTCCATTCCCGTGAGATTGTGCATCGCGATCTCAAGCCCAGCAATGTGCTGGTGGACCGGGACCATGTGGTCAAGCTGCTCGACTTCGGAGTCCTCGCGCGGTTAGGGACGGACGCCAGTGTCGCGGGAACTCCAGGGTACATGGCGCCTGAAGTTATCCGAGGGGAAAAGGTCACACCCATGGTGGACGTGTACTCCCTCGGGTGCCTGCTGTTTGAGGTGTTGGCCGGCGCTCCAGTGTTTGAGGGGAGCCGAGCGACAATCCTCTCGGCGCATTTGCGCGACACTCCCCCACGCTTGAGCGAAGTGGCGCCGAATGTGTCCCCTTGGCTCGCCAGCGCTGTGGACCGCATGCTGTCCAAGTCTCCCGGGGATCGTCCGTCGGTCGCGGAGCTCGCTGCAGCGCTCAGCGGGCGTGAGGCCGAAGTGGTGTCGCCCAGGAGCGAAGCTCGCGTGAAGCTAGTTGGCCGAGAGCGGATCCAGCAGCAGCTCTGCGAGTGGGCGGATCAAACCGATCATCGCCCGCTCGTCCTGAGGGGGCGGAGCGGTGTCGGCAAGAGCGCCCTGCTGAAGTGGTTCTCGGAGCGTGAGCGGAGCCATGGCCGCGTCATCCTGGAAGGACGGTGTCGCACCAATGAGCGGGTCGCATACAACGCCCTGGACGCGGCGATTGACGAGCTGGCCAAGCTCATTCGCGAGACGTTGACCCCGACTGCGGACCTGAACGAAGCAATCCGCACGGCAACGACAGCATTCCCAGTACTGCTTCAGGACGAGTCGCTCGCGATGTCTCGGGCGCGAGAACGCGTCCGCAAGGCGCTCTTTGGCTGGGAGCGCGAGAGCCGGGAACGCTCGAGGCGAATCGTGTTTGACGCCCTAGCCGCGATCTTTCGCGAGGTGCTCCAGCGCTACCCGTACACGACCCTCGTGATTGATGACTTTCAGTGGGCGGATGAAGACTCGATCGCGCTGTTGGACCATTGGTTGGATGTCTTGCCTTTGCGGGTGCTGCTCGTAATGCGGGACGACCTACCGCCAGGTGTCGCTGAGGCCTGGCTCGAGCGACAGGAGCGCTTTCAGGTCTTGGCCGTCAGCAGCCTGGACCAGGGCGCTCTCGCTGACATCGTTTGCCTAGTATCGGGTATCGAGGCGAACTCGGAGCCCGTCCAGCGAGCCGTCATGGACGCGAACGGCAGTGCGTTCCTGGCGGAGTTGCTGGGACGCGCGCTTGCGCGCGGAGAAGACACCGCCAGCGGCGCCGGGAGCCTGCTCGAGTCTCTGATCCTCGCTAAATCCGATCGAGATCGTCAGCTGCTGGCGTTGTGCGTTGCCGCAGACGATTGGCTCGATCTATCTGCTCTCGCTAGTATGTCGGGGCTTGGGCTCGCGGCCGTTCTCGAGTCCGTCAGCGGCTTGCTCGAGTCAGGGCTCCTGAGGGTCGGTCGTGGTGACGCCGAGCTGGCGACCGTCGAAGTCTACCATGACGTCGTGTTGAGATCCGTAAGGAAACAACTCGGAGAGGCAGGGCTCTGTCGGGCGCACTCGGCGCTCGCAGATCACTGGGAACCATCGCCTCGGGTGCCTCGTGAGCGCGTCGTACGGCACCTGCTCGACGCCGGTCGCACTGACGAAGCGGCCGACCTGGCGCTCGTCGCCGCGCGTTTGGCGGAGCAACAGCGAGCCTTCAGCCTCGCCGCGGACATGTACGCGATCGCCCTCACGTCTGTGCGCGCCCACGTCGCGGAGTTGCGCGAGGCGAGAGCGCTTGCCCTGGAGCGCGCGGGTCGCTACTCCGAAGCGGCCGGTGAGTGGAAGTTCCTGGCACAACAAGCGACAGGCCAAGAACACCAGCGTCTGGCGCTGCTCGAGGCACACGCGCTGATTGCTGGGAACGACGTCGCTTTGGGCTTGAAGCAGCTAGACGCAGTGCTCGCTGCGAAGGGTTATGCGCCGCTTGGCTCGTTCGGGGCGCGCACCTTGCTGAGCGTAGCTCGCTATCAGCTTGGGCCGCTTCGACTGCCGAAGCCGTGGCCGCTTCGGCGGGGTGCCAACGTGGCCCGGGCGACCCACCACGTAAAGCTTGGGATCCTGTTGTGCTTCGTCGACCCGCTCGCGGGACTCACCTTCTTGCAGAATGCGCGCCGCGAGCTCGAAGCGGCGGGGGCTGATGTACTCGTAGCGAACTGCAACTACACCTTTGCGGTGCTCGCTCTAGTCGGAAGTCGTGCTGCCCGTGTTCCGCTCGCTGAGCGCTATCGCCGCACAGCTGACGCTCAGCTCGAGGGACGCGACGCGACTCCCGATATCTTGGGCATGCCCGCGTTCCTGGACGGACTGCAAGCCCTGAGGGCGGGGGAATGGCAACGGTCTCGGGAGTCGTTTGCTGACGCCGAGCGCACCTTCGCGGAGTCCGTAGGGACGACCGAGCTCGCGATGGCCCGTTCTTGGGGGGTGATGGCGGATGTCTATTCCCAGAACATCGCTCGGGTCGATGCCGCCCAGGAGTGGTATCGACGGCACCTCGACGACTCAGGAGGAACCTTCATCGTTTCCCATGCGGAGCTGGTGCGCGGCTACGTCATGTTTCTGCGGGGAAATTTTAGTGCCTGCTTTCGGATCGTCGACGAGCTTGCCCAGCTGTTCGCAAGCGACAGGCCGAACACTCAGCGCGGCGCCGCGTTGCTCTATCGTCATATGGCAGATATGTACACCGAAGACGTCGCGGGCGCGCGCAGCACCTATCGGCGAATGCTGAGGGAGCTTTGGCGTTTCGGCTACCTCGGGACGATGTACGCGCCGCCGTTCGCACAGATTGGAGCTATCCTCGAAGCGAATGCCATGCGCCGCGGAGTCCGTGGGGCGTCGATGCGCAGAGTCGAGTACTTCGCACACATCATCGACCACGCCCCGCCGCTCAGCGCCGGCGCCTCTTGGCGCGCTCGCGCTTACGCTGCTGACGCTCTGGGGAGGTCCGAGCTAGCGGTTGCACATCTGCGGCGAGCCGTTCAGGAGGCCAGTCGCTACGAACGGCAAGTTGACACGGCGATCGCCCGTTATCAACTCGGCGTCCGGCTTGGTGGCGACGAAGGGCGACGAGAGTGCCGAGCTGCGGAGCAGCTGCTGACCGACGTCGGTGGGGGTAGGGACCTGCTCTTCGAGGACGCAGGTACGCGTTAGTATCCCTGAGGAAATTTCTGGGTGGCTTGCCCCGCTGCGAGTCAACCCTCGTTGAGCGCGGCGCGTAGCCCCCGAGCCCAGTCATCGAGCTCCGCCAGGGTCGACCCCAGGCGCCCGGGTTCTCCTTCTAGCTCCGCGACTCGGGCCGCCAGGGCCTCGCGTGCACGCCTCACGCGGCTCCGCGCGGTACCCAGAGGGATCTCCAAGACCTCCGCAAGCTCTGGGCCCGACAGATTTTGCCAGTAGTACAGCTCGAGCGTCGTCTGAAACTCGATTGGGATGCTTCGCAGTGCCTCGAGCAAGAGGCGCTCTTCCCACTTCCGGTGCGCGAGCGAACTTGGCGTGGGGTTCAGGTCTTGCATCGTGGAGATGGCAACGTTGAGCTGTCCTTTGCGCTTTTCTCGGTAGTGGCCGTAAAGCACGTTGCGCGCGACGCTGAACACGTAGGTTCGAAACGACGAGCTTCGCTTGAAGCGGTCCCGCGCTTCCACGCACCCCAAGAACGTGCGCTGGACGAGCTCAGCCGGGTCCGTCGTCTTGTTCGAGAAGAAGCGATAGATGTCATCGAAGTAACCTTCGAAGAGCTCATTGCCCGCTGCCGCGTCACCCGATTGCCAACGATCCAGCAACTCGAAGTCTTGATCCCTGCCGCCCGCCCCCATGACCAGTAGGAGGATATCAACTCGCGCTGGAATGTTTCCAGGCTGAACGACTGGGTAGCTGCGCCCCCCTAGTTGACTAGCCGGGCGCTGTGGTCCGCGTCGCTGCCATGGGCCCGAGGCTGGTTCTCCAGCGCGGCCTTCTGCATCACCCGCATGCGCTTGGCTGCGGGACCGTACAAGAGGCGCAGGACGAAGCGAGGTGTGAGCGCAGACATCGTGGAAGTGATCTTCATCAGCGCGCCGGGGATGATGATCGCCTTGTTGCGCCGGAAGCCAGCGACCGCCGCCTTCGCACAGTGCTCGGCGCTGATGCTGATGAATTCGGGCAGCTTGGGTGTCTCGAAGTCTGCGGCGACTTCTTCGAACTCGGTGCGCACCGGCCCCGGGCAGAGCTGACTGACCACGACGCCCTGAGACGCGACCTCGAGACGCAAGCACTCGGTGAAGCCGGTGACGTAGTGCTTCGTGCCGACGTAGGTCGCGAACCCGGGCATGAAATTGAGTCCAAAGCCTGAGCTGACCTGGAGCACGCCGCCACGCCCGCGCTCGACCATTCCCGGTACGAGGCGATGGGACAGGTAGGTCAGCGCCGTCACGTTGAGGTCCAGCATGCGCTGGTTCTTTTCCCACGAGGAAAGATCGAACATCGAGATGTCCCCGAGGCCCGCGTTGTTGATCAAGACATCGATGGGCCCCACCTCGCGCTGGATGCGCTCGAGCGCAGCGTCCGTCGCAGCACGATCCAAGAGGTCGCAACTCTGTACGAAGACCGTCAACTTGGAGTGCGCGGAGCGCAACTCCTGAGCGAGCTGTTCGAGCCGCTCGGTGCGCCGCGCGAGCAGCACCAGCGCCTTCGCCCGCGACGCGAGCTGACGCGCCAGTTCGCTTCCGATCCCTGACGATGCCCCGGTGATCAGAATCACCCCATCCAAAGGCGGCTGAGCCATGGGGGGCAGTATGGGAAGCGGCCTCAGTGACCGCAACCCTACTGTTGAACGAAATTCAGTGAGTGCTCGTTAGCGACAACGCCTACTTGGGGCCCTGACAAGACGGGTCGTTCTCGTCGACCAGCCCATCCCCGTCGTCGTCGATGCCGTTGTCGCAGATCTCGTCGTTGCACTCGTCGACGACGCAATCGCAGTCGTCGTCGATGCCGTTGCCGCAGATCTCTTTCGGACCACACTCCACGCAGTCACTGGGATCAGCGACGCCGTTGCAGTCGTTGTCGAGGTTGTCGCCACAGATGTCGACACACAAGCACTGCGTGTCCGTGTCGGAGACGGTCCAGAACGCGCGATGATTGCCCTCCTCGATGCTCTGGAATGGCGCCCAGAAGCCGGAGTAGCTCTTGTCGGTCGAGAGCGTTGGGTCGATCGCAGCGATCCAGATTTGATCTTCCTTGTCGTCTTGCGGACGCAGCGTGGCGTAGGCGCGCAGGCTCGAGTACGCGATCCAGAAGATGCCCGGCTTGGTCGACGGAGCCCAAGTCGGCATGGAGTTACCGATGTCGATCACGCCGTCTTCGTTGTTCACGCGCTCGTTCACTCGGGTGAGCGTGATGGGCGTGCCGCCCGTGCCGGCAACCAGCTTCAAGGTGGCTGTGGAGGCGTCCTTGGAAGCGCCCTCGGCGTGGACGTACACGATCCACTGACCATCGGGACTCCACGAGGGGAAGAAGTTGTTGTCGTCCTTGCCGCTCGACGGGACGATGACCTGGGCCGCGCCCCACGCGCCCGAGTTGTAGGGTAACAGCGCGATTCCGGCGCCGTCGATGCTCTTGCCTCCGCCGCCGGTTCCCAGGGCGACCGCCACCATGTCGCCCTTCGCGTTCCAGTCCGGGTGGTTCGCCACGGTTCCGCCAGGAATCGCGACCTCACCGTTGTTGGGTCCAACGGGCAGCCCGGTGTCCGCGTCGATCAGCGTCAGCTTGCCCTTGGCTGCGATCAAGAGCAGCTTGCCATCAGGGGAGAAGGTGGACCACGACATGTCGCGCGTCGCTTGACCGTTCGTGGGCACCAGCGTCACCCGGTCGGGCACGCTGACTTCGCGGAGCTTCTCTCCCCCATACCCGACGGCCATGCGCTTGCCGTCTCTCGACAAAGTGTGACACGCGACGCAGGTGTCCGCGTCGTCGCCCATGGGGTCGGTGTAGAACTTGACGGGGATCGGATCAGACACCACCGCGCGCATCACGCCTTCGGTCCCCGTGGACCAGTAGTAGAGGGCGCCTTGCACCTCGGCCGCGCTGAAGAGCAGCGTGATGGGCGTCGATTGCCAACTCGCGCTGGGCGCTGCTTGGTCGAGCGCCGTCACCGTCCACGTAACGCTGCCGCCCCGGTTGCTCTCCGCGATCCAGTCCCACTCTTCTTCCGTGGGGAGCCAGTTGGTGTCGCCGGTGTAGACCGTCACGCTGGTGTTGGGGCCGACAAACTCCAGCTTGAACAAATCGTTCGTGCCGCCGGCGGCCCACTCGTGGCGGATACGCGAGACGTTGATGGGAAACATCGTCTCGTGACTGGGATAGACGATCTTCGGCTCTTGATCAGTCGCCGTCCCAGAGGGATTGGGTGAGGAACCACCGAACACCGACCCGGGGTCGGTGGGTGCGCTTGGTTCATTGAACTCCTTCGTGCCAGTGTGGTTCGCGCAGGGGGTGCCGCCGCACAAGTCGACGCCACCGCCCCCGCCGCTGCCAGAGGTGCCCGCGCTGCCGCTGAACCCACCCACGCCGCTGCCAGCGTTGCCAGCGGAACCAGCATTCGAATTCCCTGCGGAACCACCTTGGCTCGAGCCCCCGGAACCGTCGCTCGAGTCACCACTGCTGCAGGCGTAGCCGAACGCCCCACAAACCAACACCGTAGCCAACAACGCGCAATGCGCCCGCGAGGTACCCATCGCCAAAGCTTAGCTCAATGCCAGGCTGCAACGGCATGCCGAGCGGAAATGTGTAGGACCTGAGAGCCTGATGCGTACCCTTGCTCTGCGGCGAGATGGGCAAGTCCGTAATAACCGGGAACGGTTCTGCCCACCCAGCGCACCCGGTGGCACGGAGGCGCACTTAGTGGCTGTGTTCGAAGCCGGGAGCGTAGCAGAGGCCGTCTTGGTTCAGGTGGCCCATGGTGGAGCCATTGAAGATCAAGAAGTCGTGGAGATCAGTGATGGCGTCATTGCCTTCCGTGTTGAAAGTTACCTCGGAAGGCAGCGTGGGCAGCGTGTACTCACTCGAGTCGACGCAGCTCCTCCAGGGCAGCGCTTGTCCACTGCTGTCGGTCACCGGTGCGAGAGGTACTCCGACGAGGTCGTCGGTAGTGACCAGGAACTCCCCACCGACCTCCTGCGCCTGGGCCGCGAACTGATTGAATAGCGGGATGGCGCCATGGTCAACCGTGTCCCAGAACAGATGATCCGTGTGGATCGTCGCTTGGACGGTGGTCTCACCTCCCGCCTTGACCTGGATGCCGCGCTGGAACTCCTCGCCGTCGAACGCGCTGCCCGTGTTCTCCGGGTTCTGGCAATTCTCCATGGAAACGTCTGCTTCGAAGCCGAGGCGGAAGTTCACCTTGGTGGGTAGCGTGGAGAAGTCGTAGGTGTCCTTGCTCGCGCTGCAGTCGCTGCCCTTGAACGTCGCAGTACCGGCGAGCAAGTGCGTCCAGTGCTTCTGCTTCATCTCCTGCCAGTCAGCGTCATCGGCGTCGAAGCCGTGGAGGTTCGTCACCTCGTCGGAGGCATCGATCAGGCTATAGCCGAACGCGTAGCGCTGGCTCGCGTCGAACGCGTCACCGTCATTCAGGTTCTGGTTCTCGAGACGACCCAGCGTCCAAGCGCGCTCGGCGCCGCCGCCCTTGCCCACCAAGTCGCCAGGTGCTGCGAGGTTGACCGCGAAGGGTCCCGGGAGGCTCGCGACACGCTTGCCGACCTTGGACTGATCCGTGGGCGAAGTGTCGGGTGACTCTGAGAGGTGCACGTCGCTGATCACCACCAGCACCTTGCTGAACTTCACTTCCCAGCCGTCGCCGAAGAACGCCTCCACTCCCGCTTGCGGGGGGAAAGGATAGCCCTCGAGGGCGAGCTCTTCGCCCGATGCGGAGACCACGATCGCGCCTCCGTTGCTGCCTGTCGTTTCGTCATCCGCGCTGCTGCAGCCGAGGGTGGTGAACCCTCCGAGCAGCAGCAGAGCTCCAACCTGAAGCGTTGCTTTGCCGATCATTCGAGACCATTTAGCGAGGAACGCTCTCAAGTGCAACTGAATTGCAAATGAGAAATTGTTACACTGGCTTGCGAATCGCAAAAGCATCGGCTAGGCAGCTGGTCCTGGATTGAGAGTATCGTGACCCCAGAACAACCTCGTTTCCGCTGCGCTCCTTCGAAGCAAAGTCGCGTCGTGCTTCGGCGCTGGCTGTCAGCTCTGCCCTTGTGCGGCATGTTGGCGCTGGGCGGCGTCGCGAGCGCTCAACCCACAGACGTGCGACCTCCCGAGGTCGTCCAGCGCGTCGACGCGGACTATCCCGAGAGGGAGCTCGACGCGAAGCACGAAGGTCAGGTCGTGTTGTTCGTCACGGTTGGCACCGATGGCTTGGTGATGGATGCCGTCGTCGAGAAGTCGGCAGGTGACGAGCTGGACAAGGCAGCGCTCGACGCCATCAAGCGTTGGCGCTTCAAGCCGGCGACCAAAGACGGCACGGCAGTCGCTGCCAAGATCCGCGTGCCGTTCGACTTCAAGCTGCCGAAGCCCGCGCCTCCTGCTGCAGCAGCTACGGCGGCGCCACCGGCGGCGGACGCGGCGGCCCCGAAGCAGTCCTCTCCCCCCAAAAAAGCGGAGCCGCAAAAGCACACCCCCGACGACGGGCACGATCATGCGACGTTTCAGGACGACGAAGGGGAGATCATCGTCGTTGGCCGTGCGCGTGCGCCACAACGAGGCGCTTCTGACGTGAACATCCGCCTGGGGGCGCTGCGCAAGGCTCCGCGAGGAAACGCGGCGGATCTCCTGAAGCTGGCTCCCGGGATCATGCTCAGCAACGAAGGCGGCGATGGTCATGCTCAGCAGGTCTTCCTGCGTGGCTTCGACGCGCGAGAAGGTCAAGACATCGAGTTCTCCGTCGACGGCGTGCCAGTCAACCAGGTGGGAAACATCCACGGAAACGGATACGCGGATACGAACTTCATCATCCCGGAGCTAGTCGAGGAGCTGCGCGTGCTCGAAGGCCCATTCGAGCCTCAGCAAGGCAACTTCGCCGTCGCTGGCTCCGCCGACTACCGCCTCGGCCTCGACCAACGGGGCCTCACGCTGAAGTACATGGCGGGCTCCTTCAACACGCAGCGCCTGCTCCTCTTGTGGGGGCCAGCCAACGAGAGCCACCACACATTTGGTGGCGCGGAGCTCTACGACACGGACGGCTTCGGCCAGGGGCGCGCTTCCCGGCGTGGCTCCGCCATTGGACAGTACGAGTGGCGCATCGGGCGCACTGGCCTCTGGCGGGTCACGGGACAGGCGTATAGTGTCGACTACAAGAGCGCGGGTGTCCTGCGCGAGGACGACTACGCTGCCCGGAGGAAACGATTCTACGATACCTATGATGCCTGGCAGGGCGGTCAAGCCTCGCGCTTCAGCATCGCCAGCGACGTCGAGCAGAAGGCGGGGCAGACGCTCTTCAAGCAGCAGGTCTTCGTGGTCGATGGATCGATGCGCCTGCAGGAGAACTTCACCGGCTTCTTGCTGGATACCCAGCAGCCTCTGCAAGATCCCCACTCTCAGCGTGGCGATCGCCTGGACAAGTCCATTGACACCACGACGATCGGCGCTCGCGGCTCCGCGCGCTGGCATGGCAAGGCCCTCGGTCAGAAGCAAGAGTTCGAGCTTGGGTACCTCGCCCGTGGCGATCGCGCCGAGGGCGTGCAGGAGCGCGTTCAAGCGAGCAACGGCGTGCCCTACGCGAAGGAAGTCGACCTGGAGTCCAAGACGGCAAACGTCGGGATCTACGCCGACGCAGCGGTGAAGCCAATCGGCTGGTTCACGCTGAAGGGCGGCGTTCGCGGGGAACTCTTCACCTACGAGGTCCTGAATCGCTGCGCCGTGAGCGACGTGCGTTTCCCTGCGGGAGCGGGATTCGACGGGGACACCGGCTGCTTCTCGCAGCAGCCTGCCGGTGAGTATCGCCTGCCGAGCCAGCGTACGACGACCTCGGGGTCGACGATCCTACCACGCGCCGTCGCGATTTTTGGGCCGTTCGAAGGCTTCGCCTTGAGCGCCGGCTGGGGCCGCGGGGTGCGGGCCATCGACCCGCAGTTCGTCAATCAAGACGGTCAGGCGCCGTTCTCCGGCATCACCGCCTACGAGGGCGGGGTGATGTTCGCGCGGCAGCTCGGTGACGTCGCGCTGGTCGCGCGCTCCATCTTCTTTCAGACCCAGGTGGAGCAGGACTACCTCTTCAGTCAGACCGCGGGACGCAACACGTTGGCGGAGGGCACGACGCGAACAGGCTGGGTTGGCGCGGTGCGCGCCACCGGCGACTTCTTTGACGTGAACACCAACCTGACGCTGGTGCGCTCGACGTTCGACGATACGAGCCTCGCCATCCCGTACGTGCCGTCCGCAGTGGCGCGGGCTGACGCCGCGTTCTTCGGCGACTTACCCCTCGAGTTCGGCGGGAGCCCGCTGAAGGCGGCCTCGACCCTAGGGGCGAGCTACGTCGCGCCGAGACCGCTGCCCTACGACGAGCTCTCGGACTCGATCTTCACCGTGGACGCCTCGGCCAGCCTCGCCTGGAAGAGCCTCGAGCTCGGTCTGCAGGTCTCGAACCTGTTCGACAACAAGTACCGCTTGGGCGAGTACAACTACGCGAGTGACTTCCATACGGAACCAACCCCGACGTTGGTGCCGGAGCGTCACTTCACCGCGGGGCCGCCCCGCGCGGTCTACGCGACGCTTGCCGTTCACCTGGGGGAGGACTGAGCCATGCGAGCTTGGGTGATGAGCCTTGGGTTGCCCCTGTGCGTTGCTTGCGCGCCATCTACCGGCAGCGGAACGCTGGCGTTCGACGCCTACGCCGCCGGGCCGGAGTCGCTTTCGGGGGACGGCACGTACGAGTTCGACACAAAGGCCGGTTACCACGTGGAATTGACTCGGGCAGACCTCCGCGTTGGAGCAGTCTACCTGAACGAGCAGGTGCCGTTGTCTGGCGCCGCGGAGCGCGACTGTTACCTCCCGGGGATCTACGTGGCCGAGGTCAATCGGGGTATCACCGTGGACACGCTGAACCCGGCGCCTCAGGCGTTCCCAGAGCAAGGTGTCGCCCTGGAAGAGCGAGCGCGCACCGCCGAGGTCTGGTTGTTGGGGGAGAG
>JBFXBK010000001.1:0-96855 GCA_050183255.1 Polyangiaceae bacterium | reverse complement strand
TGGTCGAGGAAGTGCCGCTCTACACGGCGAGCGGAGCGGGTAGCCACTGGTACCTCTGGGTGGAGAAGCGCGAGCTTAACACACGGGAGGTCGTGCGCCTGTTTGCGGAGGCGGGCAACGCTGACGAAGCGGAGATCGGCACCGCCGGGCTCAAGGACAAGAACGCCATCACCCGCCAGTGGATCAGCGTGCCGGAGTCTGCCAAGGCGCCCGACACCTGGCAGCTCCCCGCCAGCGTGCGGATCCTCGAGGTAACGCGCCACACGAACAAGCTGCGCACGGGGCACCTGCTCGGTAACCGCTTCTCCCTGCGCCTCCACGGTTGTGATCCCGAGTGGCAAAACCGCTGGACCGCGCTCAGCGCAGCCCTCACTTCCCACGGCTACTTCAACTACTTCGGCCCCCAGCGCTTCGGGCTCTACGGGCAGAACCTGGGCAGGGCGAAGTTTTGGCTAAGAAAGGGCGCGAAAGGTCGGGGCTTTCAGCCGCGGTTGTACGCAAGCGTGCTTCAGTCCGAAGCGTTCAACCGCTACTTGAGTGCGCGCCGTGAAGTTGGCTTCGAGCGAGCGCTGCTCGGCGAAGTGGTGCGTTTGGCGAACACCGGGAAGCACTTCAGAGTTGCCGACGTCGCGGCGGAGCGCGAGCGCTGGGAGACGAAAGACATCCTGCCCACCGGTCCCATGGCGGGCCCCAAGATGGTCCCAGCAGACGCGGAAGCCGGCGACTTGGAGCAGCGGGCGATCCAGGAACTCGGGCTCGAGTCACCGCCGCGCGCCTTCGTCAAGCTCGCCCCAGGCACCCGGCGGGACCTCCTGGTGTTCCCCGAGAACGTGAGCCTCGAAGCCGATGGAGACGCGTTGCGCCTGAGCTTTGCGCTGCCCTCGGGCAGCTACGCGACCGAACTCGTGAGTGCCCTCACCGGCGCGGCGGCGCGCCCCACCAAAGACCGAGACGTCGTCTAACTGGCGCAGCTCAGCGCAAAAGTTCAGGGCGACGACAAGGCCGCGCAGCGCAAGCCGTGCCTACCGCACGTGGACGCTGGAAAGGCATTGGTGTCCAAGGCGCCCTCGCTATACTGCCGCGCCATGGCGCATACCGATCCAGCCTTCGTACGTGACTTCGACGACCCGAAGCTCGAGGCGCTCACCGAGATGATGTTCTTGGCCGCCTTCGCAGACGGAGAGATGAGCGACGACGAACGCCAGCACTTCCAAGCCAGCGTCGAGTCGCTCACGGATGGGCGCTTCGGCGGTGCAAAGTTCGACCTGTTCTTCGCCAACATGCAGCAGAAGCTCGAGAGCGAAGGTCGGGAAGCGCGCCTGGCGAGCGTGAAGGAGCGACTCACCGACCCCAATGTGCGGCGCGTGGCGCTGAGCCTCGCGGTGCAGGTCACGGCCGCGGACGGCATCATCCGCACCAGCGAGCGGGAGCTGATCATGGAGACGGCAGAAGCTCTCGACATCGACGTGGACGTCGCCGCCGACATCGTCGCCGAGGTCGAGCGCGGAACCAAAGCCTAGCCGCTGTCACAGCCTGGCCGCAAAACCTGCTTGAGCGATGAAGCCCCGCGGAAACACCGCGGGGCTTTTGCGTTGCGAGCAAAGCTGGGAGCGGCTCAGCCCAGGGCGTTCAGGCGATCCCGGGCCTCGCGCATGCCCTGCTTGAGCTCGCTCATCACCTCGGCGACGGGCTTCACCTCGTTCATGCGACCCACGATTTGCCCCACCGGCTGCATCAAGAGGGTGGTGTCGCCGGTCGCTTCCACGTGGCGGTGAATGCGCGACTGCGCCTCGGCGATCAGCATGAACTGCAGCGGCATCGGCAGCGGCTTGGGATTCTTCGGGTCCTCCCAAGCGTCGGTCCATTTCGTCTTCAGCTGACGCGCCGGCTTACCGCTCACCGCCTTGGAGCGCAGCGTGTCGTCGTAACCAGCATCGAGCAGACGCTGCTTCACGGGAGCAGACTCCATGGCCTCTGCGGTCGTGAGCCACAGCGACCCGAGCCAGCAGCCCTGGGCGCCCATAGCGAGCGCCGCTGCGATTTGCGAACCGCTTCCCACACCGCCGGCCAGCAGCACCGGCGTCGGCGCCAGCGCTTCCACCACCGCGGGAGTGAGCACGAAGCTCGAGACCTCTCCGGTGTGCCCACCGGCTTCCGTGCCTTGGGCGATGATGATGTCGACGCCCGCCTCCACCTGCTTCTTCGCGTGTTTCACCTTGCCAGTGAGCGCAGCCACCTTCACGCCGTGTTGATGCGCGAGGTCGATGATCTCCTTCGGCGGCGGCCCGAGCGCATTGGCGATCAGCTTGATGGGATACTTCAGCGCGATATCTACCTGCTTCTTGCTGACCTGATCCGTCCAGCCTTGCATCGCCTGAGCGGCCGTGGATCCCTCCGGAAGCGGTGGGACGTTGTGCTCCGCCAGCAGCTGATTGAGGAAGTTTCGGTGCTCCTCGGGCAGCATCTGGTGGTACTCCGCGGCGCTGGCCATGCCGCCGCTGTCGGCCCCCACAAAGCCTGCGGGCATCACCACGTCGACGCCAAACGGCAGACCATCCAGCTCCTTGTGAACCATCTCGATGGTCTCGGCGAACTCGTCGGTGGTGTAGCCAATCGCACCCAACACGCCGAGCCCGCCTGCACGTGAGACCTCGATCACGACCTTGGGGCTACGCGTGAACGCAAAGATCGGAACCTCGATCCCCAACTCCTGACACAGCTGCGTCTTCATCCGTCCTCCAAGCGCCCGCGATCCCGCGGGGACCCCCAAAGTAGAACGTGTTCTACTCCGGAGACCAAGGGAATGTGCGCCGAAATCCCGCCTCAGAGTTCTGGAGCGGGGTTTGGGGGGGAGGGAGCGTTGACGTGGACGGCGCGGCTACCACACGCGGCCGAGCGCCTTCGTCCACTCAGCGCTCACTTCGTGCAGCGCTGGGCGAACATCTCGACCTGTTCCTTCGAGATCTTGCTGTACTCGGCGTCGGGCAGCGTGCCCTTGAACTGGGCCTCGTAGTACTTCGCGTACCACTTCTTCGCGTCGTCGCACTTGCCCGCGGCCTGGAGGCACATCGCTGCCTGGCTCAGCACCGCGTTGGCGGAAGCACGCGGTGGCAAATGCTTCGGCATCGGCAGCGTTGGGATGAGCTTCTCGATGGCCTCCGCTTCCTCGATACAGCGGGCGGTCTCACCTCGCTGCTGAGCCTGGGCGATAGCGCTCATCGCGCGGGTGATCTGCTCTTGCGGCGTGCCACCGCGCGAAGCAGGACAGTAGGTGTTGGCGGAGCCGCTCACCTGCTGGTCAAGCTCCTTGTCGGTCTTCTTGCGGCCCGTGTCCTGTGCCGCGAGGAACTCGCGCATGTGCTTCTTGCCGCTCTCACACATCCCCGCGAGCATCTCGCACACGGCCTTGGTGTACTCCGCGCCCCTGTCAGCGGCGTGCGGGTCGAGCTTGTCAGCGCGCTCCAAGTCCGCCAGGCAGCCCGCGCCGTCGCCGTTGTCCCGCTTCTTGTTGGCCTCGAAGCGCAACGTCCGCGCCTGACCCTCGGGCGTCTGATCAACGGGAGGCGGAGCCGGGGGTGCTGCGACGCCGAGTTTGGCGTCCCCGGCCTCGGCACCGGCGCCGAGCTCCTGCAGCACCACACGGATCGGCACACGACAGGCTCGCTGAGCCTGCGTCTTGCAGTCCTCCATGTCGCCGCCGCGCTTCAGGTTCTTCTCGTCGTGCTTGTGCTCACCGCCGCCGCCGATGTCACCCACGCCAACGTCAGCGGATGCCTCAGTGGACTTCCGGCTATCAAGCTCGAAGGCACCAAGGTTGAACTTCGAGACGAAGTGGGTCGCCTGCGCGCACTTCGGGTTCGATTCGATTTCCGCGCGGCTAATGCTCTCGCGGGAGGCGCTCGCCGTGCCAGTGACGTAGTAGTTCAGCTTGAGGCTCTCCCCCATGGACAGGCGGCCGCCGAAGGTGGCTACGCCCAAGGGCAGCTTCGCGTAGAGCTCGTCTTCGTTGTTGATCTCGAAGCCCTCGAGGGTGCCACTCGTGAACTGGGGCGGGTTGTAGCGGCCGTACTTCCCCGGCACACCAGCATCGCTGCAGCCTTCGAGCACCGTCAGCTGGCAGCCTTCGTACTTGACGAATACGATGTCCCGCGCTGCCTTGGACTCAAAACTCGCGAGGTCCGTCGCGTCCCACTCGACGATGAAGGGACGCAGCTGATTGGTCGCGGCGTCGGCGCAGCGGTTCTTTCCGATGGTGGTCGAGTCAGCCAGGTTGCCTTGTTGACCGTTCTGGGCGCCGCCGCAGGCAGCGACACCGAGGGCAACGAAGGAGCCGAGCAGCGTTCCGGCCCCGAGGCGCCGTAAGCGCTTGGACAGAGCCGAACGCTGCCCCTCACCCCCAAAACTGGGAGCTCGAACGGACATGGCAACGGTGGGTTGGTTTTCTGCAGAGGCAGCGCGCGATTGTTGCATGGGAAAGACTCCTCGGGAGGCGCCGCGAAGGGTCGGCGAAGGAGTCGGTCCCGTCAACGAGGATCTCCCCAAGTGAGCTTTCAGCGCAGGGTGACCAGCTCTTCTGAGGCGGTTGGATGGATGGCGACGGTCCGGTCCAGGTCGGCCTTGGTCGCGCCCATGCGCAACGCCACGGCGAAACCTTGAATCATCTCGTCGGCTCCCATGCCGATCACGTGGATCCCCACGACCTTCTCGCGTGCGCCGACGGTCACGAGCTTCATCGCCGTGACCGTTTTCCGCTCGGTAATCGCGTGGTACATGTTGGTGAAGCGGGTGGTATAGCAACGCACGCCGCTCAGGCCGTAGAGCTCGTGAGCGCGCTCTTCGGTCATGCCCACGGTGCCGATGGGTGGATGGCTGAAGACCACTGTGGGGATATCGTCGTACTCGAGGCGAGCTTCGGGCTGCCCACCAAAGAGCCGGTCTGCAAGTCGACGGCCTGCCGCGATCGCGACGGGAGTCAGCTCCCATTTGCCGATCACGTCGCCCAGCGCGTAGACGCCTGAGACGTTGGTATTCTGAAAGTCGTCGACCGGGATCACACCATTCGACTGCACGCCGACACCCGCGGCGTCGAGGCCCAGACTGCCGGTATTCGGGTCGCGTCCAATAGCCCAGATCAGCCGGTCGATGCCGCCGAGCTCCTGACCTTCCGAGCCTTTGAGGTCGAGCTTGCCGTTTGCGTTCCTTTCGACCGACGCGAGGTGGATGCAGGTCTCGATGTTGACCCCCGAGTTGAGCATCTGTTCCATCAACGTGTCGCGTAGCATCGAGTCGAAGCCACCGAGCAGCTGTTCCTTGCGGATCAGCAACGTGACCTCGGAGCCGAGTGCGTTGAAGATCCCCGCCAGCTCCACGGCGATATAACCAGCGCCCACCACTGCCACGTGCTTCGGCAGCTGCTCGAGCTCGAAGAAGCCGTCGCTCGTGATGCCCAGCTCCTCCCCCGGAATCCCAGGCATCCGTGGGCGCCCCCCCGTCGCGATCAAGATGTGCTTCGCCTGAAGCACCTGGCTCCCCCGCGCTGACTCGACGCTGACCTGGTTTGGCCCGTTGAGCCGCCCCCAGCCCTCGAAGAAATGCACGCCGTCGTTGTCAAGATTCCGCGCGTAAATTCCGTTCAGGCGCTCGATGTAAGCATCACGCTTTCGCTTGACCATCGCCCAGTCGATCTCGGGGACCGCACCGACGGCGAAGCCGTAGTCACTCGCGTCGTGGAGCGCCTCGGCGACGCTGGCCGCGTTCCACATCACCTTCTTCGGCACGCAGCCCACATTCACGCAGGTGCCCCCCAGGCGCCCCGCCTCCACCAGCGCCACCTTGGCACCATACTTGGCGGCCCGGCGAGCTGAAGCCAGGCCGCCGCTGCCGCCACCGATCACCACATAGTCGAAGCTCTCCACGTCTCGCCTTTCGCGGGCGTTGCATGAAGTGCACGCCACGGCGGTGGATAGTGCTTCGGGCGCGCTAGCGCAACCGAGCGGACGCCAAAGCCATGGGCAGCGGAGCGGGCTTTTGGGTAGGGTGTGCCCCGATGAATCGGCTCCGCCTCTCTCGCTTGTTGATCGCGGCCCTGGTGCTCCCCAGCTGCGCGAGCACGCCGCCTCCCAAGCCTACGAAGAGCATGCCCAAGGCGAACCCGGCGGGCTGGGCGTGCCCCTTCTGGCTGCCCAAAGACGCCGGTGCAGGCACCAGCGATCAACACCTCGCCCGGCTACTCAAGCAGCAGTTCGAGAGTGACCTGAAGCACGATCCGCTGTGGGCGAGTGATCTGGGCGTGAGCGAGCTGCAGGCAGAGCTACCAGACCATTCACGAGGCGCGCTCGCCGCCTGGCGCGGGCAACAACGAGCGTTTCTCGATGAGGCACGAACGCTGAACGACGAGGAACTCTCGCCAGCGGACCAACTGACGAAGCGACTCTTCATCGATATGCAGGCAACGCGTATCGAGGGCTTCGTCTGCAAGTCCGAGTACTGGTCCATCGACGCGCGCAGCAATCCGCTGGTGGAACTCAACCGACTGCCTGAGCTCGCGAAGCTCACATCTCTCGCCAGCGGCAAGGACCTGCTCGAGCGCTACCGCGGTGTGAGCAAGCTGGTCGAGCAAGACATTGGCAACCTGCGCGTCGGTCTGAGCCTGAACCTGGTCACCAGCCGCGCGATCCTCGAGCGAGTCATCAAGCAGTACCGCACGGAACTGGCAAAGCAACTCGACACATGGCCGCTCTACAAGGCCGCCGATGAGCTCCCAGAAGAGTGGCCTGCGGATGAGCGCGCAGAGCTCAGCCGCAAACTCAAGCACGAGGTCGACCGTCAGATCCGCCCGGCATACATCCGCCTCGTGAACTTCCTGGAGCGGGAAGTATTACCCAGGACGCGCGACGGCGAACACGAAGGCATCAGCGCACTTTCAGTCGGGAAGGCTTGCTACGAAGCGGAGATCCGCCGCCACACCACGCTTGAGCAGGGCGCGGATGAGCTGCACCAACTCGGCAAAGACGAACTCGAAAGAATCCACAAAGAAATCGTCGAGCTCGGCAAGAAGGTATTCGCAAAGCAAGCGCAGCCTGAGGAAATCGATCTCAAGTACATCCAGGGCAAGCTGCGCGACGACCCAGAGCTGTACTTTGGCAGCGCCCAGCAAATCGAAGCGGCGGCCACCGGCGCCCTCGAGCGCGCTGAAGCAGCGGTGCCGCGCGCCTTTGGGCGGCTGCCTGAGGCGCCCTGTAGCGTGCGGCCGATCCCCGACTACGAAGCGCCATTTTCGCCAATCGCCTACTACCGACCGCCCGAACCTGG
Organism: Polyangiaceae bacterium; assembly: GCA_050183255.1. Classification (GTDB taxonomy): domain Bacteria; phylum Myxococcota_A; class Polyangia; order Polyangiales; family Polyangiaceae; genus JAHBVY01. The sequence goes on along the minus strand of JBFXBK010000001.1, from coordinate 89,544 downwards.
AGGCGGCAAGCCCGGCGAGTACTTCGTGAACCTGCTGAACCCGCACACACGGCCACGCTACGAGGCCGAGGTGTTGGCGTTCCATGAGTCCGTGCCCGGCCACCACCTACAGATCGCGATTGCGCAAGAGCTCCCGGAGCTACCGGCCTTCCGCAAGCACGCGTACAACACGGCTTACGTCGAAGGCTGGGGGCTCTACTCGGAGCGGCTCGCCGACGAGCTGGGCCTTTACTCCGATGATCTCTCGCGCCTCGGCATGCTGTCCTTCGACACCTGGCGCGCGACGCGCCTGGTGGTCGACACAGGGATCCACGCCAAGGGGTGGACTCGCAAGCAAGCTGAAGAGTTCATGTTCGCCAATACGATGTTGGCAAAGAACAACATCGAAAACGAAGTCGATCGCTACATCAGCTGGCCGGGGCAAGCCCTGGCCTACAAGGTGGGGCAGCGGCGATTTCTATCCCTACGGAAAGAAGCCGAGCAGGCACTGGGACCAAAGTTCAAGCTGAGTGAGTTCCACGACGTGGTGCTCGGTCAGGGACCATTACCTCTGCCGGTGCTCAGCGAGCAGGTGCACGCCTGGCTGAAAACCAAGGCGGGAGCCAGCGCTCCCGCCTCTGACTAGCGGCGAAGCTCAGGGCTACTCCGCGGCGCCGACCGCCGCGGGTTCATCAGCCTCCGAGAGGCTCTCGATCAGGCGCGCCCCGGTGGTCGTTACCTCATCATGCAGGAAGCGCACGCGAGTCTCAGCGCGATCCAAGAAGCGCTCGAGCACCTCCGCGCGCTCGGGATCCTGCTTGGCCTGGCTGAGCAAGATCTCCGCAATGGCTTCGTCGACCAGCACGCGACACATGCGCTCCGCGTGGAGCATCGCAAAGCGGAAGTCCCGCTTCGGATCCCACCCGTCGAACAAGGTGCTCGGCCAATCGCTGACCGGCTTGCCTACCAGCGCGCGGAACTTCGCACCGGCGGTGCGCGCCAAGAGGTGCTGCTGCACGCCGAGGGAGAGCTGGCTGAGCTTCGCAACCCGGCGCTCGAGGGGATCGCGCGCCGAGAGCGCCTTCCAGCGCGCCTGGGCGACGCGCCGCACGAACTCCTGGGGGCTCTTGATGATGCCCATCAGCGTGTCCTTCATGGCCATCAGGCTCTGGATCTGGCTCGTGCCCTCGTAGATCGGCAGCACCATCGCGTCGCGCAAAAGCTTCTCCGCGCCGTACTCGGTGATGTAGCCGTTGCCGCCGTGGATCTGGATGCAGCGACGCGCATGCTCCACGGCCTTCTCGGCCGCGATGTACTTCAAGAGCGGCGTCAAGCGACGCGCGATGCGCTGGTGGTGCTTGGCCTCCTGCTTGAGGCGCTGCTGCTCGAGCTCGTCCAGCGTCAGGTTCGGCAGCACACGCTCGAGCTTCGTGCCCATTTCCTCGTGGAACCCGGCGGTCATCGCCAGCGCACGCACGGCTTGAATGTCCGTGCGCATCTCGTCCAGGTAGTCCGCGATCATCTCGTGGCGGTCGATGCTCTTGCCCATCGACTTGCGCTCCTCGGCGTAGGCGATTGCCTTGCGATACGCCGCCTCCATCAGCCCGATGCTCTCGAAGCCCACACCGACGCGGGCGTTGTTCATCAGCACCAGCATGTAGCGGAAGCCGTCGCCCGGCTTGCCCACGAGCTCGGCGGGCGCGCGATCGAAGCTCAGGCTCGCGGTGGCTGAGCCGTGGTGGCCGAGCTTCTCTTCCAGGCGATCGATGGTAACGACGCGGGTGCGGTTGCCGTCCTCATCCTCGTGGTAGGTCGGCACCAGGAACATGCCGAGGCCGTCGAGCCCCGTCGTTGGGTCGCGGTCGGTGCGCGCGATCACGAAGTGGTATTTCCCGTGCCCTGACGTGATGAAGATCTTCTGCCCCGTCACGAACCAGTTGCCGGCTGCATCCTGCTCCGCGTAGCTCTTCAGCGCGGCCATGTCGCTGCCCGCGTCGGGCTCCGTGATATCCATGCAGCCCCAGGCCTTACCCGAGCTGATCTCTTGAATTTCCTTCTGGAAACGTGTGCTCTTGATTACCCCGCGCTCGGGGTCGAACTCGGTGGTCCCCTCCACCATGCTCAGCACCAGCATCGCCATCGCGATCCCAGCGTGAAAGCCGTGATGGGTCATCATGCTGGTGTCGCCACGACCGAACAGCTCCGCGTTGATGTAGTACAGCAGCATCGGCGCGTTCTGGCCGCCGAGCTCACGCGGCGTCACCAGTCCATGCAGCTCGAGATCAGCGATCTGGCAGAACAGTGCCTCGAGCTCGGCAGGCACTTTCGCCTCGCCGTTCTCGAGGTGAACCCCCTGAGCATCGACTGCCGCCGCGATCGGCGGGATCTGTTCAGCGACGAACTCGCCGACCATTTCCGCAACCTGTCGGTAAAACTCCGTCGCCTCCTCGGTGGTCTTGAAGCCGTCGGGGCTCTTGAAGTTGTTCTCGGTGACCCGAACTAGGGACTCCCAGTCGATACCACGCTCGAAGTAGTACGCGAGGTCTGCGTTGTCTTTGAAGTAGTTGGACATGCTCACTCCGTTTCACGTGCGGCGCTCTTCGGCGCTCGCGAGACTCTGTGTTTGCCACGCGCTGGGCGTTTCCCCGTGGCAGGACTGTCGGGGGAGGCGGTGCTGGACCAAGTCGGCTCAGCGCTCCGGCGAGGCCCCGGTTGAATCAAGCTCGACTTGCCGATGCGCAAGAGCTCCCGGGTCAGGCGCTCTGCTGCGGGACCGCGCTTTTTTCCGTCGGGCATCAAGCGCTGGAAGCTGTCGGCGAAGGCGACGCCGCTGATGAACAGGTTGATGGCGTGAAACACATAGGCCTCTGCGTCGACGTCGGCGTGCACCGCCTTGCCACGCCCGCGACGGATCAGCTGCGCGAGGCTGCCCACCACGGGCACCACCAAGCGGCTGAAACGCTCCTGCATATCCTCGGGGTGGTCGAGCGCCTCGCGCACCAGCAGGCGGGCCCGATCGGGGTCCTTGCTGAAGAAGCGCACGATCTCCCGCGTCACCGCGTCGAACTGATCTTCGCCTGCGGCTGCCGCCAGTACCAGGCGCGGTAGGAGCTCGTTCCAGTGGGTCAGCTGTGCGTCGAGCACCGCTTGGCGGAGCAGGTCCTTGGAGGCGAAATGATGGATCAGGCTGGGCTTCTTGATCCCCACGGCATCGGCAATGGCCTGCAGGCTGGTGCCGTCATAGCCTTGCCTCGCGAAGAGCCGGGTCGCCTCGACCAGGATCTTCTCGCGCATGGGTAGGGGGTGAGGGGTCGCCGCCATCAGCTGTCCTAACGCTTGGACGGCTATGGCCTACCACTTGGTAGGGAGTAACGCAACGCGACATCGCGCGGTGCGGTGGAGGGAGCAACACGGATCTCAGTAGTTTCCGCTACTTGTCGTCGCGCTCGGCGCCGTGCTCCATCGATACACCGAGGCGCTCGGCGCGCTTCGCCTCGCTCTTGCGCTTCGCCTGGTAGAGCCGCTGGCCTTGCTCGGTGATCTGCCCGACGGCAGGCGCACCTGGATCTTGGAAGCGCTCATCGGGTTCAGCACCATGGGGTCGCCGCGAGTGTTGTCCCGCCAGTGTCTCGGCACAGCGTGCTTCGAAGTCTCGCTTCCAGTCGTCGAGGGACGTGAAGCGGAAGCTCGGGTCGCTCTCATCCTTCAGGATACGCAGCACGACTTGATCGCGATCGACGAACACCGGCGCGAGCTCAGCGGGGTCGTAACCATTGCCCCGATCGAACAGACCACCACAGATGGTGCGTAAGCTACAGTGCCCGCAGTCCTCTGCGTAGATGTGCTCCCAGTCGGTCTGGCGCACCGTCTGCTTCTGATCGAGGAAGTGCACGATGCGCTCTTCCCCCTTCACGATCTTGCGCGTCTCCGTGCTCGCCCAAGCGAACTCGGTCATGTAGCACAGCGGAACTTTTTCCACCCGGAATGTACGCCCGCTGCGATGTAGCAGGCGCAGCGCCTTGAACAGGCTCACCTCGAAGTCGCGCAGACGCGGGGTAAACTGCGCCTGATTCACCTCCGCGCGCCCCATCGAGGGGTCCAGGTTGTTCCAGACGAAGTGGCGAATGTACGGGTGGTTCTCCATCCAGTACTGGATGTTTTCGTGTAGATGATCGGCGTTCAGGCGGTTGATCACGCAGTTGATGTTCACCTCGACGCCGTGCTCATGCGCGTTCCGCACGGCATCGAACGCCTTGGGCAAGGTGCCGTCCATGCCGCGCAACACCGACTCCACCTCGGGTCGCACGCTGTAAACGGACACGTGCACCAGCTGCAGCCCAGCGTCGCCCATCTGCCGCGCGAAGTCAGGGTCCGCCAAGCGCGACCCGTTGGTGATCATGCGCACGTGGAGTCCGCTGTTGCGGGCGTACTCGCAGATGCGTGGCAGCTCCGGATGCAGCGTCGGCTCACCCCCCGTGAGGATCACGCCAAAGTAGCCGCGCTGGACGAAGTCATCGACCAACACCTTCATGCTGTCGAAGGTGTGCGTGTAGGGCGTCGTCGGATTGGAACAGAACCCACAGAAGTGGTTGCAGTGTCGAACGACCTGGATGTACCCGATATTGGCCAAACGCTGCGGAGCCTCCTGGGGAATCTAGCAAAGCTTGCGGGGCAGTGCAGCACCGCAGCCTGGCATACTCCGAAGCTCACCCTCACCCAATCTGAAGCTCAGATGTCGGACCTCAAGCGACTGATCCTGCAGGCGATGCAGGAAAACATGCTGGATGAACTGTACATCGGGTACATCGAAGAGCTCTTGGAGCGAGAGGATGATGCGTGGCGCAAGTGTTGTGGGCGAGACTGTGAACCGTGCATGCTTCAGCTAATGCGGGTCGTCGATCGAGTGAGGCAGCTGCAAGCGCGCGCCTAGCCGGGCGTTTGCCTGTTCCCAAGGCGACCTGGCTCGCGGCGCTGCTGGCCCTGGGATGCGGCGTGGCGCCGCCTCGGGTGCCCCCGTTCGCTGCGGGCCAAGCCGCCCTGGATCGTCAGGGCGGCAGCTTGGCGATCCTCGGGGATACGCGGCGCACGTCCTTCTTCGAACGCCTCTTGTGTCGTGAGGACAACAGCGAGAAGCAGCCACGCTTGATCAGCGACTTGATCGAGCAAGACCCGGCTGCGCTCGTGCTGGTGGGAGATCTGGTGTTCGACGGCGGCTCGAACGCCGACTGGCAGTTCTTCGACGGGCTCTTCGCGAAGTTTCCCCGTACGACGCCGGTGCTGCCGATGTGGGGCAACCACGAGTACTGGCGCTTCAGCTCCGAGCGCAGCACCGAGGCACAGCTCGCGGCGCGCTTCACCGGCATGGATGATCGCCGTTACTACTCGCGGCAGCTCGGGCACTTCGGGCTCGTGATGCTCGACAGCAATCTATTCCTTTCCCCGAGGCAACGTGTCAAGGGGCTCAAGCTAGCGAAGCTCCGCCGCCGTGGGCAGAAGCGAGCCACAGACCTCGAGCAGTACTACGCAGAGCGCTGGGAGGCGCAGAAGCGCTTCTTCGAGGCGGAGCTGGCGCGCTTCGAGGCGGACCCGAGCGTGAACCAAGTGTTCGTGTTCTCCCATCACCCCGTCTACTCCCTCGGCCGCTGGGGGCGCCCCGAGCCACACCTCCAAGAGCTCGTGAAGGCCTTCTTGTCTCACGGCAAAGCGCGCGCGTGGTTCAGCGGTCACGCCCACGGCTACGAGCGCTTTGGCTTGCAAGACGGTGAGCAGGGGGCTCGCGGTGACAAGGCCTTCGTCGTCACGGCTGGCGGCGGCGGTCCGCGACCCGACACGCTCGAACTCAGGGACAGCCCGCTCGCGCCTGCGCGCAGCGGGGAACGGCCGCTGAACTATGTGTTGGCCACGGAGCAGGCCGAGAGCGTCGTGCTCGTGGTGCGAGGACTACTCGGAGAGAAGCACCCGGGCGAGCTGGAGCGCGTGACACTCAATTCCCCACGGATCGATTGAATCAGGGTGCCGACTCGGCCGCCGCGACCCGCGCCTGGCTCTCGATGAAGGCCTCGACGCGCTCGAAGGGGATGTGCTCGCCGATCTCCGGTGCGTAGAACACATCGCGAATCACGCCGTTCGCATCCAGCAAGAAGTCTGCCGGGAGGCGAGTCACGGTGCCATCAGGGACACCCGGAACGAACCCAGCGCGCGCGGCTTCCATCGCCTTCTTCAGGTTGCGCGGCGCCGCGAAGCCCAACACGGAGCTGCCCAGACCGTAGCGCGCGTACAAGCTCTCTTCGGGGTCGGCGATCAACGGGAACGGCGGCGCTTGCTTACCAACGTACTCCGCCATCTTCGCGGCCGGCGACTGGAACACCGCGAGCACCTGGAGCCCACGGCTCTGGTAGCTCTCGAAGCGTTGAATCATCTGGTGCACCCGCAGGTTGCAGAGCGGGCACGCCGCGTAGCGAAAGAACGCGAGCCAGACCGGCTTTCCGCGCAGCGCCTTGAGCTCGATCGGTTGATCGTCCCACGTACTAGCGAAGAACAGGGGCGCGTCTTGACCCGGGGAGAGCTTCATCGCGGGTGCCTACGCGAGACAGCCGCTCGCGGTTTCAGAATTCTTGCGACGGCAGGTGATAGTGCGCGCGCAGGATCTCCGCGGTGAAACGCGCCCGCAAGTAGAAACCCTTGGGGTTCGCGAGCAGGCGCGCCCCGTCGGCGTCGTGAGCTACGCGCCGCACGCGGCCATGGGCGGCCTTGGGACGCACTTGAAGGAACTTTCCCAGGTGCCCCGTGATCGCCTCCACCTCGCCCCGCGCGATGTACAAACACAGCTCCTCCCAGTCGTCGCGCAAGGCTTCGAGTTCCGCCTCGCTAGGGCTCCACAAGAGTGGCGTCCCGACGACACGCTGAGCGAGCGGAATGCTGCGCAGGCCCTGCACGGGTACCCAGAGCACGCGAGACAGCTTGCGCACGACGCGGGACGCTTCGAACTCCACGTCGCCGATCTCCAGCAACGGGATACTGGTGACGAACGTCGACTCGCAGGGCACGCCGCGTTGATCCACAGGCAGGGTCTTGAGTTCGATCCCGAGCTCGGGAAAGTCGGCTTCCGCCTTGGAGCCCGCGCTCGCGCCGAGCAGCGCCTCCATCAAGCTCCCCACCCAACCCTTGTGGCGTCGCAAGTCCGGCGGTGGCACCACCTCAGAGCGCGCCGCAAGCTGCCCGAGGGTTTGGCCCGCCAACGCCTCAGCGCGAATCGCTAGTTCGCTCTCGGATTTTGGGGGGGAGGCCCAGCGCACAGGCACTGCTTCACACGAGGACCGCGACAGAGCAAGCGCGCTGTATGCGCCGCTCGGACACCGCGTTATGAAGCGGCCATGGACTTCACGCTGAGCGAAGAGACCCGCGCTGTCCGCGATGCCTTCACCCGCTGGGTGAAGGAGGAGCTGATCCCACTCGAGACGAAGGAGCAACTCGACCCAGACGCTGGGATCCCGCTCGATATCGTGAAACGTGTGCGCAAGCAGGCTGCTGACCTCGGCTTCTACTCCCACCACATGCCGGAAGAAGTCGGTGGCGGCGGCTTCTCGAACTTGCAGTCTTCAGTACTACGCGAGGCGTGTGGCCGCAGCGGGAGCTTCCTCGCGAGCTACGCCATCGCAGGCCCGGAAGGGCCCTCGCCGATGCACCTGATGTTCAACGCCGAGCAGAGTGAACACTATCTCACTCCGCTGATCGCCGGCGAGACGAGCGCTTGCTTCATGCTGAGCGAGCCAGGGGCCGGCTCCGACGCTCAGCACATCAGTACCCGCGCGGAAAAGCGCGGTGACAAGTGGATCCTCAACGGGACGAAACACTTCATCACCAACGGCAAACACGCGGACTGGGGTGTCGTCTTCGCGACCAACGACCCGAGCAAGGGTGCGAAGGGTGGTATCAGCGCGTTCATCGTGGAGCCCGGCATGTACCAGGTGGGTCGCGCTCACCGCGCGATGGCGGGCTTCGAGGGACAAACGGAGATCGTGTTCGAAGACGCCGAGGTGCCCGCCAAGAATCTGGTCGGCCAGGAGGGCATGGCGTTCCTCACGGCAATGACCTTCCTTGGCATCGGCCGCCTGCAGATCGCCGCGAACTGTGTTGGCGTTGCCGACTACCTGCTGAGCCTCGGCGTGGACTACGCGGGTCAGCGCCAAGCCTTTGGTCAGCCCATTGGGGCACGCCAGGGCGTGCAGTGGATGCTGGCGGACAGCGCGACGGAGATCTACGCCGCGCGCAACATGGTCTACCACACGTCGTGGCTGGTCGACTCCGGCAGCCAGGACCCGACTCGCGAACTTTCCATGTGCAAACTCTACGCAACGGAGATGGTGAACCGCGTGTGCGACCGTGTGCTCCAGATCCACGGCGGTATGGGCTGGATGAAGGACTGCCCGACGGAGCGCTATTTCCGCTCACTGCGCGTGCTGCGTATCGTCGAGGGCACCTCGGAGATCCAGCGTATGGTTATCGCGCGCACGCTGCTCGGAAAGACAGCGCGCTGACCGACGGGTGCTGGGCGCTCGCTGAGTCGGCAGGCCAAGCGCGAAAGACGGCTAAGGAAACTAGGCGCGCTTGGTCGCTGTCTCGAAACGCGACCTGTGGCATTCTTCTGTTCCCCTCGCCTCATGCCCTTCGTCACTCCAGATTGGGACGCCCCAATCGACCCTCAGCTGTACATCCAGAAGGCGTCGCCGATGGCGACAGCCAAAGGGATGTTCTTTGCGATGGTTCAGCGAGAACTGAAGAAGGCTGGGAAGCTGAGCCGCGTCGCGAGCGCCGCACCGACGTACCGCGCCTTCAAGGACTACCCCTACGTCGATTTGCTGAAGCTCGAGGTGGACGCGTGCGCTGAGCTGTATCCCCAGGCATCCCTGCGCGAAGGACTCCGGCGGCTGGGGCACTGCGTGTTCCCGATGTTCCTGGATCAGATGATCGGGCGCGTGTTGTTTGGCGTCGTCGGTCGCGACCCGCAGCAGCTGCTGCGCTTGGCAGCGAAAGGCTACGCCATTGCCGCGAGCCACGGCACCGGGAAGGCGCTCGAGGTGAACGGCACCTCGGGCATCCTGCGCCTCGAGAATGTATGCAATTTCCCCACGGCATTTCACGTCGGGGTAGTCGAGGGCACGCTCAAGCACCTCGACCTGCGTCGCGAGGTGGAAATCGAAGAGCACTCGCTCTTCGACGTCGACATTCGCGCCAGCTGGCGTTGAGAGGCCAAAGAGCCGCACACGCGAGCGCGGCTCCTTGGATCGCACTCAGTTGGGGAACGCGTGCTGGTAGACCGGCGCGAAGGAGAGCCAGCAGCCAAAGTCCGTGCGATTGCTGAACAAGCTCTTGTGGAAGGCGAACTCACCCCCTGCCCTGCCGGCGAACGTCGTGATGACCTTCCCGTTGTCCGCGCGGCGGATCACGCCATTCAGGGTCGGGAACTGCTCCATGATGAAGAACACGGTCGTACCGATTGTCGAGTTGTCCAGGAACGGGGCGTAGGGCACGCTCGCGGAAGCGCCCATGTCGACGCTAAGTTCCACGCGGTACTGTCCGTTGTCAGCGATCATCCAAGTCTTCTCTGGCACGCACTGCTTGGCGCGGCCATCGAAGGTCCATTTCGGATGGTACCAACCGAGCTCGCCCCGGCTCGGGCGGAAGCGCACGTTCTGGGGCTGACCGTTCTCTCCGGGGAACGCGATATCGAAGTAGTCGATGGCCGTCGAGCGATGGTAGGTCTGGAACATCGTCTGCACGCGCTTCTGGGTGTCGCTGAACACCGCGAAGTCCCAGCCATCGAGAGACAGTAGGTAGCGCCCAAAGGAGTTCTCGCGGTAGCCCCGAGCGTTGATCGGGATCACGTGTCCTGTCGCACGCTCGATCATGGTCCCTTGAACGTGGGTGCGCGGCCACACCGCGTCGACGGTCCAGTTTTCCCCTGCCAAGAGGCCCACGTCGTCACCGCGCACGGCGGAAAACGCCGCGTCGGGGCCTGCCTCCTTGAGCGGCAAGTACTCTTCGAAGTCGGGCGTCACCACCAAGTCCCACTCGTAGTTGGCGCTGCGCCCAGTCAACGCCAACGCCGGCTCGGCGCTCGTGGCACCGGGTGCAGGCTCGATGTTCGCGAAGTTTCCGGACGCCGGATTGTCCACGTACATCACCTTCTCGGTGGTCGACGCGAAGGTGTTGGCGAGGCCGTAGGTCAAGAACTCCGCGCTGGCAGACTGCCCTGGGCGCATCCCGGCGACCGCAATATTTCCGCCCGCGGGCACCAGCGCAAGACCACTGCTGGCACCGGATCCCCGAGGATCAGCAATCACATAGCCGATGATGCCCACGAAGCTGTCGTCTTCATTCTGGATCGTGAAGTACTCCCACTCGTAGCTCGCCAGATCGAGGGGGTCAGTCGCCTGATAGTCGGGCCCCAGCACTTCCCAGGGACCCAGCGGATCCCGCACCTGGGCCGACGCGAGGTTCGTGACCAATCCACAGCTCATCAGGCCCAACAGCACCGCTAGCTTCTTCATCAGCGCCTCCAGTCGAGTGGTCCAATCACGCACTGCCGCCTACACGTGTGCGCCGCGCGCCTCCGAGGGGAAAGCACGCACAGGGGTGAGAGTAGAAAGTGCCACGCCTTACTTTAAATGACTAGAGGCAATCGCGTGACGCTCGCGGAATACTCGAGAACCCTAGCTGAGCCCCACAAATCTCCGGGCGATCCCGCATCCGCATGGAATCGCAGCGGCACGTTTTTGCGCCTGTGTGACCCTTTTTTTGAGGGGGAGGCGCAGCGCTCGGTACCGAGCGGGCAGTTGCAACCGTATCGAAACACTTACCATGTGCTCCCCTGTCGGCACCTCATCTCCACAATTCGTACATGACGGCGTTCACGGTGGCGCCGGGCAGCGCTGTTTTCCCCACAGCGGCTTCATCAAGCGTTCGAACTCTGCGCAGCCGTTGCTTGCGATTGGGCTCTGAGTGCACTTGAAGGCGGCCTTCGAGTAACGCGGACCCAGCAAGCCTGCGGGGCGTAACGCGGCTCGACGGGGCGCTAGTAGCTCTTCCACCACGATGCGACGGTAGGCGTTTCCGCGATCGCAGGCGATCTCGTCGGGTTTCCAGCGTGAGCGGCCGAGGTCGCTTGCTGCGAGCCACTGAAAGTCGATGCCATCAAGGTGGTGATGAAACTCAAAGCTAGGCGCGGGCAAGTAGTGTTGAGCGACCGGTTGCATGGCAAAGGGCAGCCTGACCGTCGTCGACGGACGAGAGCGCTGCAGCGCGGGTACCAGCTGAGCGACCCACAACGCCTCCGCGAGCTCACCGCAAGGGATGTCCCATTTCCACGCGGTGCCGTCGTACTCGACCCAGAGCACTTCGCCCGCGCCGAGTGATGCGGCAATGAACGCGCTTGGGTGTCTGCTCTCGTCGTGTGCCACCACATAGCCGCGGGTCGGAACCCTGGGTACCCCCGTTTTCGCGCTTGATATCGGGAAGTCCCACTTCGAGGCTCGAGCTTCATCGTTACACTGGTACCACTCGGAGAACTGCGCCTCCCGATCGGCGGCGGCCGCGCGAGCAGCGCACTTTGCTTCGCTCCCCTCCCGACACGAGCGTAAGGAGGAGGGCATGCCGACGAAGTCGTCAGCGCTCAAGAATACCGCCATGCGGCGTAACCAGCGTTGTACCGACACGCCACACTGATCCCAGGAACCGCAGGAATTGACAGGTGAACTCTCTAGCGCGGTGCGATTCTTCTGGAGAGTCGTCGGGAACTTCACTGCAGCGCCTTCCTCCAAGACCAGCTTCCCCAGGGAACTAGCCTGTAGAATCGTTTCGCGCAGATCCCCATCTAGCTGCAACTTCCCTCGAAGCGACCGTAAGTGCCCACAACACCCGTGCCCCTGGCACTCCTCCAATAGCAACTCGACGTTTTCGCTCGCGTGCGCCGCTTCGGAGTACTCCACGTCGAACCACATCGCGCTCTCCCCCCAATCCCGATCCCAGGTAGCAGCTACCGCTGCCGTGCGGCCTGAGGCATCGCTGGCCTTCGGAGCTTCCACGATGGCTGGTCGGCTGGCATGCACTCGGCCACTGCTACAGGCGAGCGCAGCGACACCAACCAGCGTGGCCACGCGATCCAAGATTTTCCTCACGGCAACTCTCGGCATACTCGCTTACCCCACAGCGGCTTCATCAGGCGCTCGAACTCGGCGCAGCCGTCGCTGCCGGGCTTGCTCGAGATGCATTTGAGCGCCGCCAAGGAGTACTGGCCCCCGACTCTGCCGCCTCGCACCAGGCTCTCACGGCGCGGTCTCAGTACGTCTGCGACACGGAGCGTGCGATAGGCCACGGACTGTTCGCATGCGCCACGGCCCTCGACCCAACGCGCCCTCCCAACGTCGCTCGCGGCGAGCCAGTGATAGGGAGCCTCGTCCAGCGTCGAGTCGCGGAGGGCTGGCGCGGGGTAGGCGCGATGGGCTACCTGAAGCATCGGTTCTGGCACTGCCACGTCCCGCGCAGCGCGCCGGGGCGACAGAGCCGCCACGACTTGACTCACCCACAGCGCCTCATCGACCTCTTCGCAGCCGACCTCCCATTTGCTGACGAGTCCATCTTCATCGATGCGCAGCGCTTGCTTCGTGCCGTAGAGCGTCGTGTTGAAGGCACCGCGGCCATCCGAGGAACGCGCCAGCAAGTATCCTTGGCGGGGTCGCCGGGGCACCCCCAGATCACGCTCGTCACCGAGCTCGCGGACGTCGAAGAAGAACGGGCGCGAGGCGTCGATGCACTGGTACCAGGCGGTGAAGCGCTCCGCCTCGGGAACCTTGGAAGCAGCATCCGCACACAGGTCGTCGCTCTGGATCGCACAGCTCGCCGCCGTGAGCGGAGTGGCCAAACCAGAGCTCAGTCGCGAGTACCAGTGGCGCACGAAGTAGCCACACGCAGACCAGCTACCACAGGAGCGGATGATCGTGCTGTCCAGGGTGCCTCGACTGGCGAGCTGCGTTGCAGGGAGCGTCAGCTCGAGGCTGGTGCGCCCGCGTGCCATCAGCGCCATGTATCTCCCCAGGGAAGCGGACTGGAGCAGTGCGCGCCGCCAATCCGAATCGGGCAACGGTTTGCCTTGCAGGCCAAGCAAATGGTTGCAGCAGCCCATTGCCTCACACTCGGACTGCAACAGCTCGCTGCTCTGACTTGCTAGCGCCTCGGGCGAGTACTTCGCGTTGAAGCACATCGCGTCTTCGCCCAAGCCGCGGGGCTGAGTCAGCTCCTCGGGCTCGACCGTTGCGGATGCCGGCGGTGCGACCTTCGGCGCATCGATCACCGCCGCCGGCTCTGGCGGCCTGGAGGCGCTACAGCTCGTCGTGACGCTCGCGACGAGTACACTCAACGCCGTACGCATCCTCACGGTAACCTCGGGCAGCGCTGAGGGCCTACCAAGCCTTCATCCTGCCCCGAACTCGGCGCAAGCGCTGGTCTCACCAAGCCAAGCAGCACCAGGCCGCGCTGTGCAGAGCAACTCATCTGGGGAGCGCGCTGAGACACGCATGGGGGCGCCAGGTTCCGGAGCTCAGTGACGTGGCCTTCAAAGTCCGCGGCACTTGTATCTTTTCAGCGCTCCTTCCGGCAGGATCTAGCCCATGAAGGCGCTTCCCCTCACCGCCTGTGCGCTGCTCCTCGTCGCTTTTGCCGCGTGCAGCAGCGACTCAGAAACCTCGGGCGCCGGCGGCGCGGGCGGGACTGCAGGCACGGGGGGCAGCAGCGACGCGGGGAGCGACGCGCCTGCCGATGCGGACCCCGACGCGCCGGATCTCAGCGCCCTCGACCCCGCCAAGTGCCCGACCTACACCGCGGAAGATCCGCGCGGTTTCGTGCCGAGCTACGCGCTCGTCAGCTCCAGCTCGCTATTGCAGGACAAGGCCTTCTACCTCTTCACAGCCATCGAGGCCGACAGCGCTCGCGTCAGCGCCCTGCAGGCTGACAGCAGCCTGGCGGCCCTCACGAGCGCTCGCGCCACGGCCATGACTGATAGCCTCACGAGCTGCAGCGACGCCGCCTGCTGGGGCGCCGCCTTCAAATGGTCAGACGCGGACCTCCAAAGCGCGAGCGCGGCGCTCGAGGCGCTCGCTGGCGACGCCAGCATCGCTGCGCTCATCTCGACCGAGGTGCGCCCCAGCGGCACGTCGATCCTTCAAGCAAAGGGCAGCGACGCAGAGCTCCTCGTGGGCGCCTGGCAGAAGGAAGCCGCAAACCTGAACAAAGCCTGGGACGACTACGCTTCATCAATCCCAGCGGAAACGCTCAAGCCACTGCTCGAGACCGCCGCCGCCAGCGCTTCGTCGGAGCCCTTCTACGCGCCGCTCCTGCGCTTGGTGCCCAAGCTGCTCGAGGCGAACGACCGCCCAGAGCCGACGCTCTACGAGCCGCTGGCCGACGCAGAAAACGCAGCGGCAATCGCGAACATCCCGAACATCGACTTCATCCAGTATCCGTTCACATTGATCGTCGTCCCGGGACAAGGCCCGACGGATCTCGACACACCCCTCGACCCGCGGGGCGCCGTGCGCGCCGATCAAGCCGCCGCGCGCTACGCCGCCGGCCTGGCACCGCTGATCGCCCTCTCGGGTGGCCACGTGCATCCCGATCGCACGCCGTACTCCGAAGCCATCGAGATGAAGCACTACTTGATGCAGCAATACTCGCTACCGGAGAGCGCGCTGATCGTCGACCCTCACGCGCGGCACACCACAACGAACCTGCGCAACGTCGCGCGCCAGATGTTCCGCTACGGGATCCCGACGGACAGGCCGTCGCTGATCACCACGGACCTGTTCCAAACCGCATACATCGCAGGCTCTGGCCCCAGCGAAATCTACGGTAAGCGCTGCCTTGCGGAACTGGGATTCACGCCCTATCAGGGCCTGACGAACCTCGACACCTTGGACAACTGCTGGCTGCCAAGCGTGCAAAGCGCTCAGCAAGACGCCAGCGATCTGTTGGATCCGTAGCTCTCACCTCGGAGCGCCGAGACGTGTTTGGGGGTTAGGTCCGGCGCAGCCGCCACACGCCGATGTCCCGACTGGTCCGGGTCACATACACGGCGTACTGAGGCACGGCGTCCACGAGCTTCGGCCACACGCGGGCCTTTTCCTCTTCGCTCAGGCGCTCCGCCTTGGCCTGGAACACCTCACCGTCGAGGTTCACCTCGCACTCGGGATGCGCCTGCAAGTTGTAGGACCACGCGGGGTGATGCTGCTGACCAAAGTTGCTCGCCACCGTGTAGAGATCCGCGGTAGCGCGAGACGTGGCCTCCGGATCGCGGATGAAGCCCAGCTGCACGCTGCGCGGCTTGCCGGATTTGCGCCCTGTGGTCGTGAGCACGATCATCGGGATCACCGGCGGGCCGACGCTGGTCAACTTGCCGCCGCTCAGCTTGTAGAGTACCGGATCCAGGCGCGCGACCACGGTTCGCGCAAACGCGCTACCTGGCTTGGTCATCGAAAACCAGTTCATGAAGTCGATGTAGCGCTGGCGAACTGACATGCTTCGTCTCCCGGCGGCAATGGCGCGCCTCTCCCCCAACAAGAAAGCGTATGTCACGCGCGACGAGGACGCGCGAAGCGGCTAGTTGCTCTCGCGGGCAGCCTGGCCGCGCTTGAACGCGACGAAATGGCCGGCGGTCGGCAGGATGTCTTCCAGCGGGTAGCTCGCGAACGACTTGTCGAGCTTCACCTGAGCGAGCAGCTCTTCCGCGTTGGTCGGCTGCCGCGGACGATCGATCTCGATGCTGAACCCCGCGTCCTCGATCAGCTTGCGGTAGTCCACGTGGCGCAAGCGGTTCTGATAGTGATCCGGCGGGTTGAAGCGCTTCCAGGCGCGCTCGCTGTGGGCGAGGAAGCTGTAGTCGTTCAGCTTACCGTCGCCGTGGCTGTAGTGGTCGCTGTAGTCGATCACCTGGCTGAGCACGCCGTCGACCCTGAGCAAGCGGTGGCACTCCTTGAGGATCTTCGCGAGGTCTGCTGGCGGGATGTGCTCCAGCGTGTTGGTCGTGATGACCATATCGATGGAGCCGTCTGCCATGTCGACATCGCGCGCGTCCCCAGGCGCGATGTAGTCGATGCCGTACACCTCCCGCAGTTCCCTGAGGAAATGTCGGTGGGACAGCTTGCGCGGGGGCTCGCGTTCGAAGCCAGGCAGCGGGTTTGCCTTGAGCGTCGAGATGACGTGATTGATCAGCTCGGGCTTGAGCAGCGGATCGATGTCAATCACGGTCTGGCGATCGACGCCGCAGCACCAGGTGATGAGGTTGCCGAATAGATCGCGCCCAGCGCCGAACTCCAGCTGGTGACCCTTCGGGAACTCCGGGAACGCCCCCTTGAGCACGCGGGGATGCAGCATGTAGGAATTCGCGACGTCGCTCAGCGGCGTGAGCTTGCGGGGCAGCCCCTTGGTCACATGGCGTTGCGCGAAGTAGTGCAGCTCCGCGCCCATCGGCACGTAGTTGAAGCCCCAGAAGAACGCCGCTTTCAGCCGCCAGTCCATGCCATGCACCTTCACTCGTTCGCGTCGCCGAGCGGAGACACGGCGCACTAGCTTCGGGCTATATGCGCCGTGTCAGGCAGGGTCAAGGCAGTTCGGGCTTGAAGGCGCGAGCGCGACCCTGCCAGGCGCGGCGCATGCAGCAGCGCGTGCCAGACCGGACGCTAGTCCAACATCTTCGCCAGATCGCCGCTCTCTTCGAGCTTCTTCAAGTCCTCGAAGCCCCCGATCAACGTGCCCTTGATAAATACCATGGGGAAAGTCGGCCAGCCCGTCCACATCTTGAGCGCGTTCCGCCGGCGCCACTCCTTGAGGTAGCTGCCGTACTCCATGTAGTGGAAGTTCACGCCCTTGCTCTTGAGCAGCGCGCGCGCTTTGCGCGGGAAGGGGTTCTGAGCCATCCCCACCACCACCAGGCGATGCTTGGCGATCGCCTGCTTCACCTCGTCCACGATGTCGTGATTGTTGGTCGCGATCTTCTCGCGGATGGCGGGGTGGATTTTGTCCTCTTCCAGGATTTGTCGCTGCATGGCTCGGGACCTAGTGCGCGGGGCAGGAAGCCGCAATGGGTTCACCAACGCCTTTGTTGGGCTTTTACTGGCCGAGGGGCGGAGAAAACGACGTGTTCCCGGGCGCCTGGGTCCGCTTGCGGTTTGCGCGCCGGGAGGGCCGGATCTAGCGTGGGCGGGATGGGAAGCGCGCGTCGTGATCTGCACTGGCTGCTGGGGCTACTGGCTCTGGCGTGTGCCGATCCGCCTCCAAGCGCGCCAAGCCAAGCTGCGTCCGTCGAAGTCGAGCCTCCGGGCGCGCCCACACCGAGCGGCGAAGCGGCGCCCGCACCCAGTGACGACGATGCAAAACAGGCAGCTGGATCAGGGACGGCTGCCGAAGCATCCGACGTAGACATCGACCCGCTGACGACACCTCGCCCGCCGCTGCCGACGGACGGTCACCGGGTGTACCCGAAGACGCGCTTCGTCTGGATCCGTCCGCAGCCCAACCCCGAGGGCTGGGTCGGCTACCTCTGGCTCGGGGGCAACGCGAAGCTCAAATCCACCGAGCCCGCAGTAGGCCCGGGCTGCCCGGGCCCCGACAACAACAGCCTCTGGTACGCGATCGAACCGTTTGGCTACGTGTGCGTCGACGGCAAGGACGCAACGCTGGATCCGAAGGACTCAGAGCTGGTTCGCACGTTGCCCTACGCTCCGCGCCTCGATAGCCCCTGGCCGCATCAATACGGCGAGAGCCGCGGCTTGCAAAAGTACAAGCAGCTGCCAAGCCGGACGGAGCAACGGGGACGCGAGTGGGACCTCCCCGATCATGAAGCCGCAGTGAAGCAGGCCCTCGCCAACCCGGAGAAAACCGCCGAGTTCGACGAGAAGCTGAAGGACGTGGACCTCAGCATTCCCACGCGGGAACCAATCGACCTCGGTAGCTACCCAGCAACCCTGAACGAGCCACGCAAGCGCCTGTTCCCGCTCTCGACGGTGGCTTGGTCCACGGAAGTGAACCACGACGGTACGCCGTTCTTGCTCACCGCAGACTTCATGTGGGCTCCGAAGTTTCGCGTGGCTCCCTACCCCAAGGTCACGTTCAAGGGCCTTGAAATAGGCAAAGACATCGAGCTCGACGAAGACGGCAAGCTACGCATCGCTTTTTTCCGCGGGGAAGATAGGCCCAAGTACAAGCAGGGCCCGGAGGGCTTCGTCCAGCAGACCGACACCTTCAAGCGCCTGTCCTGGGTCAAGCTGACCGGCAAGCGCGCTGAGGCGGATGACACGACCTACCTGGAGACCGCGGAGAGCGGGATCTGGGTCAAGCAGAAGGAAGCCGTCGTCCCGGAGTTTCGCGAGGAAACGCCGTGGGGCGCAGCCATGGGCAAGCCTGACACCACAGGGCAGGCGCCCAAGGGTCGGGCCACCTGGATGGAAGCCAACGTCTGGAAAGGCTGGCTCGTGGCCTATGAAGGCACGCGCATCGTCTACGTCACGATGATTTCCCCGGGGAGAGGTGGCACGCCGGCGCCAGGCATTCCGCCGATCGACACCGCGGCGACCCCCACCGGCAGCTTCAAGATCACCGGCAAGTTTGCCACCGCGACCATGGCCGCTCCCCAAGAGTTCATCCACTCGGAGGTGCCCTGGACCCAGAACTTCAGCGGCCCTCACGCAATCCACGGGGCGTACTGGCACGACAACTGGGGTGAGCGCATGAGCGCCGGTTGCGTGAACCTCTCGCCGCGAGATGGGCGCTGGATGTTCTACTGGACCGAGCCGCAGATCCCCGAAGGCTGGCACGGCGTGCGCTGGCGCCCTTCGGAAGATCCCGCGACGCTCTTCATCGTGCGCTGATCCGCGTCGGACATTGCTCGACCGCCCCAGCGAGTACGGCTTGCTCGGCGCCGTAGGCTTGCCTACGACCGAGCCATGCAGCGCCCTGACCGCAAGCAAGTCGAAGCCCTCATCTCGAACGATCCGCTGCTCCGCGCAGTCCGCGCCGAAGTCGAAGCGCGCGCCGACGGGGACGCGGCCCACGACATCGATCACCTGCTGCGGGTGGCGGTGTGGACCCTGCGCTGCGCGCCCGAGCTCGATCCGCGGAGCGCCATCGCCGCTGCGCTGCTGCACGACATCGTCAATGTCCCCAAGAACTCCCCGGATCGCTCCCGCGCGAGCGAGCTGTGCGCGCACGAAGCCCAGCGTCTGCTCTCCGAACTTTCCGCGCGGGATTTGGGGGAGAGGCTGCCCCCCACGGCGCTCGCAGACATCCACGACGCAATTCGTGACCACAGCTTCAGTCGCGGCGCGACGCCACAAGGCGCCCTGGGCCGCGCGCTTCAGGACGCAGACCGCCTGGAGGCGGTCGGTGCCATCGGCATCATGCGCTGTCTCGGCACCGGGCCGCGCATCGGTGCGCGCTATTTTCACCCCCAAGATCCCTTCGCAGACCACCGCGAACTCGAAGACACGCGTTTCAGCGTGGATCACTTCTTCACTAAGTTGCTCGGTCTCTCAACTACCCTGCTGACACCCGCCGGCCGCACCGAAGCCGCACGTCGCAGCCAGATATTGAAACAGTTCATTGAAGCCCTGGCCGGGGAGCTCGAGCGCCCGTGCAATCGCGCGCTCGAATGACGCGGATTGAAACTGCCGGTGCGACGCACCGCCGCGAATAGCCACATCAGCCGCCTCGAAGCGCTGGTTCCTGCGCGATCGCGCGTGCTTCATGATAGATCTATACGAGGCCTCCACTGCCGGTGCTTGGTCTCGCCACATGACTCACGCCGACCGTTTGCTAGGGATTTACCCGGAGGCTCAGCCGCCCGTATCACGGACGATCCCACGCGCCCGACGCTGGCTGTTCGGAGCGCTGTTGCTCGTGTGCGTCGGATGTCGCATCCGAGACGATGTGCCGCCCGCGCCGAGCGCGAGCGCCAGCACTGCGCCGTCTGTTGCGCCCACGCCTGCTGTGGTGGTCGCACCCGACGCGGCGAGCGACACGGGAATAGACATCCCTGACGCCGAACCGCCGCCGGAGGGCTCCGAAGCCTTGGCGTTTGCAGGTTTGGGCACCGGCGCGGAGGCAGACGCTAGCCTCCACGACGCTATCCGCGCGGCACTGGCCTCGCTATCGATAGCAGAGAACGCGGGCTCTGCAGCGGTTGCGGGGGTGGTCATCCTCGAGGACGACCCGAAGCTCAACGCCGGAACAGGAGTCAACCTGCGCATCGATGGTCGCACCGCTGAGGCCGACGCGGCGGTGATGGTGCTGAACACCGACGGGAGCAGTCACTTCGCCGCCGTGGCGGCGGTTGAAGGTGTGAAGAACCCCGTGCTCGTCGCCGAAAAGCTCCTAGGAGCGCCGACGCCGGTGCTCGCCGGCTTCTGGGCACGGGACTTTGCAGCGCGTGTCGGCATCACGACCGAGCCAGTGGCTCAAGACGCGCAGCACGAGGCTTACCGCGCGGCAATGCTCGCCGCCCTCGCAGACGGCGGAACGCCCTGGCATCAGCTGCCCTGGGCTACCTACGTCGATCCGAGCTTGCGAGACGGCGGGCTCTCACAGAGCGATGCCGGCGCGACGGACGCCGGAGCGAACGACAGCGGCCGCGACGCTGCAAAACCTGATGCAGCGCGCGACACCGGCGACGCGTCGGCTGACGCGGCGCCAGCGCCCTCGGCGTCGACGGCCCCGTCTGCGAGTCCAGCGCCCAGCGCCCCTGCGGCGCCCAGCGCCTCGGCCACGCCAGCAACGTCGGCGAAGCCGCCCAAGCCTCCAGCACCGAAGCCACCCACGCCGCTGCCGAAGCCTCAACCGAAGCCACCCGCGCCGCTGCCGAAACCTCAGCCGAAGCCGCCAGCGCCTCCGGCCAGCTCGACTCCGAGTACCCCGAGTCCAGCGCCATCAGACACCGTGGCCGTGCTGATTCGAGACGCCAATGACCGCTTCGCGGTCGCCGCCAGCTCCGGCGGCCCGCCGCTGTCCCTGCCCGGGCGTATCGGCGATGTGCCGGTATACGGCGCCGGGATCTTCGTGGGACCTCACGGCGCGGTCGCGGTGACGGGCCGCGGCGAGCTGATCGTCGAGCTGGCCCTCGCGCGCCGGGTCTACGAGCGGCTCGCGCTGACTCATTCCGCACGGATATCCGCCACGTGGGGCATCAAGCTCGTACCAAAGGACGAACAGGTGGGCATCGCGGTGCTGGGCAAGCGCGATGCCTACGTCGCTCGCACCGCGACCCTGGCCTGGCTTGGCTGGCGTGACGGTAAGTGGAAGGCCCCGGAGGAGTCGCCATGAGTTTGGCAGTCCTCCTGGTGCTGATCGTGGTGTTTTCCTTCGTGGTCGGGCACCTGCTCCAGCGCTTCACGTCGCGCTTCGCGACGCTGTCCGCGGTGGAGTACATGCTGGTGGGCGTCGCGATCGGGCCGGCGCTCGGCTGGTCCCTGCTGACGCGCGAAGCGCTGACCCACCTGCAGCCATTCTTCAGCCTGCTCTTGGGGCTACTGGGCTTCGTACTTGGTATCCGTGCGGATAAAACTCTGCGCTCCAAAGGCTTCGGCCCTGCGGCGTTCTTCGCTTCGATCGCGGTTCTGGTCGGCTTTACACTGCTGATCTTGCCGGTGCTCGACTGGCTAGTGCCGCTCACCGCGGCCGACAGCGACTTCGTGATCGACAAGAGCGTGCTGCGCTACAGCGGCAAGGCCCTCGCGGTTCACGTGGAATCGAACTCGCTGTGGCTGGCTCTCGGACTCGCCGCCTGCGCCGTGGTCAGCTCCGTCCAAGCCGTGCGCACGCTGCGTGGCAATCGCCCGGGCCGGGTCGGTGACTTCCTCCAGGCCTGCGCTCGGGCCAGTCAGATCACCGGCATCGTCGTGCTTGGTCTAGTGCTGGCGGCCACTCGCGCGACCAGCCAAGCGAACCGCTTCTCGATGACGGTGGTCGAATGGAGTGTCGCGGCTGGCTGTCTCGGGATCATCTGCGGGCTGCTGTTCACGCTGTTCATCGGACGCGAGAACGAACCCAGCCGAATCTTCCTCGCCGCCGTGGGTCTCGTGATCTTCGCGTCGGGGATCGGCACCGCGCTCGGCATCTCGGCGCTGTTCGTCAACCTCCTTGCCGGCGTGGTCGTTGCCAACACCTCCACCCATGCGGATGCCATCCGGGAGCAACTCGACAGGCTTCAGCATCCCTTGTTCGTTCTGGTGCTGATCTTCGCCGGTGCTCTCTGGCAGCCCGTGACGGGGGCGCTCTGGGTACTTCCCATCGCGTACGTGCTCATGCGCTGGCTGCTTCGCCGCGTCTTCACGCGCATCGCAGCTCGCAGCGTGCTGGAGCCGCGGCTCGAGACGCTGCGCCTTGGCAACGGCCTCATCAGCCACGGCAGCTTGGCGGTCGCGATCGCTCTGAACCTCGCCCAGCGCTACCCGGAGTGGGCGGCAGTCGTGCTCAACACGGTGCTGATCGGCACGCTGGTCAGCGACCTGTTCAGTCGACGTGCACTCACGACCCTGCTCACCGACGCTGGAGAGCTGGTGGCTGGGGTGGCGTCCCCCGATACACCACCGCCACCCGTCCCTCTGGTTGACCCTGGTGAAGGAGGCGGCCACTCCGACTCCGCTCCGGAGTCGGAAACGGGGGCGCGATGAGACGCGGTCTCGTGCTCCTCGTCTTGCTCGGCCTGATGTTCGGGTTGAAGGCGCTCAAGACGGATCCACCGGGAGCCAGCGATCCGCTGACGCTCGCCGCCATCGGTTTCGTCATCCTCGCGGCGTTCACCCTCGCCGAAGTGGGGTCCAGCCTCTCCTTGCCGCGTGTGACCGGCTACATCGTGGGCGGTGCCCTCCTGGGTCCGTACGTCTCGAACATCCTCTCCGCGCGCGTCGTGGAGGACATGACGATGTTCAACAACCTGGCACTGGGGCTGATTGCCCTGAGCGCTGGGCTCGAGCTCGACGCTCGTCAGATTGGGCGGCTCTGGAAGACTCTGGCGGCAACGGTGGTGATCAAGATCGTGCTTGGCGCGACGCTGGTCGGTTGCACGCTGTACTTCGCAGAACTCTGGCTCGGAGTGTTGGGGGTCGACCACGGTAAGCCGCTTCTGGCGCTGGCGCTGGTGATGGCGACGCTCTCGATCGGTACGTCGCCCTCCATCTCCCTGGCGATCATCAACGAGTACAAAGCCAAGGGACGCCTCACCGACCTCGTGCTCGGGGCGGCGGTGCTCAAGGATCTGGTGGTCGTGATCTGCCTGGCGGTCGCCATCGGGATCAGCAAAGGACTGTTGTCGCCGGATACCGCGGGCGGCTCCAACGTCCTCCTGCATATCGCCGAAGAACTCGGGATCGGCGCGGTGCTCGGGCTACTGCTCATCCTCTACATCCGATTTATCCGCGCGGAGATGCTGCTCTTCGTCGCTGGAATGATCGTGGTGGTCGCCGAGGTCCTCGAGCAGCTGCATCTGGACCTGCTCCTGGTGTTCATCGCCGCAGGCTTCGTCGTGCGCAACTTCTCGCGTTACGAGCACGACCTACTGGAGGCGGTCGAGCTGGTGGCGCTCCCGGTTTTCATCGTCTTCTTCACCATCGCGGGAGCTCGCGTCGACCTCGCTGTCACCTACACGATCTTGCCGCTGGCGCTGGCGCTGTGTTTCGTCCGAGCGGCTGCGTACTTCATCGCCGGTCGCATCGGAGGCGCGATCGGTGGCGAAGGTGAAGTCGTGCGAACCCAGGCGTGGCTCGCGTACCTACCGCAGGCTGGCGTCACGCTGGGATTGGTGGGAGTCGCGGCCAACGCGCTCCCAGAGATTGCTTCGAGCATTCGCGGAACCGGCATGGCAGTGGTTGCGGTCAACCTACTGATCGGACCCGTCACGCTGAAGCGCGCTCTCAAGAGCGCCGGGGACATCGGGGGCTCACAAGACGCGCCCGCCGCAGCGCCTCGCACCAGCACCCTCGCCGAGACCGCGCTGCTCCCCGCTGGGGAAGCCCGAGAGCGCCTGCGCGAGGCGCTCAACGCCATCGGCGCCGAAGCCTTGGCGATCCCAGCGACCCACCTCTACTCACAACTCGAGAGCCTCGGTCGGCAGTTCCGCGAGAAGACCTTGGCGGAGTGGGCGGAGGTCCAGCTCGAGAGAGCGAAAGCGCGTCTCGCCGATCAAGACAACGAACCCGAAGATCAGCCTTCAGTGTTCCCCGCGGAACGTAAAGCCGAGCTCCTGAGCGAGCTGTTCGCTGAGTTTCGCAAGGACCTGCGGGAACTACCCGAGATGGTGGACGCCGCGCTCTCCCGCCAACACATCCAGCTGAAAAAGGAAGACCCCTGGCTCCTCAAGCTGCGGCGAGTGCGCAGGCGCGTCGCGGTGAAGCTGCGCCTTTCCAGCAACTCGCGGCGCGTGCCGCTCCAAGCCGCCGCCAGGGTTGCGCTGGAGGCGCGCCTGGGCAGCTTCGTCGCTGAACAGCTTGCGGCGTGGTCGCGCTGCGAGCTCGGGA
This sequence comes from Polyangiaceae bacterium, assembly GCA_050183255.1. Taxonomy (GTDB): domain Bacteria; phylum Myxococcota_A; class Polyangia; order Polyangiales; family Polyangiaceae; genus JAHBVY01. Next base: position 65,014 of record JBFXBK010000001.1, on the reverse strand, counting down.
TCCTCGCCGAGATAGAAGCAGTTTCCGCCGGGAAGCAAGACACCGAAGGAGCCGAGCGAGAGATCGAGCTGCGCATTCAGATGGCGCGCCAGAGCTTTGACTCCGAGCTGCACACGGCGCTCGTCGAAGGCGTGGAGCAGCTCGCAGACATGTTGCGCAAGGCGGGCGGCCCGGAGCTCCCTGCTGCCAACATCCGCGTCTCTGCCGTCGACGGCCCCGTCAAGGACGCCCTGCGGACTCTTGAGCGCGACCCAGCGGAGTGGGCACGTCTCGCAAAGCTGTGCGAAGCCGAAGTCGAGCTCGCTCGACGCGTGCAACGCCTGCGTCGGGTCTACGAAACGGCGCTCCAGGACTCGGTCATCGATCCAGCCACCGTGTCGCTCGGAGGCGTCGAACAAGTGCTGGCCGCGGTTGAGCGCCGGCTGAGCGACGTCCGGCGGCGCACCGAGGAAGTCGAGTTCGGTGACGAAGAGCGGCAGAGGCTGGCCGTGGCGGCACGCGAAGCGTTCGACGACGACGAGCAGGCGGAGCTCGAGGCTTGTGCCGCCCGTTTTCGGTCATCCGCCTCGATGCACACGGTCTCACTCGAACTCCGCGCGGAAATTGACAAGCTGCCAGCTGAGCTGGAAATACCGCGAACCAAGTTCGACCCCAATCGCCCGTACTCTCCTTCGGACTCTCGCGGGCGGCGCTTTGCCCTGCAGCGGGAGACGCGCGCCACGTTGCTCCAAGAGCTCCTTCCAAGCTCAGATGCGAACCTGCGGGAGGTGGCCGCCACGGTCGTGGACACGGCGGCGCGGCTGCGAGAAGCGCGGGAAATCGCTCTGGCTGTGCTGGAGACGGATGAGGCGGAGAGCCAGAACGCGACTCTCGAGCAGCTCGACCGCGCCTTGAGTCGCCTCGACGGCCAGCGCAAAGCCTTGGAGCGAGACATCACCTCCGCCCGGGATGGACTCGAGGCGCTGGCGGAGAAGAGCTTCAACCGCTTGCTCGAGCGCTCCGGCATGGCCACCGCCAGCACCGACTCCCAAGCGGGCAAGCTGCTGTTGGATCGCCTGCTGCTCCTCGTCGCGCCCGCGCGACGCAAGTTCGTCGAGGCGCGCGACCGGGCGCTCGAGGCGTACCGCAAAGCGCTCGGCAGTCAGCTGGGGCGCGACGTGCGTGCGCGCTATCAAGACGAGGGCTTCGACGCCGCTGCGATTCAGGACTACGCCGCGCGCTGGAAGCCCGCGGAACACTTACCCCACGAGTACCAGCGCCTGTTCGCTGCGACCCCAACGACCGAGCATCGGCTCTTCACGGCTTACCGCACGGAACTTCAAGAAGCGCAACGCCAGGAGAGCGAATGGCTGGACGGCGCCCCGGGGAACCTGTTGTTGGTCGGCGAGCATGGATCCGGACGTACGTCGCTCCTGAACCTGCTGGAGCTAGAGCTCCATGCGCCGCGCATCATTCGACCCGAGCCGCTGGAGTGGCGCCGCGCCGTGGGCATCTTCGGTGCGCTCGCCATCGAGCTGGGAGTCAAGCCGAGCATGGGTCCGCTGGGCGCGGCGCTGGCGCGCGAGCGAACCACGGTGCTCATCGACGACCTCGAGCAGTGGTTCAAGGCCGACGCCGAGGGTCTCCGGCAACTCGACCGCTTCCTGGACTTCGTCGTGCGAACCCGGACTCACACGAACTGGGTGATGTCCATCGAGCGAGGGGCGTTGGCGGTCCTGCAGGAGTTAGTTCCCATCCCACAAGTCGTGCGACGGGTGGTCCAGCTCAAGCCGCTGAGCGGCAAGGAGCTAGACGAAGCCATCCTTCGGCGCCACGCCCTCAGCGGCCGCGAGGTGGTGTATCCGACGACGTTCGCCACGCGCTGGATCGCCCGCGTTCAGCGCACGAATGAGCAAGAGGTCTTCTTCAGCATGCTGGCGCGCGCCAGTGGCGGCAACATCGGTCGCGCCGTCGCCCAGTGGGCCCACGGCTGTGAGGTCACGCCGAGCGGCAGCGTGAAGCCATCCATCGATCTCGGCTTGAGCCTCGGCCTGCCCTTCATTCAGCGCATGGAGCCCACTGAAATCGCGACGCTGGTGCAGGTCATCCGCTTCGGACCCCAAGACGAGGCGGAGCTCGCGCGCGCCCTGACCTTGAACCGATCCGAGATGGCCCGCCACGTCCATTACCTCACGGCAGCGGGTTTGCTCGAACCGCTCAATCATCCGAGTTCGCCGCTTGGGATCCCACAACCCGTGCGCCCCGCGGTCATGCAGGCGCTCGAGCAGCTGGGGGCTCGCTCATGAGCCGCGCACGCGCTCAGCTCCTTTGGCTCAGCGTGGCACTCGCCAGCCTCAGCCTGCTCGGCTGTTCGGGTAGCAGCGGCAGCGATACCGCGACCCTCGAGCTGGGCGATGCCATCGTGCGCGAGGTCGGCGAGCTGCGCGGCCTGCTGGGCCTGAACAGCCTAATCTTTAGCGGAATCGGTCTCGCGTTGGTGTGGGTGACGCTGCGCGGGATCCGTCGCGCGGTGCACGTCGTGTGGCGCCTTGGCCTCGATAGCTCGCGGCGTCTCGAGACCACCGCCACCGCAGCGCGCGTCGTGCTCGTCGCGCTGGTGGTGCTGTTCGTGTTGCGCAGGATCGCGAGCCTTGCGCCCATCCTGCTCACCTTCACGCTGCTCGCCGCGATCTTGCTCCTAGGCGCCGCCTACGCGCGTCAGCTGCCCAGCGTGCTGGTTGGTCTGAGCCTGCTCCTCAGGCGCCGGCTACGCCATGGTGATCGCATCCACATCGCCAATCATAGCGGTACGGTGCGCGAAGTCGGGCTGGCCCAGCTGCACCTCCGCCGCGGCGACGGAGCGACGTTGTTCGTCCCCAATCGCCTGCTGATGGAAGAGGTGCTGACTGTCGAGCACGCCAAGAACAGCGAGCCGGTCAGAGTCCGTATCCCCGCGGCATCACCCCAGCAGCGAGAGCAGCTCGAGCTTGCCCGCAGGGTCGCGCTGCTCTCGCCCTACCGTGTCCCCGGCTCACCCGTCGAGTTGATCGAGGACGACGTCGAGCATCGCCGCTACTGCATCGAGATCCACACCTGGTCTGTCCGCGCGGCAACCGAAGCCCGGGAGCACCTGGAGGAAACCCTGGACAGCGCCCTGGCAGCCCAAGCCCGCGCTCGCGAGTGAAGGGCTAACGAGGGCCGTCACCCATCGCGGTGCACCGTGCTCGGAGCAAACGCAGGCAAACACACGGCGATGTACTCAGCGCCCTCGTCACCCGGGGTCGAGTAGCGGATCCACTCCCCTGCCGCCGTGTGCACGGCCTGGCCGGCGTTCACGTCCAGCGCGCCACCTTCGTACTCCACACGCAGGCTTCCCCTGAGCACCACGGTGAACTCGTCGAACTCCGGGCGCTGCCCCGGCTCCACCCAGCCTCCGGGCGAGCGCATGTGGGCCACGCTCAGCCGGGACTCACCGCAGTTCACGTGACCGACGTATTCGTCGATCAGCTTCGGTTTGTTTCCAGCGGCTTCGATGCGTGTCGGCTTCTCAATCAGCTTCGGCATGCTACAGAGCATCCCCTCGAGCGAAACGGATGGCTACGGGGGACTGCGCCTTTCTAACGTCACCCCTCTCCCCCGAAAAAGCCCGCAGATCGTGCAGGAAGACAGCGACAACTCTCGGCGCCACGCGGTGCCGGTCAGTCCCGAAGCGGAGCTTCAAGACGAGCGCCTCGCGCCGCAGGAGTCCGACTATCGAGCGGTCTGCTACCGCTGCCACAAGCCAGCGGCCCTGTGCGTCTGCGAAGGGCTTGCCAGGGTGAAGAACCGCACGCGCATCCTGATCCTGCAACATCCCCGTGAACGCTTTCATCCGATCGGCACCGCGCGCTTCGCTGAGCTCGGCCTCGAAAACGTACGCGCGGAGATTAGCTGGTCTGAGACGGGTCGTAGCATTCAGCGGGAGCTCGAGGTCGCCCCGGGTACAGGCCTCTTGTACCCGCACCCCGACGCCAAGTTGTTGTCTGAACTCGGCGAAGCAGAGCGACCCGAGCAGCTGATCGTGCTCGACGGGACCTGGCACCACGCCCACACCATTTACCGCGAAAACACCTGGCTGCACGCGCTCCCCCACTACGCACTGCGCCCCGAGGAGCCAAGCCGCTACCGTATCCGCAAGGAACCCCGAGCGGAGTGCGTATCGACGCTGGAAGCCATCACGCAGGCCCTGGGCCAGCTAGAACCTGGCCTGGAAGGCCTAGAGGGGCTCTTGAGTTCCTTCGACCAGATGATCGATCAGCAGATCGCGTATGCCGCGAAAGGCGGCGGACGCCGGCGCAAGCGCAAGCGCAACAAGGCGAGCCGTGCGATCCCCCGCGGCCTCTTGGAGCACTACGAGCGCCTCGTCGTCGTCTGCGGAGAGGCGTCCGCGCCTCCCCCCGAGATGATGTGCGCGAAGGCCGTGCCCGCGAGCTGGCGGAATCAATTGCTCTACTGGGTAGCTTGTCGGCCCGCTACGGGTGAGGTGTTCTCCAGCTTGGTGCGACCCCAGGAGCCGGTTGCTGATCAGCACCTCGAGCACCTCGAGCTCGAGCGCGAGAGTTTCACGGATGCTCCGGAGCTGTCAGAGATGCTCGCTGCCTGGAGCAGCTTCACCCGAGCCGGCGACATTTTTGCCGCATGGAACCAGAGCACATGGGACATCCTGCATGAAGCGCGGGTCTCCGCGGGCGCGCCAATGAGCCCACTCGGGAACACCCTGCGCGCTACGGGACCCAAAGGACCTCAGCAGCAAGTTGGCTTCGTGCTGCTAAAGGCGGTCTACTTCAACGTGCATCGAGACGCGCCGCGCGGCGACCTGGAGCAAATCCTGGCTCACGAGGGCCTCGAGACCACCGAACTGGGTCTGATCGGCCGGGCTGGCAGGCGCCTTGGAAACGCAGTCAGCGTCCTGGAGTTTCTGCGGCGAGGTGCGCTCCTGAGTGCGGAAAGTCAGAGCTGACGCCGGACCGGGGTTTAGGGCTTTGTATTCCGCGCGGATTCTGGGCTGAGATCAATCTCCACGTCGCGTCCACGCCGATCCGGGCGCCGGGTCAAGCGGCGCACCAAGAGGCCGAAAGCAATCACCCCGACAACGACGTAGGTGAGCCAGGTGGAGTTCGCGTCCACCCAGGCGGTGAACGTCGCGATCGGCCCCGCTAGCGACTTGCCGAACGCACGCAGCACCAGGACCAAGCTGAGGGTGCCCAAGAAATTCAGCCCCCAGAAGCGCCTCAGGGACATACCTGACGCGCCGGCGAGCAGACACACGATTCCGTAGGGAGATAGAAAGACAAGCACGCTGCCCCAACGGCTAAACGCCCCCTCCAGCATCCGAGAGTAGGCTGACCAGCGACCGGCGCGTCGTTCCGCCCACTGGACGCCATCGACCCCAAACCAGCGCCCCATGGCGAAGTACAGCGGATCCGCGAGCATCAAGCGCAGCACCCCGATCGCGATGAAGGCACTCCACTCAGTCGCCGGAGCGACGGTGATGAGGTGCGGGATGCTGGGGTTCATCGCGATCAGCAGGAGCGGCTGACGCGCCAGCAAACTCGGAGTGAGCGCCGCACCGGTCGTTGCGAGCGCGCCGAGTGCCACCATCCCGAGCAGCAGCAGGCTCAGGCGACCACGCCGTCCTGCGGCGAATCCCTGCTCATCCTCATCGAGGCCAACCGCGCCGCTGTTTGGCCCCGTCATCCCCTGAGGTTTAGTGCCCGCCCCAGACTTCGGCAATCCTTCAACCAGCGGGCTGCTCGCTCTGCCGGTCACGCCGCGGCTGCTTGCGCTCCAAAGCGACACGGCGCGCGAACTCGGCGATGCGCTCCTCGAGCAACTCGCGATCGAGATCCATGGTGGCGAGGTGGTAGGAGCGCGGAAGCACCAACTCCTCCCCCCAGGTTCCGATCAAGTCGAGAATCGCCCGGGAATTGGCCGGCGGAACGCTGTGGTCCTGCGGCGAATACGCCACCAACACCGGCAGGTGAAGCTGAGGCAACTGGCGCCGGATCCGACCGAGCTGACTCAGGAACGAGTTGCCCGCCGCGGCAGGAACGAACCCATAGGCCTTCTCGTCGACGCCCTCGCGCGCTGCGTCGTTCTCGACCAAGCCTGCGGCTTTGGCGGGGGCGATGGGGACGATGTACTGAAGCACCGGCGCGAGCTTCGCGAGCAGCCCTTCGCGCTCGAGCACCGTGGCGTTGATCGCTACCACGCCCGCCAAGTCGCGTTCGAACTCCCACGCCACGTCGAGGGCGATGGTGCCGCCCATGGAGAGCCCCGCGACGATCACATGGTCAGTGCGCGCCTTGAGTTCATGCAGCGCTTCGACGAAACCTGCGCGCCAGTCGTCGTAGGTCGTCTTCGCCATGTCACGCCAATGCGTGCCGTGACCGGGCAGGCGCGGAAGCTCCATCGCGAAGCCACGCGCCCCGAGGCGCTCTCCCAGCCAGCGCATGCTGGACGGGTTTCCTGTGAAGCCGTGGCTCAGCAAGATGCCAATGCGCGCGTTTTCACCAGAGCCGGGGCTCGACCAGGGCTCAGCACCAACGATGATGGGTCGCGTGTTCTTTCTCAGCATGTTTTGCTCTCTCGGGCAGGCTCAAGGTAGCGGGACGTGGGCGCTCAACCGCTTCACGCCTTGTTCAACCAGACGCATCAGGTGCAGCGCACGCGGTTCCGCAGGGTATTCACGGACATCCGGGACCTCCTCTGGAAGCCGCGCCGCGAGTTCACCGACCGTTTCCATGACGAACTCGTCTTCGTGACCGCGAAGGAACTCGAGGAGGCCGCGTAGTCTCGCGATGTTGATCAGGTTCTTGTGGCCGCGGCGGCCCTCGATCGAATCGATGTGGAAGAACTCGAAAGAGTGCGTGACGAACGTCACGTGGCGGATCCCTCGCGCGCGACAGGCGCGCAGCGAGTAGATCATCTCCGCGAGGCTCACCGCCATCACCTGCAGGTGTCGGTGCCCGCCATTGGGCTGCCTGAAGTTGGTGATCGGCAGCTCCCACACCCCATCTACTTCCGTACGGAATAAACCAGCCAGCGCATCAGGACTGCGCATCTCGCAGTTGATATCGAAATAGCACGGGTTGTAGTTGCTCGAGAGCGTCAGCCCGGCTTGAGCCATCGCCCGCCAGGTCAAGTTGCTGGCTCCGAAGTTCCCGGCACGATAGGAGCGAATGGATCCTCGAGGGACGCCTGCCTCCGCGAGCAGATCAATGCCCTCGCTGAGGAGCGCAGTTTGTTCCGCGAGGGAATACGCGCTGATGTTGTCCGACGCCGACGGCTTGCCCGCCTCGAGCAACGCGCGGCGCTGCACCGGGTGAACGTGTAGCTGGACGTCGTGCCCCCGCGAGAGCATCTGCTGGCAGACTTCGCTGAGCCCCGCCTTGCCGAAGTGATGCGCGCCGATCGCTTCCGTATAGAACGTCCCGCGCATCCCATATGCCTCGAGCTCGCTCATGATGAGCGGGACTCCGAGCTCTTCGTCTCGGTTGTCGAAACGCCCCCAAACCCGCAAGTCGTAGCCCATCGCCGGTTGCGTGCGTCCGCCGAGATTTCGCTCTTCGGCGCACTCGGTGTCCACCGTGAGGTACACCCGCGTGCGATCGTCGGGCAGGTTTGGGTCGAAGCGACCTGCGTTGCTCACATCCCGCGGACGGAGCCGGCTCGAGATGCGTTCCTTGAGCGGCGCGAGGAGCGCGTTCACGCCAGTCTCGTCAGAGTATCGATCGCTCATCTCGTCCTCAAGCCGCAGCTCTGGCCCGAGCCGCGCGGTAGACGTCCTCGTAGCCAGCGATCAGCGTATCCCAATCTCGCTCACGCTCAACGTAAGCTCGCGCATTCCGCCCCAGGCGTTCACGCAGCTCTGCGTCGCGCAGGAGCTTCACGACATTGCGGGCGAGATCGTCCACGTCCCCGGCACGGAACGCCATCCCGGTCTCACCCGGTTTAGCCAGCTCGAGCAGCGCCTTCACGTTGCTGACCAGTACGGGCCGCGCCATCGCCATGGCTTCTAGGGGCTTGATTGGCGTCGTGAGTTCGGTCACGAGGCTGCTCACTCGGGGGTAAACCAGAAGTTCGGGCAGAGCCAGCAGCTGCTGCACCTCGGAGTGGGGTACGCGCCCGGTAAACGTGACGTGGGCGTCGAGCCCTCGCTGCTTCACGAGCTCACGCACGGGCTTATCCATGTGGCCTCCACCAACGACGATCAGATGCGCTTCCGGGATCTCCGCTACCACCTTGGGAACTGCGGCGATTAGATCAGGCAGGCCCTCCCAGGGTTCGAACGAGCCCAAGAAGCCGAATAGTCGCTTGCCCTCGACTTGATAGCGGGACAAGAGCTCAGCCGACGGTGCCTGGGGTGTGAAGTTCCCCGCGGTAACACCGTTCGCGATCACCTTGAGGTCCGTTCGCGCGCCAACCCGAGGCGCAATGTGATCGCGCATCGCTTCACAGATCGTCACCACGGCGTCCGCGTTCTGGAAGACGCGCGTGTCCCCGCCCTTCGCCAGCTTGTACTGGAGCGAGCCCTCAGCGAACTTACCGTGGACCACCGAGGCATTCTCCCACAGGTCGCGAACTTCGTAGACGAACGGCACGCGATGGCGCTTGGCGGCCAGCATCGCAGGCAGCCCGACCAGCATCGGGGAGTGTGCGTGAACCACATCCGGTTGCCACTCCCGGATGGCCTTCGAGGTGGAGCGATAGAGCGCGTTCATCAAGCGCGCCTCTCGCACCAGCGGCGGCTGGGGTCCGGTGAGTTCTGGAGTGCGGCGGTAAGAGACGCCTTCGACCACCTCGATCTCGGCCTCAGGCTTCGGGTGCCTCGCGGACGTCACGCCGTACGACTCGAACCCGAGCTTCGCCTGCCCCTTCATGATGTAGCTGGTTCGAATCGAGTACCCGGTCTGTGCGGGCAGGGACATCTGTAGGACGTGAAGGACGCGCACCCTGATCTCCTTGCTGGCTACGACGCGTAGCGTCAGCAGGGGCGGTTATAGAGGATCGACCGAGGCCGAGCAAACCGCCCCTACGGGACCGTAGCCAAACCACGGATCCAGCAAGTTTGTCGGGGGTGAGGCGCGCTACCCGAGCCCCCGGCTGAGCCCGCGCCGAGGCGTGCCAGACCCCGCACTGGGAGCCTGGCTTGAGGAGCGTAGAACCACGCTTTGACGCTGAGGCGCGGCTATACGACGCTAGCGAGAGGTAAGGGTTATATCCGCACGGTATTATTTTAGGTCGTGAGGGAAACGCTTTCGAAACACCCCACAGAGTAGCGGTAGCTGGAGTGAAACAGACCGCGCGCTAGCCTGGAGTACAGGACGGAGCAATGCGTACCCGAACGCGGTGAGCTGCGACCAACAACCGATGAACGAAAACGAGCCAGCGCCACGCGACTCACCAGACCCGCCCATCCGCATCGCGGTGATCGGCGACATCCACGCCTTCTGGGGCCCACCGGACGTCGAATACTTCAACCAGAGTGACTACGATCTGGTGCTCTTCGTTGGTGACCTGGGTGGCTACACGGTGGGCGGCACGCTCAAGGTGGCGCGCTCCATCGCACGCTTGGAGAAGCCCGCGCTCGTGTTGCCAGGCAACCACGACGCGATCACTCCGGCGCAGCTCGCGGCGGAGATCTCTGGCGTTGGTTCACTGATTGAGCTCGCAAGCGGTGGCGAAGAGCGGCGCCGCAAGGAACTCGCCGAGGCTCTCGGTCCGGTTCCGCTGGTGGGCTACAGTCTCCATCGCTTCCGATTCCGCACGCAAACGCTGAGCATCGTCGCCGCGCGCCCACATTCCTTTGGAGGTCCGCGCCTAGCGTTTCGACCCCTGATGAAGCGCGCGTTCGGGGTCACGTCACTCGAAGAGTCGGAGACGCGCCTCAAGCAGCTCGTAGACGACGCCTCGAGCGAACTCTTGTTCCTTGCACACAACGGACCGACGGGCCTCGGCGATGCACGGGACTCGATTTGGGGCTGTGACTTCCGACGCAACGCCGGGGACTTCGGCGATCCCGACCTACGGGGCGCACTGACCTATGCCTCCAGCCAAGGCAAGCGCGTGCGCGCCGTGCTCGCGGGGCACATGCACCACGCGCTGAAGGGCGGCGGGGACCGCACCTGGCTCGAAGAGGAAGATGGTACCTACTACGTGAACGCGGCTCGGGTACCTCGCGTTTTCCGCATGGCTAAACCAAGTTCAGAATCGGAGACTCCAGCGCCGGCGCCTGAAGGGGCCAAGCAAACGCTACGCCCGCCGGAAGGCACCAAGCAGACGCGGCGCCCACCCGACCTCAAAGAAGCGGCCGAGTGGGCTGCGCGCAGGGTCGGCGTGCGTAGCCGTGTGCGTCACCACGTGCGGGTCGAGATGATGGGCGATGAGACCCGGGTGGAAGCTAGGCTCTGCCCGGCGTAGCGCGTTCGTCCATTGCCAACCTGTGACATCGCGGTGCGACCGTCACATCCACTCTTCCCAAGGCTTGCCGTCCTTGCCGGTGGGCTTCGCGGTGGGCTTCGTGGTTGCAGTCGGCTTGGCCGCTGGCGGGTTCGCCTCCGGCGCTGGGCTCTCCGGATTTGGCATCGCTTCGGGTTTGGCTTTCGCTTCCGGCTTCGCCGGGGAGTCACTGGCAGGAGCAGTTGCCTCGGGCGCGGCGGCGGCAGTTGCCTCTGCGCTCGAGTCCGGAGAGGCAGGTGTCCCGGCTGGGGGTGCAGTATCTGCTTCCACCTGGGCAGCGGGCGGCGCCGGCTCTTGGTTCGTGGCACTGACGGCAGCTGCAGGCGCCGACCCCCGGCTGAGCGCGAACGCCAGGCCTCCGCCCAAGATCACAACGACGACGCCGACTCCTGCGATCAAGAGCCACGGTTTGCTGGTCGGCGGCTTCGAGACGTCATCAACGACGTAGCCCGCATCCGCGTCCGGATTATATCCAGGCGGAATAACTGGTGGCCGCAGCCCGCGCTGGGTCGGAGCGTTGCGTGAGTTCAGCGTGGGGTCCGACACCTTGACCGTATCGAGCTCCATGGTCTTGTGAGCCGACACGCGTGGTACCGCGTGCGGGGCCACGTGCTCGGACGCATGAGCCGCTGGCTCGTCCGCTTCCGGCGGAAGCTCCGCTGGACTCATTCGGTCGGTGTCGCGCAAGTTACTCACGGTGCCGGGTGAAGGATTTCACGGGCACCGCGAGAGGACAAGCCGGGAAACTACTCTGCCGCCGGAGCCGCGCTGCGAGAGCCTGCACTCCGAGATGCGTTGTCATAGCCGAGGTTCGACGCGAGCCAGCGCTCCGCTTCCGCCTCGGTGATCCCCTTGCGAGCGGCGTAGTCTGCGATCTGATCCTCGCCCAGCTTACCCACCATGAAGTAGCGGGAGTCGGCGTGGCCCAGATAGATACCGCTGACACTGGCAGCCGGTGTCATCGCGAACGTCTCGGTCAAGTCGACCCCGATCTCACGTGCCGACAAGAGGTCGAATAGCTTCGGCTTCTCGCTGTGATCCGGACAGGCCGGGTAGCCGAAAGCCGGGCGGATCCCGCGGTACTTCTCGGCGATCAGGTCGGTCTGGGTGATGTCCGTCGGGTCGCCGTAACCCCACTCCTGCCGTACTCGCTGGTGCAGCAGCTCAGCGAATGCCTCCGCCAAGCGGTCAGCCAGCGCCTTCACCAAGATCGCCGAGTAGTCGTCCAGCTTCGTCTCGTACTCCCGAGCGATGGCGTCCGCCCCGAGGCCTGCGGTGACCACGAACGCGCCGATATGATCCTTCAGACCGCTCTCGACCGGGGCGACGAAGTCTGCGAGGCAGCGGAACTCCGACGACTGCGCCTGGCGGGTCTGCTGGCGTAGCATGTTGAAGCGCAGGCGCTCCTGGCTTCGAGCAGGATCTGCGTAGACGACGATGTCGTCTCCGACGCTGGCTGCGGGGAAGAAGCCATAGCGCGCCCTTGCGGTGAGGCGCTTCGAGCTCACCAGCTCATCGAGCAATTGATTGCCATGCTGAAACAGCTCTCGTGCGGCCTCGCCGTAGCGTGGGCTTTCGAGGATTTCGGGGTAGCGACCCTTCAGCTCCCAGGCGGTGAAGAAGAAGGTCCAGTCGATGTACTTCCGGATCTCTTGCAACGGGAAGTCGTCCAACGTCTGGAGACCTGTGAAACTGGGCGTCGCAACGTCACCAGCTGTCCAGCTGAGCTGCGGTTTGCCTTGGCGTGCCTCGGAGAGACTCACGAGCGGCTTCACACCACGACCGGTGTGGAGGCTGCGCAGCTTCGACTGCTCGGCGCGATTCTCAGCGTCGAATTTCTCGCGCTGTACGGGATCGAGCAGGCTCGAGACGACGTTCACGGCGCGCGATGCGTCCAACACGTGCACCGTCTCCCGAGCGTACTGCGGGGCTATCTTGACGGCAGTGTGTTGCCGACTGGTGGTCGCTCCACCGATCAGAAGCGGCACTTGCATGCCCCGGCGTTGCATCTCTTTGGCGACGCCAACCATCTCATCGAGGCTCGGCGTGATCAGTCCCGAGAGGCCAATTATTTCGGCGCCGATCTCGAGCGCGGTGTTGAGGATCTTGTCGGTGGGAACCATCACGCCCATGTCGACGACTTCGTAGTTGTTGCAGCCGAGCACGACGCCAACGATGTTCTTTCCGATGTCGTGAACGTCGCCCTTGACGGTCGCGAGCAACACCTTCGCCTGAGCGCGAGACTCACCCGTCTGTGCCTTCTCCTCTTCCATGAAGGGCAGCAGGTAGGCGACGCCGCGCTTCATCACGCGGGCACTCTTGACGACCTGCGGGAGGAACATCTTCCCGTCCCCGAACAGGTCACCAACGATCTTCATGCCATCCATCATCGGCCCCTCGATGACATGCAGAGGCCGGTCGTACTTCTGACGGGCTTCCTCGACATCTTGCTCGATGAACTCAACGACGCCCTTGACCAGCGCATGTTGGATGCGTTGCTCTACGCTGGTTTCGCGCCAGCTCAGGTCTATCTCGCGCTTCGTACCGGACGATTTCACCGTATCCGCGAACTCGACCAGGCGCTCGGTTGCGTCTGCGCGCCGGTTGAAGAGCACATCCTCGACCCGCTGGAGCAGTTCCTTGGGGATCTCCTCGTAAACGGCGAGCTGACCAGCGTTGACGATGCCCATATCCAGGCCCGCTTCGATGGCGTAGTAGAGGAACGCAGAGTTCATCGCTTCACGCACCACCTCGTTGCCTCGGAAGCTGAACGAGAGGTTACTTACGCCGCCGCTCACCATCGCGCCGGGTAGGTTTTGCTTGATGCGCCGGGTGCCCTCGATGAAGTTCACCGCGAATTCGTTGTGCTCTTCGATACCCGTGGCAACCGCCAAGACGTTGGGGTCGAAGATGATCGACTTTGGATCGAACCCAACTTGATCCACGAGGATACGGTAGCTGCGCTGACAGATCTCGAACTTGCGCTCGATCGTCTCAGCTTGTCCCTGTTCGTCAAACGCCATGACGACGACACCAGCGCCATAGTCCTTGATGTGACGAGCCTTGCGGATGAAGTCCTCTTCACCCTCCTTGAGACTGATGGAGTTGACGATTCCGCGTCCCTGCACGCACTTCAGCCCAGCTTCGATCACCGACCAGCGTGAGCTATCGATCATGATCGGTACCCGCGCAATGTCGGGCTCGGTGGCGAGCAGGTTCAGGAAGCGAGTCATGCACGCCTCTGAATCGAGCATGCCCTCGTCCATGTTGATGTCGATGATGTTTGCGCCGTTCTGTACCTGCTGCAGCGCAACGTCGACGGCTTCGACGTAGTTCTCGTCCTTGATCAGGCGAGCGAAGCGCTTGGAACCCGTCACGTTGGTGCGCTCACCCACCATTTGGAAGTTGCTGTCCGGCCGGATCGTGAGTGGCTCGAGTCCGCTGAACTGAGCAAACTCTGGGGGCGCGGCCGGCCTTCGAGGCTCAGCGCCTTGGAGGCTCTTGGCGATCGCTGCGATGTGCTCGGGGGTGGTCCCGCAACATCCACCGTACACGTTGGCGAACTGCTCCCTCGCAAACTCCGCCAGCAGCGCGCCCGTTTCCCCTGGGGTCTGATCGTACTCGCCAAACGCGTTCGGGAGGCCGGCGTTCGGATAGCAGCTGACCAACGTATCCGCGATACGGCTGAGCTCAGAGATGTAGGGTCGCATCTCCGTCGCGCCGAGCGCACAATTGATACCAACGCTCAACGGCTCGGCGTGGCGGACGCTGGTCCAGAACGCTTCGAGAGTCTGACCGGACAGCGTGCGGCCCGAGCGGTCCGTGATGGTGACACTGAGCATCAACGGGATCTTCACACCGCGCTCTCGAGCGACGCGGTTGGCTGCAACGATCGCCGCCTTCGAGTTCAGCGTGTCGAAGATGGTCTCGATGAGCAGCACATCGACCCCGCCCTCCGCTAGGGCACGGATCTGCTCCACGTACGCATCGCACACCTGGTCAAAGGTCACCGCGCGGAAAGCCGCATCATTGACATCCGGAGAGATACTGAGCGTGCGATTCATCGGCCCCACCGCACCCGCGACGAAGCGGGGCCGGTTCGGATCCTTCGCGGTGTACTCGTCGGCCGCCTGACGGGCCAGCTGCGCGGCCCTGACGTTGATGTCGTAGACGGCGCTCTCCAAGGAGTAGTCCGCCTGAGCGATGCTGGTTGCGGCGAATGTATTCGTCTCGATGATGTCGCTGCCCGCCTCCAGATACTGACGATGCACGCCGAGAACCGCGTCGGGCTGGGTGAGCACCAAGAGGTCGTTGTTCCCCTTAAGATCGCTGGTGTGATCCTTGAACAGATCCCCACGGAACGCATCTTCGCCGAACTGGTGCCGCTGCAGCACAGTGCCCATGGCCCCGTCCAGCAGCAAGACGCGCTGACTAGCAAGCTTTCGGATCTGGGTTTCGATGTCGCTCATGATCTACTTTCTGAAAACTCCGCCTGTAATGGCGGTCAAATGCGCGGGCTGACCATCGCTTCGCGAGGCAGCTCTCGATTAGCTAGGCTTGTCAGCAAACGCGCTGACGACCTCGAAATAGGGGACCTTCTTTTCGCGGGAACTCACCTGACAAAAGCGCACGTCGAGGGCGCAATCTGCGAGCATCCGGCTCAGCGCGTCAGGGCTGAAGCCCGCGTTCAAGTGGGAATAGGCGGCGGTGATCTGCATGTGGGAGTGCTCGTTGAGCGTCACCACCGCAAGGGCCCCGCCAGGTCGCAGCACGCGAGCGGCTTCGCCCAGTGCTCGTTCAGGGGCGTGGGAGTACGTCAGGGAGTTGTAGAGCAACACCTGATCGAACTTCGCATCCGCGAAGGGCAACTCATGCATGTCGCCAAGGCAAACGTCGACGGACTCGATGTGCGCCAACCGTTTCCTCGCGGCATCTACCATACGCTCACTCCGGTCCAGGAGCGTGATGCTACGAGCCGTGGAACTCAGCAGTTCGCTAATCACACCGTCCCCGGCGCCGATGTCCAGCACGTCGCCTAATCGCAACAAGCCGACCAAACCGCGCGCGGTCGCCTCCCACGTTCGACCCGGAGAATAGTACCGCTCCATCTGACCCGCGATTGAGTCCGGCCAGTCTCCCGCCGACTCCCGAGCGTCGACTAGCTCCAGACAGCGCTGAAGGTCCGCGGCTATCACGCCGTCGTCGAGCTCAGCGGACAGCGAGTTCCAAAGGCGCGAGGCATGCTCAGGGATGCCTTCAGCGACGGCATACAGCGTGGACGCTCCGTGGCGCCGATCTCGCAGCAGCCCTGCTTCCCGCAGCTTGCCCAGGTGAGTCGACACCCGCGACTGAGGTAGCGCCGTGATGCGGGTCAGCTCGGCCACGCTGAGCTCTTCCCTTCCTAGCAGCGCCATCAGGCGGATGCGGGTAGGGTCGCTGAACAGGCTCAGCAAGCTGACGGTGGCATCCAGGCTAATCATCGAAGGCATCCGCTTATCAGGATGAAGGGATGATGCAAGCTCCAACGTCGCCAGGCAAGTCCGACCAGCACGGCCAAAGCGGGTTGTTGGACGGGCCATTTCGCCCGATGTAAGGGCAACCATGACCAGCCCCGCCGAACCGCAGAATTTCGCAGAAGCCATCAACCACGCCGATGGCAGGGGCTGGAACCAGGCGATGGGACTCGTGTTTAGCGTTGCCACGGTAGATGAGGTCGTCGCTTCCTGGACCGTGGACGCTCACCACAAGCAGCCCTACGGCATAGTCCATGGTGGTGTGTACTGCGGCGTGATTGAGGCCCTTTGCTCGACAGGCGCCGCCATTTCGGCCATGGCAACCACCGGCTACAGCGTGGTTGGACTGGAGAACAGCACGTCGTTTCTCCGAGCAGTTCGCTCCGGCACGCTCACTGGACGCGCCACCCCGGTGCATCGAGGTCGGCGCTCTCAGGTCTGGGAGGCCACGATTCGCGATGAGCAGGGGCGACCGATTGCGAGCGGGCGCGTTCGCTTGATGTGCCTCGAGCCCGATGCACCCCTGGCGGGCGAGAGCGTTGGCCTCAACGCTGGCGAGCGCCTGAAGGCCGCCGCCGTGGACGATTGACGTAACGTAAGGTATTTGCCCCTCATGACCGACGTACAGGCCGAGATCCAGCAGACGATCGAGAGCGCCCCCGTGGTGCTGTTCATGAAAGGGACTCGCGGCACACCGCAGTGCGGATTCAGCGCTCAGGTGGTGAGCATGCTCGACTCGCTGCTAGGCGACTACGTCACCGTCGACGTATTGAGTAGCCCGGCGCTTCGCCAGGGCATCAAGGACTTCTCAAGCTGGCCAACCATCCCTCAACTGTATATCCGCGGGGAATTCGTCGGCGGCTGCGACATCGTGCGCGAAATGTTCCAAAACGGAGAGCTCGAGCAGAAGCTCGGTCAAGAGCTGCCCGCGCCTGACCCCAAGATCACCGTGACCGCTGCCGCTCGAGGCGCTATCGAAGGCGCATTCGAGAACCCCGATGACTGCTTGCGTCTGGAAATCGACGCCCGATATCAGCACGACCTCTCGATCGGCCCTAAGCAGCCCAAAGACATCGAGGTGGACGCGGAAGGGATGCTGGTCGTGCTGGACGTCGCGAGCGCTCGCCGGGCGGACGGTGTTGTCGTGGATCTCGTAAAGACTCCTCAGGGCGACGCGTTCCGCATCGACAATCCGAACGAACCTCCACGCGTTCGCCCGCTGTCGGTCCAGGAGCTGAAGGAGCGGCTGGACTCCGATCGAGATCTCTTGCTGTTCGACGTGCGCACCCCGGAAGAGTGCGCCATCGCGCAAATTCCCGGCGCGCGGCTGCTCGACGACGCTGCCCAAGAGAAGATCTTCGCGCTGCCCAAGGACACTGCGCTGTATTTCGTTTGCCACCACGGCGGGCGCAGCCAGGCAGCAGCAGAGCACTTCCTGAGCCAAGGCTTCTCCAAGGTGTTCAACGTGATGGGCGGCACGGATAGCTGGGCGAGAGAAATCGACACCAGCATGCCTCGCTACTGAGAGCCGCTACCGATGGCGCCGACCAAGTCGGTGCTCACGGCTGTAGACATTGACGAGCGCACCAGAGACGGCAAAACGGGCTGGACGGCGGCCGCGTTCGGAGCTTTGAGCTGCGGGGCAGCTCAGACTCCCCTAACATGAGGTGTCATGCTGGGGCAAACCTGCAAACTGCGCGTCGCGCGCGCGCTGCGTAACGCAAGCGCAGGTGCACCGCTCGCGGCTCTGCTCCTGCTCTGCAACGCCGTCGCATGCAGCAGAGCCGAGTCAGACAACATGGCGAAGGCATCGGCCAAGACACCGAGCGCCTCGGTCGCCCCCCCAGAGGAGGCTTCCCCACGGCAACGCGAGGCGCGCCCGACGCCCACAGAACGGCTCGGAGTACGCCCCGAAGCGAACGGCATTGAGGTCGGAGAGAAAGCTCCGGACGCCCACGTTCGCGACGCCGACAACAAGCCCATCAAGCTCAGCACGCTCTGGCACCAGTCCGAAATATTGTTGATCTTCTACCGCGGCGGCTGGTGCCCCTACTGCAACTACCAGCTCCGTCAGCTGAGCGACCGCTTCGCCGAGTTTCAGTCTCGCAAGGTCGTTCCAGTAGCGCTGAGCGTCGATCGGCCGAGCGAGGCGATGAAGACTCGCCGCAGCTACGAGATCCCCTTCCCGGTACTGAGCGACCCCGACCTGGTGGCGATCAAAGCCTTCAAGGTCGGGAGTCCTGTAGAGGCAGGTGAGTACCGTCGCTTGGTGAAGGACGGTGTCGACCTCGAGCGGCGTACGGGGAACCACGAACACACCGTCGCCATTCCATCCATGTTCCTCATCGACCAAGAGGGCGTCGTGCGCTGGTCCCATGTGGATCCAGACTATGCGGAGCGGCCATCCATCGAGCAGCTGACCGCAACCTTGGAGCCGATCCTTGGGGAAACAGCCAAGGCCAAGCACCGCCCCGCCGAGAGCGCGCCGAAGCGCGCACCTTAGGGCCCGCGAACGGGGAAGTCGATCGATGATCGAGGCTGAG
Source organism: Polyangiaceae bacterium (assembly GCA_050183255.1). Classification (GTDB taxonomy): domain Bacteria; phylum Myxococcota_A; class Polyangia; order Polyangiales; family Polyangiaceae; genus JAHBVY01. Next base: position 46,479 of record JBFXBK010000001.1, on the reverse strand, counting down.
ACCGCCGCGAGGCGGGCGCCCGAGGAGGGAGCACCGCAGGAATACTGGGGTATTCTGAGGAGCGGACCGACGAGGCCGCCCGCCGCAGCAAGAGGATCGGGCGCGAGGACGATTGAGTTCCCCGTTCGCGGGCCCTTAGCTTCGGTCAACGGGGGGAGTTCTTCGCCGTGCCCTAGCGCTTCCGGCGATGCACGCCGTCAGGCATGTGCTCAGGGCCGCTCGCCTTCGGCAGCGCCGCAGGGGCTGCGGGCTTTGCAGCTTCGGTGGGCTTGGTTACGGCTGGCTGCGCCGGAGCAGCCGGGGTTGTTCTTGCGGGCTCAGCCTTGGCCGGCTCGGCGGGCGGGGGCTCCTCGATACCGAGCTTCGCCCGCAGCAGATCACCCAGGCTGCCCAGGCTCCCGCCAGCGCTCGTGGGGCTGCCTTGCCGGTAGTCACGGTAGTTGTTGCGTTCGAGCACGCGAGCGACGCCGGAGACGCTAAGGCGCGCCTTGCCGCTCTTGGGATCGGTGCCGACGACAACCACCTGCATCTTGTGCCCGACGGGATAAGCACGGCGGTGGTCCGAGCCAGGCGCTAGTGGGAGCTCCCGCAGTGGGACCAGGCCTTCGCCCTTTGGAGTCTCCACAAAGACACCGAAGTTCGAGAGCCGACTCACCTCGCCCTCGAGCACCTCGTCACGAGCTGGCGTCGCCGATTGCGGCTTGTCTACCAGCGCCTTGAGCGACAACCGGACCCGCAAGCCCTTCTTGTCGTGCTCTATCGACAACACGCGAACGCTGACCCGCTCGCCGACTTGAACCACGTCTTCGACGCGATCCACTCGCTGGTGAGCCAGCTCGGAGATGTGGACCAACCCGTCGATACCGCCGAGGTCGACCAGCGCGCCGTATTTCTGTACGGAACTAACCGTCCCCTCCAGGTCGGCGCCGACCTTGAGCTGGTCTTGGATTTGCCGCGCACGCTCGGCGCGGTCAGCCTCCAGCAGCGCGCGCCGGGAGACGATCACTGAGCGGCCGCCGTCCTTGATCTCCAGGATGCGGAAGTCGAGGGTCTGACCGACGTAGGGAGCTAGATCCTGCACGAACGACAGCTCGACCTGAGAAGCAGGGCAAAACGCCCGCACACCCGCGATATCGACCTCGAGCCCAGCCTTCACGGCCTTGCTCACCTGGCCTGCGACTGGCACGCCGCTGCTCAAGGCGGCCTCGAGCATCTGGCTGTCGACGCCTTGTCCACCGCGACCGACGCCCAGAGACAAGCGCGCCCCCAGAGACGAGGCCTCAACAACGGTTGCGCGGAGCTTGTCACCCACCGCGACCGTCAGCTTGCCACTCTTGTCGACCAACTCGCCGCGATCGATGCGCGCGTCGCGAGCAGTGCCCACGTCCACGAACACGCTGTCCGCACCAATCTGGATCACGGTGCCCTCGACGGTCTCCCCCGGTGTCAATCGAACCGCTGAACGCAATCCGCCGCGGGCGACAGAGGACTCCATCAAAGACGCGAAATCGTCGTTGCTGCTCATGAGGGGGCGAACTGTGGACGATGCCGGGGCGCTGCACAACGCCGCCGGGAGCATTTTGTCACCCAAACGGCCCCAGTGAGTCGGCTTCGCTTGGCAAACGCCGCTCCCTGCGACGGGAAACGACTGACTTGCCAACAACTTGCCGCTCCGGGCTTCTTCCCCCAGATCTACAGGTACCGTGCAACGCCTCACGACAATCACCCAGAGCCTCACGCTTTTCAGCGCGCTCGCGCTCGTGCCTGGAGTGCGGGTGGCGCGCGCCGCCAGCACCAGCACGCCTCCCCCCCAAGAACCGGCGCAGCTCGCGAAAGCCACTGGCCAGAGCTGCGTCGAGTACGCGACCCAGGTCGTCTACCGAAACTACGGCTACGACCACCTGGTGCAGCTTCGCAGCGCTTGCCAGAAGCCTGTGACTTGTCACGCCGCCAGTGACTCGAATCCGAGCGGCGTCGACCAGTCCCTCGCGCCAGGGCAGTCTGAGTCCGTGTTGCTGTTTCGCGGTTCCCCAGCCTCTGAGTTCACGGCTAGCGTCAGTTGCCGTCCTGAGTGACTAGTGAGCCGCAAGCCGAGCCGATGAACGATAGTGATCCCCAAGCCGCCCGCCTCAGCGCCGAGCTGGAGCGCGCGACGCTCCGCGCGCTGGGTCAGACCTATGACTCGCTGAACCTGGAGTACTTCAAGGGCTCACTGCGCAGGCCGACCATTGCCTTCGCGGAAGGCACGAGCCGCCTCGGCAGCTTCGTTTCGGTTCCGCGCGGCATTGAGCTGAGTCCCAGGTTACTCCACCTCGGCTGGGGCGTGGCGGTCGAAGTACTCAAGCACGAGATGGCTCACCAGTTCGTGATCGAGGTGCTGGGAGATCCGGATGGCGCGCCCCATGGCCCGACTTTTCGCCGCGTGTGCGACGAGCGGGGCTTCGACTCCGCTGCGACGGGGCTACCAACGGCACAAGCCGACGCCGATACGCCCGAGTCGAAGACCCTCGAACGCATCGCCAAGTTACTCGCACTAGCCGAGAGCCCGAACGAGCACGAGGCGCAAGCAGCGATGTCCGCGGCGCGTCGCCTGATGCTCAAATACAACCTCGAGGAGATCGCCGCGCCCAAGCGCTCGAGCCAAGGCTTTCGCCACCTCGGCGAACCGACGGGGCGGGTGAGCGAATCCGAGCGTATTCTGGCCGTGATCCTCTCGGAATATTTCTTTGTGGAAACCATCTGGGTCCCCGTCTGGCGCCCGCTGGAAGGCAAGCGCGGGAGCGTCCTCGAAGCAATCGGCAGCCGCGCGAACCTCGAGATGGCGCACTACGTTTACGATTTCCTGAGCCACACGGCGGAGCAACTCTGGCGCCAGCACAAGAAGCGCCAGGGGGTCCGCGGAAATCGAGACCGCCGAGCGTTCGTGGCTGGCGTGATGAACGGCTTTCGACAGAAGCTCGAGTCCGAGCGCAAGCAAGCCTCGCAACAAGGCTTGATCTGGGTCGGCGATCCCGAGCTCTCCAAGTTCTTCAAGCGCCGTCACCCGCGCGTGCGCTGGACGCGCCACTCTGGCTCGAGTCACAACCCAGCTCATCGGGCTGGCAAGGAGCAAGGGCAGCGCATCGTGCTTCACCGCGGAATCAGCTCGGGCCCCAAGGGTGGCGGGCCAAAGCTCCTCAAAGGCGGCTGACCCAGTCCCGAGCCTAATCCTCGGGGAACTGCACACAGCGCACGGCACGTGCCTCCATGTCGACCAGCAGCACGCCGTCCACCTCGTAGGCGAGCTGATACTCGAGCAGCTGTCGTCGCGTCGCGGGATTCTGAATGCGCGGCGCGTCACTGCCGGTCTTCACGTCAGCGGCGAAACGTTGCCCCTGCTTCCTTACGATGAAATCGACTCGGAGCTCGATGTCTTCGGCTTCGCCGTCTACCAGCAGGCGGTAGTGAGTGCGCGCCTGGACCGCTTCGATCGAGTAGCCTTGCGCCTCGAGGAACCCGTGCGCGCCCCGCTCCAGGCTGTATGCACGGCGCTGACGACCCAGAATTACCAGTCGCCGCCACGCTCGCACCCACCACTGCCTGATCAGCAGCAACAGGATCACAGTGCCAAGCAGCGCGCTCAGCGTGTATCCGGGCTCACGGCGCGCGAGCTCCCAGGCACCAGTCCATACGGAATCAGCCACTACAGCCACGCTCGAGAGTGTAGTCCCGCGAGCCACCGCACAGCGGACATTACCTGACAGCCCACGAACTGGGCCGTCAGGTCACTGCGTCGATACTGCTTTTTGGGGGGGAGGTGCGCTTCGAGCTAGCGCCCCGAAGAGCGACGACGTCGGCCTAGCAACAGACCAGCCAACGCAAGGCCCACCAGGCCACCATAGGTGCCACCGCCAGGCGCCGTCCGACAACCGCAGCCCCCATCTTCGCTGCTACCCCCCGCCGCTGCCGAGGCACCCGCGGAGGCGCCAGAACCACCCTGGCCGTTTCCTGATCCGCCCTGGCCGCTGCCGCCTTGACCACTACCGCCCTGACTACTGCCAGCCTGCCCTCCGCCGCCAGCCAGCCCAGGTCCCGGATCCGTTCCGGACCCGAACTCGAACGCACCGATGTCGGGCTCACCCACGCTCATGCGCGTGAGCGCGTTTCCCGGCGGCACCGACATGCGGCTAGGCGGGACGTAGCCTACATCGGTCAGCGGATTGGGAAAGGCGAAGCTACCGGTGTCCGCAGTCGACATCGTACCGGCATTGACCAGCGGCGCCCCCTCCGAGGGCCGGAAATCATAACCCGCGAGGTCCATGAATCCCGGGTCTGCCCCCTCGACGGTGTTCGTCCAAGTCGACGGCACATCGGTCCACCCTGGCTGTATCCAGTTGTGGCTTCCGATGTGAACGGCATCGGGCCCAATCTGCTCGTTGTGGCGGAACATCTGTGCTGGACCAGCCCCGCGGTAGATGACGTTGTTGTACATCTCGACCTGCTGCACCTCTTCCTGCAGCTGGATCACGCGTTCCGACTCTGGGCCTAGCACCATCGTGTTGTTCACGAAGCGGTAGCGACCGCTGGTGCTGCCAGTGCCATCTCCACCGATGCGTGCGATGTACCACTCAGAGTGCTTGATCAGCACGTTGCCGACGATGTCGGAGTCCTCGCGCGCGAGGCTCGGGTCCGCACCGTCAGGCCCGATCAGGTCGAGCTCGTGGAACATGCCGCCCTCAATCCAGTTGAAATAGATCTCGTTGCGCTCCGCGCGGCTCTTCACGCTGTTGCCACCAGTACCATCGTGGATGTAGCAGTACTGCAGCCGAAACACCGACCCTGGATAGGTGCTCTCGTCAGTCGCCGCATAGATCTGGTGGTAGTACTGGCCAGCGCCGTTTCCGTAGAACTCCGAGTACTCGACGGTGAGCGATCCGGATTCGTCATCGGTACCCAGCAGACCGTGGCGCCCGCAACCATGCACAACCACGTTCCGCACGGTAACATCATCGGCCTTGTTCACGAGGCAACTGTTTTGCTCGTTCCCATCGCCGATGATCTCGAAGTTCTCGAACACGAAGTGATTCGCGTAGAAGAGCACGACGAACTGGTCCCACTCCCCACTACCCACGCCCTCGACGATTGGCAATCTACCGTTCACCGGCACCCCGCGCACCGTAACTGGATTCCCTGCGGTACCACCGTTGTCGGGGTCAAACCACCACGTCCCGTGATAGGTGTGGTCGCCCATCACCTCAATCACATCCCCGGGCGCGATTTGCCCGAGCAGTGTGTCATCGATGTCCTCGTACTGTTCGCCGGGACCGACCTTGTACGTCGCTGCGGAAGCGACGCCAGAGCCGAGCAAGCCAATTAGTCCGAAACCCAGGCCCAGTGCCTTTGCGCCAAGTACCCTCATCGTCCTAGGTGCTAGCGTCAGGCACTCGCGTCAGCAAGCTGCGAATTCGCGTCTGCAACACCGCGTGCGGAAACGTCGCAACCACGGCGGCAACGGCGCCGGAGCACTGCTAGCTCAACAGCGCGCGGCCCGCGTCACGATCGGCTCACATCCACGGAGAAACCGAAGGTGTGGCTTGCGTCGTGAGCGGGCCGTAGGGTCGCTCTGAAGGGTATTTTCAGGCGTAGTATTCCGCGGCACGACCTAGGCCAGCTTCGAGGTCAGTGGTCGCTTCCCAGCCAAAACCAGCCTTTGCGCGGCTCGCGTCAGCCATTGAGTGCTTCACGTCTCCCGGCCGCGGGTCCTGATAGTCGGGAGCCCCCGCAAAGCCAGTGACCTTGATGATCGTTTCCGCAAGGTCTTTTACCGTGGTGCGCCCACCCGCCCCAATGTTGTAGGCCGCTCCCGGCGCGTCACTCATCGTCATCGCGAGTAGGTTCGCGCGCACCACGTCGTCGACGTAGGTGAAGTCGCGGCTCTGCAGCCCGTCACCGAAGATCACCGGCGCTTCGCCCTTGCGACATGCGGCGAAGAAGCGTGGGATGACCGCGGCGTAGGCGCCGTTCGGATCCTGACGCGGACCGTAGACGTTGAAGTAGCGAAGGCCCACGAGTTCCATCGAGTAGCAACGGGTGTAGATCGCCGCGAGCTCCTCGTTCATCCACTTGGAGAGCGCGTAGGGTGACATGGGCTCGCCTTCCTCACCTTCCTTCTTGGGCAGCTTATCGCTCGTGCCGTAGACGCTGGACGATGAGGCGTAGACGACCCGCGACAGCTTCTGATCTCGGGCGGCGGTGAAGATGTTCGCCGTGCCCCCGACGTTCGTCGCCAGCGAGTTGGCTGGGGTGGCCATCGAGCGCGGCACAGAACCGAGCGCTGCCTGGTGGAGCACGAAGTTAGCGCCCTCCAACGCAGCCTGGCAGGTGTCGAGGTCGCGAATGTCGCCTTCGATGAGCTGGATACGCTCCAGCACGTGGCTCAGGTTCTCCCGACGCCCCGTCTCGAAGTTGTCGAGCACGCGCACGGTCGCGCCGCGCGAGAGGAGGCCGTCCACCAGGTGGGAGCCGATGAATCCGCCCCCGCCCGTGACGACGACCGTCTTGCCTGAGATATCGGGAATTTCCACGTATCAGGCCTTGATCACGTTGGGTAGCGGCTCGCGGTAGACACCGCGGGTGTCAATGACGAGCTTGGAGTGCTTCGCCACCAACGCGTAGTCGACCGCGGTGTGCTCGGTCGAGATGAGCACCGCGTCCACTGACTTCAGCAAATCCTCGGTCAGCGCCTGGGACTCGAGCGTCGGGAGGTCAGGCCAGCTGCGCATCGATGGTGCCACGGGGATATGGGGATCGTGGTAGCTGACCTTGGCACCGCGATGCAGCAACAGCTCGATTAGCTCGAACGAAGGACTCTCACGTGGATCGTCGATGTCCTTCTTGTAGGCCAGCCCAAGCACCAGCACCTTGCTGCCCTTGAGCGAACGCTCGTGTTCGTTCAAGCCCTCCTGGAGCTTGTCGATCACATAGCGCGGCATGGAAACGTTCACCTCACCGGCGAGCTCGATGAAGCGCGTGGAGATGCCGTATTCGCGCGCCTTCCAGGTCAGGTAGAACGGATCGAGGGGGATGCAGTGGCCCCCGAGACCCGGTCCGGGCGTGAACTTCATGAAGCCGAACGGCTTCGTCGCTGCGGCGTCGAGCACATCCCACACGTCGATGCCCATCCGGTCGTAGACCACCTTGAGCTCGTTCACCAACGCGATATTTACCCCGCGGAAAATATTCTCCGTGAGCTTGGTCGCCTCGGCAACTCGCGCGGAGCGCACCTTGACGACCTTGTCCAGGCCAACCCCGTAGAGGGCCGCAGAGACGTCCGTCGCGTCCGGATCCACGCCGCCGACGACCTTGGGAATGGTCGCGGTGTTGAAGCTCTTGTTGCCTGGATCTTCCCGCTCCGGCGAGAACGCCAGGTAGAAGTCCTCGCCACACTTGAGACCAGACTGCTCGAGGATCCCCTTGAGTAACTCATCGGTGGTGCCCGGGTAGGTCGTTGACTCGAGGACCACGAGCTGGCCCTTTCGCAGACGCGGCTTGATCGCCTCACCCGTGCCGACGACGTATTTCATGTCCGGCTCGCGCTGCGCGGTGAGCGGAGTCGGGACGGCGATGAGCAGCGCATCGGGCTCAGCTAGACGGTCAAAGTCAGCCGTCGCCGTGAAGAGCCCAGATGCCTTGGCTTTGGCCACGCGCTCCGCGCCGAGGTGCATGATGTAGGAGTCACCACGGTTCAACGCGTCGACCTTCTTTTGGTCGACGTCGAAACCAGTGACCTTGAGCTTCGCACGTTCGATGAACGTCAGCGCGAGGGGCAGACCAACGTAGCCCATGCCGATGATTCCGACATGGAACGTTCCGTCTTCGATCTTCTTGAGGAGGGCTTGCTTGTGCTCACTCATGGCTACTTCTCCACCCGGCCTCAGCCGGCCTGCTTCTTCTTGACGAACTCGACCGTGTTCGCGATTGAGTCCAGATTTTCCGGGAGGATTTCTTGATCGTCGACTTTGATGTCGAACTCAGTCTCCAAGAACATCACCAACTCCAGGATGCCGGTCGAGTCGACGATTCCCATATCCAGGAGCGACGCTTCGTCGGTGAGATCAGCGGCGTCGGCGTAGAAGTTCTCCTTGATGAACCCACGCACCTTTTCAGCGATGTCCATTTCAATCTGCCTTTCTCGCGATGGCGGCGCGGGCTCCACCCTGCGCATCCTGTTCCCATCCAATGTCCACATACGCGCCCCGGGTACGGCCGAAAAGGAGCTTGAGCTGGCGGTCTTGTCCCAACCCGAACTCAAACATCAGCCAACCACCGGGACGCAGAAAATCGAGGGCGTCCTGTAGCACGCGCTGGTGAATCGTCAGCCCATACGGTCCCCCGTCGAACGCCTCACGGGGTTCGTTGTCGAGCAGCTCGGCACGCTCTGCACCCAAGCGGCCCGAGGAAATATATGGCGGGTTACACACGATCAGGTCGACGGTGCCCTCCAACTCCCGGTTGCGCAGGGACTCGAACAAGTCCCCTTGGTGTACCTGGACGCGGTCGCTGACACCGACGTGTTCGACGTTCCTCCGCGCGAGGTTCACGCAGCCGTCGGTGAGGTCCGAGGCCCAAACCTTGGCGTTGGGCAGCGCGCTAGCGATGGCGCAGGCCAGGTTACCGGCGCCGCAGCACATGTCGATCACGCGCAAGGAGTCGCGCTGCATGCCTCGAAGCTCGCGAATGGCAGCGCGGCCGACGATCTCCGTCTCGTGGCGCGGAACCAAACAGTCCTTGGCGGTGAGCAGCTCGAGGTCCAAGAAGCGCACGAGCCCGAGCACGTGGCCAAGCAGCTCCCCTTGCGCACGGCGTTCGGCGAACGCCATCGCGCGCTCTTTGGCTCCTGCCTCACCCTCACGTGATGCGACATCAGCGATGTAGGCGGCCTCAGCCGCGACATCGACGATGGCCACGTCTTGGTCGAACTGGTTGTTGACCTTGGCTTGCTCGAGCGCCTGTTGGACCTCCTCCACGAGACTCACGACAACCCCGTCTTCTTGATCTTCCCAGTCGTGGTCTTCGGCAGGTCCTCCACGATCACGACGAACTTCGGGACCATGAAGTTCTCGAGCCGAGTGCGGCACTCGTTCTGAATCTGCTTTTCGTTGAGGTCAGCGCCCTGCTCCAGCACGACGAAGGCCTTGATGGCGTGGCCCAAGATGTCATCCGGCACGCCGATGACGGCGGACTCCTTGACGCCCGGGATCGCGACGAGTGCATTCTCGACCTCTTTGGGCGCGACCTTTTCCCCCCGGCTTTTGATGATGTCGTCCATGCGACCCGCGAAGTAGACGTAACCCTCTTCGTCTTGCTTACAGAAGTCCCCGGTGTAGAGCATCATTTCCCCGGGGAGAGGTCCGGGCTTGAGGCGCTTTGCGGTAGCCTCTGGTTTCTCCCAGTAGCCACGCATCACCGTCGCGCCGCGGACGACGAGCTCGCCGACTTCGCCCGGCTTGCAGCGCTCCCCCTGATCATTGACGACCCACACCTCGGTGTTCGGGATGGCGATCCCAACACTGCCAGGCTTGCGGTCAATGTCTTCCGGCGGGAGATACGTACAACGCTTGCACTCGGTCAGGCCGTACATGCTGAAGATGCGAGCGTTCGGGAAAATCTCCTTCAACGCATCGATGTGCTTCTGGTGGAGCGCCGCCGCTGTGTTGGTGGTCATCCGCACCTTGCTGAAGTCGAAGTCACTGATGTTCTTCATCTCCGCCATGATGGCGAACATCGTCGGCACACCGGGGAACACCGTCGCGCCCTCGGACACCATCAGGTTCAGCACCTGTGTGGCGTACGTGAACGACCGCTCGAGGACGAGCTTCGCGCCGACCTTCGTACACATGATCATCTGATACAGGCCGTAGTCGAAGCTGATAGGCAGCGCGCTCAACACGACGTCGGACTCCGCGTACCCCAGGTAGGTGGATACGCTGGTTGCAGCCGTCAGCTGATTGCGGTGGGTGAGCATCACCCCCTTCGGGTCGCCGGTCGAACCCGAGGTGTAGATGATGCTGGCCAGGTCGATGTCGATGCGGCGCTTTCGCGGAGGCGCCTCGCCCTGCTCCGCCTCGATCGCCGCGTAGAAATCCGCTGCGTTGGGCAGCTCATCCATTTTTTCCGCAGGGTAATTTCCGCTAACCAGCACCGTCTTCAAGTGCTGAGTTTCCTTGACGGCTTCGGTGAACACCTTTCCCAGGTGGGCGTCAGTGATCAGCGCTGACGCGCGGCAGTCGTTCAGCAGGTACGCGAGCTTGTCCGCCTTGGTCAGCGGGTTCACCACGCTGACGACGGCGTTTGCCTTGAGCACACCCCAATATGAAACAACCGTCTCGGGAGTATTGTCCGCGAACACCAACACGCGGTCGCCCGGCTGAATACCGCGCGCGACCAGGGCATGAGCGAGGGCGTTGGCGCGCTGGTCGATCTGCTTGAAGGTCAGGCTCTGCTTCATGCACAGCAGGGCTTCCTTGTCCGGAGCCCGGCGGGCGGCCTCGGCGATATAGTCGTGCAAAAGGGGTACTGCGGCTTCGGTCATGATTTCTCTCGAGGCGCGTGGGCGCCAGCTGGTTCGCCAAATCGGGCGAACGGAACGGACTAGAGCTTGTCGACCAGCGTGCCGAGGTGAATCTCAGCGCGCGGCTTGGGGGCACTCTGGATAAAGCGCTGGTACAGGATCTGGGTAGACAGGACGCCGACCACCGCCATGTTGTCGGTGTTGGAGAATTGAGTGGCGGCGCGAGCTTTGCACTTGGCCCACAAGCGAGTGACCGCGCTGGGTTCGAAGACACCAGACGCCTTGATCGCTGATTCGCCAACTAGCTCCTCTGCCCACTCGGCGCCTTCACCGACGAATGCCAGAGCGTCCGGGGCGCGGTAGGGCTGCTTCTTTCGCGAAAGAATTTCCCCCGGGATAACTCCTTCGCTGGCACGTTTGACGACGTGCTTCTCGTCGAGCACCTTGAGCTTGTAGCTAGCAGGGAGGGACGCAGCCAGGCGCGCGACGTTGATGTCGAGGAAGGGGAAGCGCCCCTCCACGGAGTTTCCCATCAACATGCGATCGCCTTGTGAGCACAGCAGGTAGCCCGCCAGCAGGGTGCGCATCTCCAGGTACTGGTCTTGTGCGAGGTAGGACCATTTGGAGAAGTCCGCCGGCAGGTCCGCAATCAGTCGCTGCTCGACGTCGAGGTCCCCGACGGCGTCTTTGACTCCCGTGGTGAACATGCGCTTCAGCGCCGCGGTGCCCTGCCAACGCATGTCATGCGAGAAACCGGGCTTGGCGAAGCCCTCCAGATTTCGCCCGAAGAACTTCCGGGCCATGGCCTGCTGACTAACCGGTGAACGCGCCAAGTAGGGGTATAGCCGCTCGAGCAAGCGAGGGCGGCACTCCGAACCTGCGTTCTTCGCCCAGAACCGCCGCACCTTTGCCTCGCGGAAAATGTCGTAGCCAGCAAAGACCTCGTCGGCACCTTCGCCGGTCAACACGACTTTGATTCCGTGTTGCCGCACCAGACCGCTCAGCATGAAGAGCGGTGCCGGCGCCGTCCGTAGCACAGGACGCTCAGCGTGATAGATCACCTGAGGAAAGACCTCCGCGATGCTCTTTCGCGAGACCACCAGCTCGTGATGCTGGCTCTGGATGTGGTTGACCATCATCCGCTGAAACTCGGTCTCGTCGTACTCGGCGTCCTCGAAGCGCAGGCTGAAGGTCTGGAAGCCTTCCCCCTTGGCTTGCTTGCCCATCGCCGCTACGAGGGAGCTATCGAGGCCCCCTGACAAGTAACTGCCGACTGGAACATCCGCGCGAAGCATGCGTAGCCGCGTGGCTTCGTTGAGTGCGTCGCGAACCGCAACGACCGCGTCATCCAGGCTTCCCTGGAACTCTTCTTCGCGTGATCGCGGGTACGCGTGTTCGAACGCGACGTGCTCCTCGACCCCGGAGGCGGAGTACGTGCGAACGCGCCCAGGAGGTAGATCGTGCACCCCAGCGAACACACCCTGCGGCGGCACACTGCTCCAGAACGTGAACGTCTCCTCGAGGCCGTGGGGGTCGAACGCCCTGGGTAGCGCGTCGTCAGCCGCGAAGATCGCTTTCACCTCACTGCTGAAGTAAAGCCGCCCTGCATGCTCCATGTAATAGAGGGGGCGAATGCCGGACCAGTCGCGGGCAAGGGTTAGCTCTAGCTTCGTCGGATCCCACAGCGCGATGGCGAACTGCCCGTTGAAGCGAGCAAAGGCGTCGCGTCCCCATTGCTTGAACGCGACAACAATCACCTCAGTGTCTGATTTCGTGCGGAACCGGTGCCCGAGCGAAATCAGCTCGGCGCGTAGCTCGACGTAGTTGAAGATCTCCCCGTTGAACACCAGCCAAAAACGCTCATCCACGTCGGAGAGCGGCTGCTGACCGGTCGCGAGGTCGATGATCGACAAGCGAGCGTGGGCGAGGCCCACGCGCGCGTCGCGATACACGCCAAACTCGTCCGGCCCACGGTGCTCGATGGTGGCAGCCATGCGGCTCAGCACCTCGATCGGGGTCGGCGGCAAGTCCGCCTTCAGGCTCAGAATTCCAGCAATTCCGCACATGGTGCGATCGCGACCTCAGCCGTGAAGTGGTTCCACGAGGATAGGGCCCAGATGGAGGTACTTGGTCGTCCGACGCTTGGCTTCGATGTCCTTGAAGACGATCTCGACCTGCTCCGGCTTGAGCTCCAAGACCTCTGCAACCTCGGCGGCGGGAATCTGGTTGTTCAGCGCGTACAGGCAGAGGTCCATCTTGTCGTAGGGCAGCGCGAAGTAGAACTCCTCCTGAGTCTGAGGCATGGAGTAGGTATCGGTCGTCGGTGGACGCTTGCGGATCTCTTCCGGCACCCCGAGGTACTCGGCCAGCTGGTACACCTGGCTCTTGTAGAGGTGCGCGATGGGCTTCAGGTCCGCGGAGCCATCACCGTTCTTTACGAAGAAGCCTTGGTCGTACTCCAGACGGTTTGGCGTACCCGCGACAGCGTAGTTCAGGCGATCCGCGTGGTAATACTCCATCATCTTGCGCACACGCTGTTTGAAGTTCGTCGCGGCGACCAACTGCAGGTAGGCGGCCGGGGGCATACGGGAATCCTTCAGTTCACCGTTGGCCTTCTGGATGGTCAGCCGGAACACGTTGAGCCGATTGCCCTCCAGGATTGACGGCAGCGTGATCTTGAACTTGTCACCAGGCTCGTAGTCTTCGAAGACCATACGGATGGCGTCATCTTGACGCCGGTAACAACCCAGCCCATCCAGCGCGGGCTTGATGTTTTCGAGTTCCGTAGGGATACCTTGGGACTCGGCGAGCAATTTACCCAGGCTCAGCGCGTCGTCTGACGAATCCCGCTCGGGCATAAACAAACCCAGCACACGCTCCGAACCCAGCGCCTTCGCGCATAGCGCCGCGACGACTGAGCTGTCGATGCCTCCGCTGAGTCCGAGAACAGCCCCTTTGCGCCTCAAAGTGCCACGCACTTGCTCGACGATGGCCTTCTGTATCGCGTCCGCCACCTGCGGCGCGTCGATCTTGAGAACGTCTGCGGAAAACATCAGGGACCTTTCTTGACTCTGTCGGACACTCTGGCCTGAGCGTACTGGCCGGCAGGTGTAGCGCAGACGTGGTTGAGAGGGCTAAGCGATTTTCGGGTTTCTGGGAGCGGGCTCCGCGCGGGTCAGGTGAGCGTGGAACGCCGCTGGCATGCTTGCTGCGTGCGATTTCGCCAGGCGCAGTTTTCCGTCTCGCGCGCAGCACGCTGAACCCCTAGCTGCGGCGAGCCAAAGCATCAGCGGAACCGCGAGGCCGGCGCGCTTCGTAGCCTGGGACTCGCGCGCCACTGGAAAGACGGCCGGCCAGGCGCTCCTCAGCAGACCGGACCTCCAGAGCGATCCCCTCTTCTCGGACGACCCAGGGCTTTGGCCTCGGCCTTGCGGGAGCATCTCTCCCCCAAAAATGTTGGAGCGTGTCTCCGAGCGAAATCGAGAGCTCCGACGCGACCCGTGAACTGGCCATGAGACATGAATTCGGCCAACCGGCCGTGTTGCGGTGGCAAGCGGCAGAGACTACAGACGGCCACACTTCGTGTTCTGAGTTCGTTGCGGGCAGTGGCCCGAGCGCTGGCATGAGCGGTCCCGAATCCCGAACCAACGCCAAGGCGTTTCTCGAAATCCGACGAGTCGGAGAAGAACGCGTTCGCTTTCACCAGCTGTCTGGCAGCCACCACGTGATCGGCCGGCGACCGGATGCGCAAGTGGTGCTCAACCACTCGAGCGTGTCGCGGTCCCACGCGGAGTTGGTGATGGGGCCTTTCGGCCGCTGGTGGATCCACGATCTCGGGAGCAAGAACGGAACCTACGTCAACGGGACCCCCGCAGCTGAGCGCTTGCTGAACCCCGGGGACGGCGTGCGCATTGGAGAGTTCACGTTGCGGCTGCGCTCGAACTCCGTGCCCGACTTTAGATCGCCGCTGGTCGACGCGCCGAGTTCGAGCCGGATGCGCACCGCCGCAGCCACCGAGCAAGACGAACCCACGACGATTTTTCACCAGCCCCCCTCGACGTTGCGCTCCGCGCCCCAGATCAGCGCTGCACATTTGGGCACGGTAATGAAGCTCAGCCGAGAACTGATGCGCGTCGAGGACTGGGGGCTCCGAGTATTCACCTTGTGCGAGTTCGTGGTCGGAGACGACTTCCCGGCGAACTCGTCCTGGAGCAGGGGCGCACCCCCCAGGTGATCTGCGGGCCGCAGCACCACGACCGGAGCGACAGACCGCTGCAGTTCGTGCCGCGGGTCCTGAAGCAGCTTTGGGACACCCACGAGCCGGTGTTGGCGTCGAACACGGAGATCACGGGCGACGTGATCCATCCAGGTCGCGTGCGCGATGTGTCGGTGGTGGCAGTTCCGCTGATCGCTACGGACCAACGCATCGACGCCCTCTACCTTGAGTTTCCCGAGCGCTACGGCTCGGATGAGTGGCTCAACTTGGTCGCGCTGGTCTCGGAAGCCTATCAGCAGGCTGAGGTCGTCTGGGACATGCGCGCCCAGGTGCGCCAAAGCGCATTCATCGAGCGTGAGCTCGACATGGCTCGCCAAATCCAGGAGGGCCTCGTTCCCCGCGCCTTTGAGCTAGAAGGCTTAGAGCTCGCGATTGGCTTCGAGCCCTGTCGTTGGGTTGGTGGCGACTACGTTGATTCATTGCAGCTCCCGGATGGGCGCGTGCTGATGGCGATCGCGGACGTCTGCGGCAAGGGTCTACAAGCGGCGCTGGTCGCCTCCAGCCTGCACACCTTGGTGCGCGCCACGGCGGACACGAACGCCCCGTTGCCGGAGCTGATGCGCCGCTGCAACGAGTACCTGATGAGCTACCTCCCGGATCACTCATTCGTGACCATGACGTGCGTGGCACTCGACTGCCATACCGGCGAACTCGAGGTGGTGAGCGCAGGGCACCCGGCGGCGTTCGTGGTGCGACCCGACGGCTCACTGCGCACCCTGCAACAGAACGAAAACGTCGGCCTCGGAATGATCCAAAGTCATTTCCGTTCGGAACACAGTGTACTGGCACTTGACGATGTGCTTCTGCTCTACACCGACGGTCTGACTGAAATGGAAGACCAGCGCCGAGAGCCGCTCGGGGCGGACCGCCTGGGAATGGGCTTTTCCCAGATCGTCGCGATCAACCCACGCGCTACGGTGGGTTCGATGCGCGAGCGGTTGATCGAAATGTGTCGCGCCTATCGTGGTTCCGGCCTCGCCGCCGACGACAGCACTTTCCTCGTGGCGCGCCGACGGCCCACGCTGCGCCCGCCGAGCTCCAACTGAGCCGCGGTCGCTCGCGAGCGTAAAGCGGCGCGAGAGAACGAGCGCAGCGCGCCAGGCAAAAACAGCGGGAGATCCGCGGTCGCATTTCGAAGCGGGGAGTGCTAGGGCTCGCGGGATCATGCCCGAGATCGATCTGCCGCTCGTGACCATCGGTATTCCCTGCCTGAACGAAGAGCGCTTCATCGAGAAGTGCGTTGCCGACGCGTTGGCACAGGACTACCCAACTGACCGCATCGAGGTCGTCGTCGCCGACGGTGGGAGCAGCGATCGGACCCGACAGATCCTCGACGAGCTATCCGCGCGGGAACCCCGTCTACGCTGGGTAGACAACCCCGAGCGGATCCAGGCGGCGGCGATGAACGAGATCATCCGCATCGCCAAGGGGGACGTGCTGGTGAGGCTCGACGCGCACTGCGAGTACGCCGCGAACTACGTCAGCAAGTGCATCGAGGCGCTGCAAGAGACCGGGGCGATGAACGCCGGTGGCTCACAACGCGCCCGCGCGGAGAACTGGTTTCAGCGCGCTCTCTGCGCGGCGATGGAAAGTCGCCTCGGCGTGGGTGGAGCATCCTACAAGGACGCGAGCAAGAGCGGCTTCGTCGACACGGTCTTCTGCGGCGCTTTCCGTAGGGAAGTGTTCGAACAGGTGGGCATGTACGATCCTAGAGCCATCACCAACGAAGACGCTGAGTTGAACCAGCGCATCTTGGAGGCTGGCGGAAAGATCTACCTGAGCGCGGAGATCAAGGCCTATTATTACCCCAGGGATTCGTTCCGCAGCCTGTCCAAGCAGTACTTCAAGTACGGCACCGGCCGCGCTCGCACACTGCTGAAGCGCGGCCGCTTCCCGCGAATCAGCCCCGCGCTGCCATTTCTGATGACGATGGGAGGCGCCGTGTTGCTCCTCACCCGTCCACACAAGCCGTCCACCTGGTTCGCCTTCGGTGCGTACGCCGCGCTGACCGGACTGGAAGCAGTTCGTGTCGGTGGCAAGGTCGGGCCATGGGCAGTGCCAGTTGTTTGGGCCATCTTCCCCACGCTCCACGTCTCCCACGGCCTCGGCTTCGCATACGGGCTGCTGCGCTACGCGCGTAACCCGGACTGGACCGACCCAGAACTCCTTCCGCCGCGCTCCCAGTACGCTGGGAGCGGTGGCTCCGTGTGATACCGCAAGGAAATTCGATATGGGTAAAAAACTCACCGTAAGCCTCGCCGCTGGGGTGTTTGTGTTTGGTGCGCTGCTCATCCCAGTGGGGGGTCAAGCGCACTCCGTTCCGGACCACGGGAGCAAGTCCATGGACCTGACGTCGTTCTCTGACGCGAAGCCCACCAAGAACCTAGACCTGCTGTTCATCCACCACTCCGTCGGAGGGCAACTGCTCGCGGATCCGGGCCCCGAACGGGACCTGGCAGACAGTATCCACTCGACCCATGAGAACGGCGGAGGCTTGCGCAAGCTGCTGTCGGCCGAAGGCTACGCCGTCCACGAGGTGTCGTACGGGAGCGCGCTGGGGGAGAACACGGATCTGTTCGATTGGCTGCCCAAGTTCCAGACCAAGATGGATCAGATCCTCCACGCCCGCTTCAACGACGAGAAGCTCACCGATGGCGTGAACGAGGTGGTGTTGTTCAAATCCTGCTACCCGAACAACCGCTTCGTGGGCATGGGCGAAGCGCCAGGCAACGCCGCCGGCCCAGAACTCACGGTATGGAACGCGCGCGCAACGTTCACGAAGCTCTTGGACGAGTTCAAGAAGCAGCCTGACAAGCTCTTCGTCTACCTGACCGCACCTCCGAACGCCGGGGGCTTCGACAAGGAGCCGCTGTTGAAGGTGATCGCGAAGAAGGCCATGGGGAAACCCTCCACCGCCGAGGTGCTGGCAGAGCGCGCACGCCTGGCGCGAGAATTCAACACCTGGATGGCATCCCCAGATGGCTGGCTCAAAGGCTACCCACTCAAGAACGTCGTGGTGTTCGACTACTACGACATGCTGACCGGTGGCGAGTCAAACTTCCTAGCGTATCCGTCGGGAGACGGAACGGATAGCCACCCGACAACTGAAGGTCAGCAGCGGGCAGCCAAGGCATTCGTCCCCTTCATCAACCGAGCGGTGCGCCGCGCTGGATTGTCTGAGTAACCAAAACGATGAACCGCTACGAAGCCTACCTGGCTCCTCCCGAAGAGCAGCAGTCCGTCGCCAACCTGTGGCGCGAAGGCATGAGCGACTCACGCATCCAAGCCGTGATCGAAAAGCGCCTTGCCTGGTTCTACGAAACGAACCCCGTGGGTCCTGCGAAGACATGGTTCGTGAAGGACACCCAGGCCGACGAACTGATCGGCTGCGCAAGCGTCTATCCCCGCCGGGTGCGTGTGGGCGACCGCAGCGTGACGGCTGGCGTGATGTCGGACTTCTTGGTCAGCAAGAAACATCGTATCGCGGGGCCGGCGCTGCAGCTGCAGCGCACCCTTGCCGAACAGAGCGCCGACGCTGGTTTCGAGTTCATCTACGGCTACCCCAACAACCTCGCGTGGCCGATCTTCAAGCGCATCGGGTATGAGGCGGTCGCCCAGAGCGTGATGTGGGTCAAGCCGCTGCGCACCGGTTACAAGCTCGGAGAGCTGACGGACTCCAGGCTCGAGCCCTACGTGGGTCCGCGTCTACGGGAGAAGCTGGTCCCACCGGCTGCGCGCATCGGAAGCTTGATTGGCGACCGCGTGCTCCAGGCCAACGACTTGCGACTCGCGGTGGGCAAGCTCCGCGGCGTCACCTGCGACATTCAACAGCGTGCTGACGCTAGCTTCGATGCGTTGGAGTTCGCGAGTAGCGGGCTGTGCGACGTATCCGGCGCGCGTGATTCGGCGTATCTGAACTGGCGTTACGCCGATCATCCCACTCAGAGCTACCGCTTCTTCCGCATGGTCGACACGGTGAGCGGGGCGCTGCGGGGCTTCGTCGTGTTCCGCGAGGAAGAAGACAAGGTCTTCCTGCTCGACGCGGTGTGGGACGGCCCCCCCGAGGGCGGCGAGGCGCTGATCTTGGCCTTCGCCAAACGCATGCACGAAGAGGGTAAAGTCTCGGTCTGCATCTACTATGCGGGCACCAGCAGCGTGGTCGAGATCTTGCCAAAGCTCTTGTTCTTCCGCCGCGCCGGCGAAAGAAACCTGATCGCCTACGTTCCGAAGCAACGGGACGAGAGCTTCCGCAACCGAGTGCTCAGCGGGAACAGCTGGGCCATGTACGACGGCGAACTGGACATCTGATCATGAACCTGCCCCACTCGTTGATTCGGCGCGGGCTGCGTCGCGTGCGTCCCCCAAACTCTCCGCCGCGCATCTGCATGGTGGTGAACAATCTGGACGTTGGCGGTCTCGAAAAGGTCGTGATCAGCCTGCTAAAGAACTTCGACAAGGGTCGGGTCGAGCCGTTCCTCATTTGCTTGAACGGCGCCGGGAAGCTGTTCCCAGAGGTGGATCTGCCGGCGGAAAATTGCCTGGTGCTCGAGAAGCGTCAGACCAAGGTTGGCCCGGTGTCGGTGGACGTCGAGGCGCTGCGGAATGTTCGGCAATTCCTCGCGGAGAAGCGCATCGACATCGTCCACGCGCACAATGCAGCGCCGCTCATCTACGCCGGACTTGCGATGCGCGGCACCTTCCCTCGCCCCGTCATGCTGTACTCCGAGCACAACCAGATTTACAGCGCGAGCGAGAGCGCACGCAAGAAGTTCAAGTTCTATGTTCGACTCGCCGATCGCATCGTCGCGGTCAGCCACGACCTCGAGCGCACGCTGAATCGTGACGTGCGCGTACCGAGGCCTGTGCAGGTCATCCATAACGGCATCGACGGCGAACGGTTCCGCACGGTTGATGGTTCCGGGGTGCGCACCGAGCTTGGTGTGCGAGATGGCGAGTTTCTGGTTGGCACAGGCGTAGTGCTCTCCAAGCAGAAGGGCATTACGTACCTGATCGAGGCCGCGCGTGAGGTGCTGGCGAAGGCGCCCAGCGTGCGATTCGCGATCGCTGGCGACGGACCGCTGCGCGCAGAACTGGAAGCTCAGGCGAAAGACCTCGGCGACCGCTTCTGTTTCATGGGCTACCGCGGGGACATGCCCCAGGTGATTTCTGCGCTCGACCTGTATGTGCTGCCGTCGCTGTGGGAGGGACTCCCCCTTGCCCTCTGCGAAGCGCTCGCCATGGGCAAACGCGTACTGTGCACCAGCGTGGGCGGCAACCCTGAGGTGGTCCTCGACGGAGAGAGCGGCTTCGTCGTGCCGCCCAAAGACCCCGCGGCGCTCGCGAAGCGCATCCTGCAGGCGGCGAATGAGCGCGAGATGCTCCCAGAGTTTGCCGCGCGGAATCGAGAGCGCTTCGAACGCTGCTTCAGCGTGCGCGCCATGATCGACGCGCACCAGGCGCTGTTCGACGACATGCTTCGCTAGCGCGCGGCGTCGCGGTCCTCGCCGTGCAGCGCAAAGCGGACTCAACGCTCGCGGATGCTTGCGCGCAGGCGGGCTTCGATTTCCAGGGCGCTCGCGCGCTCCCGTTCCGTTGGGAGACGAGACTCCGGCGCTCCACGCAGCTCGAGGCCAAAAAACTCGCATAGCGCCTCCGCGATCGAGTCTGGGTCGTGATAGCCCGGGGCATCAGCCGCAAGGGGTGCCCAGAGGTGGCGCCCACCGTCACTCAGCGTTGCCTCGACGTAGCGTTGGCCGACTTCGTCCACTGCGGCTCCCCCCAAAAGGGCAGCGTGGTGAGCCAGTAGATGAACCTTCGCGGACTCGCCGCCACTCGCGATGGTGAGGTGATCGGTCAACACCCGCAGATAATCCGTGTCCGCGAACCCCTGGGTCTGTCGACCTTCGTCGACCAAATTCGCGATCAGCAGCTTTTCCGCAGGGCTTTCACAGATGCTCTGGGCGACCTCGCCGGTGGTGATCGCACCCAGCGTGCTCGTGTAGAAGCTCCCCGGGCCCATCAGTAGCAAGTCCGCACGAGCTATGGCTTCGATGGCCAACGGGTTCGCTCGCAGGGCACCGTGCACGGCCGCGACCATCGGGACGGCGTCCCGGCGCTCGACATTGCTCTCGCCTTCGACGCGTCCGAGCTCCGCGTCGTAGACCACCAGCACTCCAGGGGACTCCGAGACCGGCACGACGCGGCCGACGCAGGCGAGGCGCTCGGCTGCCCAGTCGACGGCTTGCTGCAGACTCCCAGTCTCGCGAAACACCCCCGCCAGAGCGAGGTTGCCAGCGCTGCGGCCTTCGAAGCCCGGCTCTTCGAGTCGCAGCTCGAAGCGCCGAGCAAGCTCCGGGCTCTTCGCGAGCGCCGAAAGGCAGCGACGCAAGTCCCCTGGTGGTGGCATGCCGAGCTCCTGCCGCAGCTTGCCCGAGCAACCTCCATCATCAGCGACCGAGATCACGGCCGTGATCTCACACTCCAAGCGACGCAGCGCTTGCAGCACCACGGCTTGTCCGTGACCGCCGCCAAGAGTCACCACGTGTGGAGTGGCGCCGCGCATAACCTTTAGAGACTACCAGGCGCCGAGCGAGCGCCGCCACGTTTCTCGCGGCGCCGGCTCCGCTCTTGACTCTGTCATTTCCGGGCGTGGCGTTTCCGGGCCTGTCGTCTCCCGGGAGAGGCCTGACGCAGCCAAAACAAGCCGAGTAGCAGCCCAAGCGCCGGAAGCTGCAGAGCGGACGCGTTCGCCGGGGCGCCAGGCGTACGACATCCGCAGCGACCAGCACTTCGTTCGGACCCGACTGGCCCCAGCGAACCAGGAGGCGGCGCGCCGGGGTCCGGCGCCATGGGGTCAGGTGCCATCGGATCCGCGGCATCGCTGCCCACCAGGCGCTCAGGCAGCGGACGCATGGCCCGCATCGGAAAGCCGCCCTCGTATGCACCGAGATCGACCTTACCGTCAGTCTCACGCAGGAACGAGACACCACCCCGACGCGGCGGCGGCGACGACGAGAGCGCAGTAAGCGGATTCGGCAGCTCGAACCCATGCGGCCCCGCAATCTGCAGCGCCCCCGCGTCGACCAGCGGGCTGTCTTTCCGCGGGCGCAGGTCAAACGCTCCGCCAGCCTTCGTGAGCCCGGAGACGTCCATCAGCTTCGGGTCGTTGCCCTCGAGAGTACCGAACCATTCCTCAGGGAACTGAGACCCACTAGGCAACCAGTTGTTCAAGCCGATCAGGATGGGCCGACCCTCGGTCCAACTCACGCGCTCCGTTTGCAAGGCTTGTACGGGCTTGCCTCCGGCTCGGTAAAACAGGTTGTTGTGAACCTCGAGGGTCTGCACGCGATCGAACAAACGCAACACAGGGCGCGCTGCATCTTGCAGCAGAAAGGTATTGTTGACGAAACGATAGCGCCCACCGCTGTCACCCGTGCCATCTCCGCCGATGCGCACGCTATAGGAGTCGTTGGTCTTGCGTAGAACATTGCCAACGACATCGCTGTCTTCACGAGCGAGATCGGCGCGTTGCCCATCGGGGCCGATCAGCTCGAGTTCGTGATATTGCCCGCCCTCGATCCAGTTGAAGTAGATCTCGTTGCGCTCCGCTCGACTCTTGACGGAGTGGCCGCCGCGGGCGTCGTGGATGTAGCAGTGCTGCATGCGAAAGACGGAGCCTGGGTAGCGGGTCTCGTCCGTCGCCATGTAGACCGTATGATGCTGGTCTCCGTTTCCGCAGTGATAAAACTCGGTGTACTCGAGGAGCAGCGTCCCGGAGCCTTCATCCGCACCCAGTAGGCCGTGAGCGGGGCAGTCGTGCACCACTGAGCTGCGCAGCGTGATGTCGTGGGCGTGATGGAAGAAGCAGCGGTAGCCGCCTTCAGTCAGCTCCAGGTTCTCGAACACGTAGTGGTTGGCCGCGGCTTCGATGGTGTTACGGCCGCCGCGGATCACCGGAAGCTTGCCGTCGACGGGCACGCCCCGGATGATGATCTTGCGGTCTGCGGCGCCTGGCCGCGTGAATACGATTCCCCCGGGATACGTCGCGCCACCCTGAATCAGCACCAAGTCTCCGGGGGCGAGCTGCTCGACGACTTCCGCGGGGGTCGCGTAGGGCTTCCCGGGGCCGACCTCGTAAACGGCCGCATGCGCGGGCAAGGCCAAGAGGGCAAACGCAGCACCTCCCCCCCAAACTAGCGAGCGGCGAATCGCGGAACTCGTCATCTCACCCGTGACCTAGCATGTTCAAGCGCTCAGTCGACTGGGACGCGGTTGGCGTCGGGAGCCTGCAGGCTCGTGCCGCCGCCGCTGTTTCGCTGAGCGTCCGCAGAAGAAGGCGCAAAGGGATCGCGGTCTTGACCGTCGACGCGCTGGGGTTGCGCCGGAATCGGCTCGATGCGTCGCGGTGGGAAGCGACCACTCACCGAGAACATGACGAGGTTGCGGTGAAGATTCTGCAGCCCCGTCTGGCCGGCACCCGCATTGAACTGCTGAAAGTGCTGATAGCGCAGCGTGAACTGCGGCAAGTCATAGTCGGGGTACCACCCGAGGGCGACCTCGCTCGTCCAGCTGTTCGAGGTCTCTTTGGAGAGCGCTTGATTGTCCTCGATCAGGCGGTTCCACGCGAAGCCGTGCCCCGTGGTGAGCAAGATGTTCGCATCGGGAAAGATCGGGACGCTGCCGTAAAAGGTCACCGTATCCGCAAGGAAAGCTTGCTGGGTGAGCAAGTTCACGGTGATGGCGTGGTCGTAGTTCAGGGATGCCTGGGCGAGGTTGTAGTTCCAAAACAGGCTGGCGCCCCAGCGTGGGACGAGCCCAGTGTGACCATCCAGGTCGTTGACGACACCACCACCGCCACGCAGCTCCGAAGACCAATCCTGCGCCAGGTCTCGGCGATAGCGCGCGATGCCCTGCACGAGCAGCTGTTCGTCTGCAGGGGTGTCGTCGATCTCATCTACGTGAAAGAAACCCACGGTGGCGTCGAACCCCCAGGAGTCGTAGCCAACGAGGTAGTCCGCGCCGAGCCCAGCGTTTACATCGTAGCGGTTGGGCTCAGGGGCCGGCGTATCCGTGGGGATAACCAATCCATAGCCCAGTGTCTGGCGCCCGTTCCAGCGTTCGCTGAAGGCATGGGTCCACTGCTCGGTGGCGTTGATGTTCACGTGGGTCGCGCGGCCATCGGCCTGAGCCGCGCCGGCGGCGACGGGAGTCTGCAGGTTCGCGAGCGCGTTCGTGGTGCGCGAGGCGCCTAGGCTGAGCAGCAGCTCGTCGCGACCGTTGAGCGCCCAAATCCCACTTCCCTGCACCACATCCCCGTCGCTGTTCGCATCGGGCCGACCGAAGTAGAACGTGAACGGGTGACCATAGGCGATCAGGTAGCGGCTTCGCGGCGAGTCGCTATAGAGCTGCAGACCCGGGGTCAACGTGCTGAACCAAACCGCAACCGGGGGGGGCGCGCCGTCCGCGGGATCATCCGCGGTACCAAGCATGTTGTCCGTGTAGCCAATGCTGGCCTCGCCCGAGAGGTGAAGGCTCGTCTGAGCCGCCGCGGGGCGCACGTACGCCAGCGCCGAGCAAGCTCCGAGGCCGCCGAGAAGCGCGCGCAGCAGGCGACGCGAGTCACGAGCGGTGGACGCAAGACGCATGGCGACCGCGTTTACCACGGCTACGTCAGGCGCCCAGCACTTTGCCGCCTCGCGCCTGCGGAAAAGCCTGTACGGACGCCTGGACGCGGGCAATTCTAGGCCTTGGTGGAAGCCGGCAAGAGCAAGCTCGAGAGCCTAGGGATCCCCCCGATCACTCCTGGGGAAACACCGGAGGCCTATGCGGAGTTCTTCCGCGCTGCGCGCAAGCTCCGCAGTCTGCGCCTGAAGGCGATCGCGCTCATCCCCGCGGACGACCGAGTCGCGATTCCGCCGGTGGCAATTCAGCTCGCGCTGGCCCTGAGCCACGCGGCCGACCAAACGGTCAACGTGCTCGACGCGAACACGCGTCATCCCGCCTTGAGCCAGCTCGCGAGCAAGCTCGAAGAACGCACCCAGCGCCGCGGCTTCATCACCACCTGGATCGCCGAGCGGGTGACGGTCACGACACCTCCGGGGCGCCTCGCCGGTCTGAATTTGGTCGAGCTCGAAGAGACCCTCGATCGCGATCGTCAGCGCTACGGCTTCGTGCTGATTGATTTCACCGGCTTCGAGAAGCTCGGCGAGCACGTGCGCGCCTTTCAAATCGTCGATGGCGTCCTGATCGTCGCGCGAACCGGCAGGACCAAGGAGCGGGATCTGCTGGCGCGGCACGCAGACGTACCCGAGGAAAAGTCCCTCGGCGTCTTGCTCATTGGGTGAAGTTTGGTAGTCGACACAGCATGCTGGCTCGACTCCGCGAGAAACACTTCGACCGCTGGCTTCCGGGCTACCTGAAGCACCTCGCCAAGGCGTCGCGCTCGGGCGCAAACAGCTCGGGCACTCGTCACGTGGTGTTTGCGTTCTGCGATCACTACGAGCCGCTGTGGGCCGGCTCGACCGGCAAGGCGGACACGGAAACGGGCCAGCGTCGCGTGGACCGCTGGCACGACCTCTACCCCAAGCTGGCGAATGAGTACGTCGACGCAGACGGGCGCCACCCCCAGCACTCATTCTTTTTCCCTGGGGAAGAGTATCACCCCGGCTTCTTCGACAAGTTGGATGACCTGGTGCGCCGTGGCTACGGTGAAGTGGAGCTCCACCTGCACCATCACGACGACACCGAGGCGACCCTGGAAGCCAAGATCCGGGAGGCGCTGGACATCTACGCTTTGCGCGGCCACTTCGCGCGCGCGGCGGACGGCAGCCCGCGCTACGCCTTCATCCACGGTAACTGGGCCCTCGCCAATGGCCGCCCAGATGGCAAACAGTGCGGCGTCGACGCTGAGCTCCCGCTGTTGTTCCGCACGGGTTGCTACACGGACATGACCTTCCCGTCGTGCCCCGACGTCACGCAGCCCGGGTTGGTCAACGAGATTTACTGGCCCATCGGCGACCTCAACCGCAAGCGCGCCTACGAGCACGGCATCTCCGCGCAGGTTGGCCACTCACTCAGGGACCGCCTGTTGATGATCACGGGTCCCTTAGGCTTCGCCTACAACCCAACGAAGAAGCGCCCGCGCCTCGAGTACGGCGCCGTCACTGCAGAGGACCCTGCCAGCGTCGCACGGGTAAAGAGCTGGGTGAACGCGAACATCCACGTCGCGGGTCAGCCCGAGTGGATCTTCGTCAAGGTCTACACCCACGGCGCGCCGGATCGCCAAGCCGAGTCGCTCCTCGGTCCAGGCGGACACGCCCTGCACCAGGCGCTGGCTGAGTTCAACGACGGCAAGCGCTTCAAGCTCCACTACGTGACCGCGCGGGAGATGTACAACATCGCTCAGGCGGCGATGGCAGGCAAATCAGGCAACGCCGGCGACTACCGCGACTTCGAGCTGGCCCCGCCACCAATCCGTGCGGAATCAATCAGGGCCGCAGCTGAATAGCGCCTCCCGCGGTCCCGACTGGGTTCTTCGCCTGGGTTTCGGGGTGAGGAATACCACCCAGCAACCGAGCACCGCCTCAAGGCTTCGTTTCAAGGATGCGCTTGGCGGCGGCTTGGAGCTTCTCGCTTGGGTCGCTCTCGAACGATTTGGCGAAGGTCTTCGCGTCCGTGTCGAAGCGGCCCAAGCACTGCAGCGCAGCGACGCGCGCGAAGTCGACGTTGGCGCTCCCCTCGACGACCTTGCGCAGCACTGCCTTGGCCTTGGTCTTCGTCTCCTCGTCGACCTGGCGCTCCTCGAGCAATCCGCAGGTGCCGTTCACCCAGCTGCCCGATTGGAGCTTGCCCGCCGCGAGCGCCTCAGCCCTGGAGAGCAGTAGGGGCCATTGCTCCTTGCACGGCTCACTCAGCGCACGCGAACCTTGAGTCCCGATCAACCACGCAGCCGTCGCCTCGTAGTCTTCGCCACTGTCATCGAGCAGCTCCGACCAAACCTTGCAGTTGTTCTTCTGGCGCTCGACATTGCGCGAGGCGCCGTCGCGAAGCCCTTGCGCAGCCTTCGCTCGCAGTTTCGGATCCTTGTCCGATTTCACGATTTCCACGACAGGCTCGTAGAGCTGCGGATTGCGGGACAGCACACCGCTGACAAATTCCGCACGACAATCAGCCGTCGGTAGGTCCGTCAGCAGCTTCTTGGCGCGCTCCTCGAGGCCGAGTTCCGCTACGGGGACACGCGACGCCTGGAGCGCGATCCCGATGCACATCGCAGGCTCCTTCTCGCGATCGAGCGCGTCGAACAAGACCCTGGCGAGTTCCGGATCCCGAGTACCCGTGATGCCGTCTACCGCGAGCCCCGATGCCGCGAGGAAAACAATCTTGCGATCCTTGTCCTCGAGCAGGCGCATCAACTCAGCTTGGTGATCGTTGATGGGCTCGAACAGGTACTCCTGCCAGCCAGCGAGGGCCTTGCAGTCTTCATCCATCACCTTGCCATTCCACGAGCAGGCGCTGGCGACCCGCTTCATGCGGGCCAAGAGCTCTGGACTGACCGTGGGCGCTGCGGCTGTGGAGGCACTAGGAGCCGCGCTGGGCACCTCGCTGGCCATCGCCTTGGGGCTCGAGCTGGCGCTGACCGCGGTGGACTGAGCGCTGGACGTCGCCGGCGCGCTGGCCGCCGCGGGCTCGGCGCTTGGCGCGCCCCCGTTCGGCTGCTCCTTGCACGCGGCTACGCCGAGCAACGAACCAAACAACACCACACGCCCAAGCCACCCCGAGTGCGCCATTGCCACGCACGTTGGCTAGCGGAGGCGAAACCGCGCGGCAAGCTAACGTTTCAGCGCGCCACGCAGCAAGCTGATGAGCTCGCGACTCTGGGCGCCAGCGAACACGAACGCACCCACCAGGTAAGCCACTGCACCCGCGGCGATCTCGACCAGCAGCGCCGCCCAAGCGTTCCAGCTGGGCGAGTGCAAGCCGTAGCGGATGGCGAGCACGACGCCCACCATGGGTACGCAGGCCAGCAACGGCCGCCCAATCGGTCGCAGCAGATGGGACATCGGTACTTGGTCTTGAGCCTTGATGACCCAGATGCTCGCCAAGGCATGGGTTCCAAAGGCCATACCGACGGCCGTGCATGCCCACAGTGGTCCAAGCCAACGCGCGAAGATGTAGACGAACACCACGATGCCGGTGGCCTTGACAGCCTCGAGAATCATGATCACCCGCGGTCGCAGGGTCGCCTGCAGATACGAACTGATGAGCCAGCCAACGGGACGCACGATGGAGAGCACGCTGAGCAGCACCAGCATGCTGCCCACCAGGTTCCAGTTCGGCTTGAGGAAGGCGCGCTGCAGGCTGTGCGCGACGGCACCGAGGCCTACTGCCAGCGGGAACACGATCAAGGAGAGCAACCCAGAGGCGCGTGCCAAAGCTCGCTTCTGCGCCGCAGCGTCGGGCAGTTTCCCGAAGGACGGCAAGAGCACGTCCCCGATATGCTCGCCAACCTGCGCCGCCGGGATGTCGGCGATGTTGTACGCGAAGTTGTACTGACCGACGACGGCGGTACCGAGCACTTTGCCGACAATCAGGTTGTCCCACTTGGCGGAGCCAAAGTGCAATATATTCCCTATGGAAATTGGCACCCCAAAACTAATCAGCTCGCGAGTGGTCTTCCAATTGATGCGGCTTGGAGTTAGCCACATCGCGCGTTCAGCGCTCAGCGTGAGAATGGAGAGCGTGACCACCGAGCGCATGATCGATGCGTAGACCAGAGACTTCGCTCCGTACCCCATGAATGCCAGCACCAGCGCAGCGCCAGCGTACATGAACTCGCCGCTCATCTGGCTGAGCCCGAGCACCTTGAAGCGCATTTCCCGCGCGAGAATCCGACCGGGGATAAAGCTGACGCGATCCATCGCGACGGCCAATGCGACCCCGCTGATGTAGAAGCCGAGGTCCGGCGACTCATACAGCTTCGCGAAGTAACCACCGGCGAGCACCACGCACACGAGCGCCAGCCAGCCGACGCTGATGTGATAGAACGTGGCGTGGAAGGCCACGTCCTTTCCGGCCTTGGGATTGGCTACCAGGTACTGACCAAAACCCAGGTAGGTCGCCATGTTCGCCGTGTAGACGATGATCATCGCGACGTTCGCCTCACCATACTGCTCTGGGGTGAGCAGCGCCGCGAGCACGATGTTCGCGACCAACCCCACGACGCGTCCGCCCACGCTGCTGGCGATCGTCCACAGCGCGCCGAGCACGGCGCGATACGCTAGAGACACGAGACCTCCAGGCGGCGGACGGCTAGCCCCGTAGCCCGGCCGCGAGTCGGTGGGTGGAGAAGGTCGCGCGGATTGGGCAGAGAGAGCTTCAAGGTAGCGCGCGGCGTTAGCACCTCGCGGCCGTAGGCTCAAACCCGCTGAGTGCGGGATCGGCACGCTGTGGGGAATCAAGGTCGATGCTCGTGGGAGTCAGACCCGCTGAAAGAACTTGCAGTAGCCCCCGCGCTCCCGAGTTGTGCGAGGCTGCGAGCGCCCATGGTGGAAACCACTGAGACCCTTCCGACGCGACCTGCGAGGTTGCCCGAGCCGAGTCGGCTGTTTCGGCTCCTCGGCCCGCTCCTGACCATCGCCTCGATAGCCGTCTTCGAGGTCGCTGATCAGTTCGGTCTCCGCATCCCGAACCCTCCCGCCATTTTGATGACGCTGGTGGTGTTCTCGGCGTTCACTGGCGGGGGGCGCGTCGGCATCTTCAGCGGCGTCGTTACCTGCGGCTACCTGGCGATTTTCTACTCGGAAACTGGACTCAAGCTCTCCTACGCCGAGGAGAACCTGCTGCGCGTGCTGGTGATCATCGTGACGGTACCGGCCATCGTCGTGATGGCCGCCATGTCGAAGAAGCGCGGCGACCGCTTGGCGCGAGAGGCCTTGCGCATGGAGCAGCAGCACTCCGCTCGGCTGCGAGAGCTGCTGCAGGAGAAGGACCGCGCCGAGGTCGAGCTGCGACTGGCGAAGGAGGCCGCCGAAGCCGCCAACGTCGCGAAGAGCGAGTTCTTGGCGAACGTGAGTCACGAGATCCGCACGCCAATGAACGGCATCATGGGCATGACGGAGCTTGCGCTCGACACGGAGCTCACCCGGGAACAACGCGAATACCTGGACACGGTGCGCGGTTCGGCTGACGCGCTTCTAACCGTGATCAATGACGTGCTCGATTTCTCGCGCATCGAGGCGGGCAAGCTCGACCTGGATGCCGCGCCGTTCGATGTGCGGACAGTCGTCGACGAGGTGATGCGCTCACTCGCGCTACGCGCCCACGAGAAGGGGCTCGAGCTGTGCTACGCGGTGGAGCACGGCGTCCCACCGACCCTTGTTGGTGACGCGGGCCGTCTGCGTCAGGTGTTGGTCAACTTGGTCGGCAACGCAGTGAAGTTCACCGATCGAGGTGAGGTAGTCGTACGCGTGTCCGCCAAGGTGGGAACTCAGACGATGGAAGTAGGCTTCAGCGTGACCGACACTGGCCCCGGCATTCCCGCAGAGAAAATGAAACGCATCTTCGAGCCCTTCACTCAGGCGGACGGCTCGGTCACGAGGCGGCACGGCGGGAGCGGGCTTGGGCTATCCATTTCCACGCGTCTGGTGGAAATGATGGGCGGCCGCCTGGAGGTGCGAAGCGAGCCTGGGAAGGGCAGCGTCTTCAGCTTTGACCTACTCGCGGGACACGAAGGCGCCCCGAGCCTCCGGCGCCAGACCCTCCCTCCCAGCGAGCTGAGCGGGCGCCGGGCACTGATTGTCGAGGACGTGCCAACGAACAGCGAGATCTTGGCGCGCGAACTGGAAGAGTGGGGAATGTTCTCGGACTGCGCAGAGAACAGCGAGGATGCGCTCCGGCTACTGGACTCAGCCAGCAATCACACGTCGCGGTACGACCTGCTGCTCGTCGACACCAGCCTGAAGGGTATGAGCGGCTTCGCTTTGGTCGAAGAGTTGCGCCGCCGCAACGTCGTGATCCCCACGGTAATGATGTTGAACACCCCCAATCGCAGTGTCGACGCCGCACACTGTCGCAGGCTGCACGTGCCCGATTACGTCACCAAACCAGTGAAGCCGTCACGCTTGGTCGAAGCCGTGATCGATGCGATGCGAGGTGTACCGCGCGGCGCGGGAAGCGTGCGCATCCCCAATCAAGTGACGCGAACGTTCTCGGTGCTCGTCGCAGAGGACAACTTGGTCAACCAACGACTGATGCGACGGCTGTTCGAAAAGCAAGGACACCGAGTGAAGTTGGTGGCGGACGGACTGTCGGCGATCGAGGAGCTGACCAAGACGGAGTACGATCTCGCACTCCTCGACCTGATGATGCCGGGCTGCGACGGCATCACGGCCGTGAAGAAGGTGCGGGAGTTCGAGACAGAGGGAACACGTCACCTCCCGATCATCGCGGTCACGGCCCACGCGATGCGGGGCGACCGCGAGCGCTGCTTGGCGGCGGGGTTCGATGCCTACCTGACGAAGCCCATCCGCATGGCAGAACTCTTTGACACCGTAGACTCCGTGGTGCCCGATTCGTACGGGGAGACTAAACCGATGCCATCCGTGGTTTTCAGCCCCGTTCCCTTCAGTGGAGAGTCGGCGGCATTCGATGAGGACGTGCTAGTTCAGCATGCAGCCGGCGACCGCGAACTGGCAGGCGAGCTGGTGGAGGTCTTCCTCGAAGAGTACCCCGGCTGGCTGGCCGAGATGCGCAAGGGTATCGAAGCAGGAGACGGCGAGTCGGTGCGGCGCGCTGCTCACACCCTAAAAGGCGCGGTAGACCACTGCGGCGCATCGTCAGCCTTCGATCTCGCGCTCGTCGTCGAGCGCATGGGCCGAGACGACGACATGTCCGGCGCGCATGTGGCATTTCAGGAACTGAGCACAGAACTGGCGCGTCTCGAACCCGCGCTGAAAGACTTTTTGGCGAACTCGCACTGACGCGGACCTGTACGCCGCGGCATGTCGCGATAAGCTGACCTCGCTCATGGCCCAACGAATCCTCGTCGTCGACGACTCGCCGCTCGACCGCAAGCTCGCGGGTCGACTGCTCGAGAAAGCGGGCTTTGAGACGAGCTACGCGGAGAACGGCGCTCAGGCGCTGGAGTCTATTGCAAACGCGAGGCCCGATCTCGTCCTCACCGACATGATCATGCCCGAGATGGATGGGCTCAAGCTGGTGGAGACGGCGCATGCGCGTTTCCCCGCGTTACCGGTCATCCTAATGACGGCTCATGGCAGCGAGTCGGTGGCGGTGCAAGCGCTCAGAATGGGCGCCACCAGCTACGTGCCGAAGCGCGATCTCGCGCGCGAGCTCGCCTCGACGATTCGCG
Source organism: Polyangiaceae bacterium (assembly GCA_050183255.1). Taxonomy (GTDB): domain Bacteria; phylum Myxococcota_A; class Polyangia; order Polyangiales; family Polyangiaceae; genus JAHBVY01. Next base: position 14,286 of record JBFXBK010000001.1, on the reverse strand, counting down.
ACGTGCTGGAGCTGACGCGTCCAGCCAGAGACCAGCGCCGTGTACTCGACTACATCACGGAAACGCAGACCACATTCGAGGTCGGCAACGCTCCCAGCGAGCTTGCGGCGCTCGTTCGGCACCTGGAGTCAGACCTCGTCGAAATGCGTTGCTTCGACGACACCACGTTGCTGCAGGTGGGCGTCGCCATCAGGGAGTCCCTCGCCAACGCCGTGTATCACGGCAACCTCGAGCTCGACTCGAAGCTGCGCGAGCTAGATGGCGGTGAGTGGGATCGCGCAGCCCAAGAGCGAATGCGGAGCGAGCCCTACGCGTCGCGCAAGGTACAGCTCGTTGCCCGCATTACGCGCAGTGACGTTCAGTTCAAGGTGCGGGACCAGGGACGAGGCTTCGATCCGACTTCCCTGCCCGACCCCGAGGATGCCGCGAGCCTCGACCGCGTTCACGGGCGCGGTCTGCTGCTGATCCGTACCTTCATGGACGAAGTGACGCATAGTCCGCGCGGCAACGAAATTCAGATGAGCAAGCGCCTGCGCCGAGACTGAACAGCCGGCTTGAGGCGCGCGCGCTGCGATCCGATGGTCCCCGCGCCTCAGCGCCGTGCACGTCAGCGGTTCAGCTCGACCCGTACCTTTGGAGAGCGGAGCCACTCTGCACTCGTCGTGGGAACCTTATCCGAGCTACCGCTCTCAGCGTCACTCGCCAACGTCGTTGCGTCGACTCCGGCGTCCTGACTCTTGACGCCCTGGGACACGATCTCAAGGCGTGAAGCTTGAACGCCATCTGCGATCAACAGCGCATGGAGCGCCTCACCGGCGGCGGCGTCCCAGACCAAGAGTCTCAGTCGACTCTGCCCGAGCCTCCCTACCACGGCACACCGCCCGAGTTGTTCGAGGCTCTGCTCGAGGCTTTGCTGCATGCGGACCTCGTCATAGTCGAAGCTCGGAGGCTTTACGCCAGGACATGCCAACAACACACCCTTACCGAAGTCGAGCCCGGCCAGGCCAAGCGCTTGCCGGGCGGCAATAGCTCGCTCCGCGTCTTGACTGAACGGAGCCTGCTCCACGCCAGGTTCGTAGCTCACCTGGTCGTTACGGGTAACCGGCGCCACGGGCGGCGGGCCGTCGTCCTGCTGTACGGTCCCGCAAGCCCACACAGCGAGCGGAACGAGGAGCAGACTGGCGAGCGCGACGCGTTTCATTGAGCAGGCGGGGTGGAGGTGATTAGCGGTAGCAGGTCCCGCACACCGATCGAGAAGAAGTCTACCGCCCACCCCGCCGCCGTCAGGCGCAGAACGTGTCCTAGCCAACGCATGCCGCGTTCACCGAAGTGCTCGAGCAGCCTTGGTCCGAGACGCAGCAGTGCGAAGCAGATCCCGACCGCTACGCACACCGCGCAGAGCGTCACCTCACGCCGCCACAGCTCCTGCGTCTCGCCTGAGTAGATCACGACGGTTCCGAGCACCGGCGCCGCGGCCAAACCAGAGAGCGCGAGCTCTTGTGCCAGAGCCTTGGGATCGGCTGCAGCGCCAGGCGGCGTCAGGGGTTGGTTTCGCAGCACCTCGCTAAGACACAGCACCAGCACGAACAGGGAACACGCAGCTCGAAAGCCACCCGTCTTGATCCCAACGTAGAGCACGATGTGATTGCCGATCCAGGCGCCGGCCAGGAGCAACGCGGCAGCGAGCAGACAGGCGCGTCGGATCACGACTCGACGTGCCCCCTCGGCCAGCCCCTCGCCCATCAGCGCAAGCGAAGCACTCAGGCGAACGGGATTCGCGACTCCCAACACGGAGATCAGCACTAGGGCCCAATAGGTCAGGACTTCGCGCACGTTGTCTTTCTCCTCGCTGCTCCGCTCCACCGACCACGGCTCGGCCTGAACCGAGGTGCATACCATCAAAACGCAGTCTCGAAACCCCACGGGGCCACCGGCACTGCGACCGAAATCAAAGGCGTCGCGCTGGTGCCAATGGCTAGCCGAGAAGGCGGTTGCAACGCTGCGGGATCCGAGCCGTGACTCGACTTCCGACCAGGCTTTTCTGTTGGGCGTGGCTGGCCCCCCGTGCCTATACTGCGGGCCGAGCGTGATTCGCTGCCTCCACGGAGCGAATCAGCGAGCGTGACGACACGACCTCTTGTCGAGCACCCAAGACCCGAAGCTGGTGTAGGCTAGCCGGCGGAGAAACGATGGAGTTCAAGCGTTCCAAACAAGGCGAGATCACGCTGCTGGAGATCTCCGGTGAGTTCGACGCGACCACCGCGCCCGAAGTCCGACCGCAGATGGACGCGGTAGCGGACGAGAAGCCAAAGCAGGTGATCCTCGACCTGGCCAAGCTGCGCTTGATTGACAGCTCGGGTGTCGGAGCGATCGTCGCGCTCTTCAAGCGCGTGCGCGCGAACGGCGGACACTTCGAGGTGCGCGGGGTGACCGGCCAGCCGCTGAGCATTTTCCAGGTCCTGCGCCTGGACAAAGTGTTCGGCCTGCAGAGCTAGCCACCGAACCGGAGTTGCTTTGCGCGTCTTGATCGCGACGAAGATCTTCCCGAGCGAGCGCAACCCGAACATGGCGCCGTTTAATCGCCATCAATTCGTCGCGCTATCGAAGCTGTGTGAGGTAGACCTGGTCGTCTGCCACCCATGGTTCCCCGGGGAATCGATCGTCAATCGCGTCCGCCATGGGGAGGCGCTCCCCGACATCACGGCTCGCGCGAGCGTTGACGGTTTCTCCTACGTGCAGCATCGCGTCTTCCACGTGCCCAAGATCGGGCATCCATTCTCGGGCCTCACCTACGCCACATCGCTGCTCCCCAGCGCCTTGCGCCTACGAGGCAAGGTAGACGCAGTGCTTGGCGCTTTTGCCTACCCAGACGGCTTTGCCGCGGTGTTGCTCGCGAAGGCGCTGGGCGTACCCGCGACCATCAAGGTGCACGGCACCGACATCAACTTGTTGGGCAGCATGCCCACACTCCGTCCGCTCGTCAGTTGGGCCTTGCGGGAGGCAGACGCCGTGATCGGCCCGAGTCAGGCACTCATCGATCGAGCAATCGAACTCGGCGCTGACCCCAAGACCAGCCAGTGCATCATGAACGGGGTCGACAAAGAGCTATTTCAGCCGCGCGATCGCGAAGCGTGTCGTCGCGAGCTTGGGATCGCTAGCAGCAAGCCATGGGTCGTCTTCATCGGACTGATGATCGATCGCAAAGGCGGCAGAGATGCCATTGCGGCGTTCCGGCAGCTCCATCAGCGGCGGCAGGACGTGGAGCTGATCATGCTGGGCGATGGGCCTGCGCTCGAGGCTTACCGTGCGGAGGCGAGGGACCTACCAGTGCATTTCCCTGGGCGCCTGGATCACGAAGCGATTCCCACTTGGATAGGCGCATCCGATGTCGTCACGCTCCCTAGCTGGGCCGAAGGAACTCCCAACGTGATCATCGAGTCACTGGTTTCAGGACGTCCGGTCGTTGCCTCTGACGTGGGGGGAATTCCAGCCTTGCTGAATCACCCAACCCTCGGTGAGTGCGTGCCTGCCCGCGACCCGAAGTCTCTGGCCGAAGCCCTCGAGCGCGTGCTGCGCCGCAATCACGATGCCCTCGTCAGCGATTGGAGAGAGAGCGCCCAGCGGGTTCTGGACGTCTTGAACGCGTCCATCGCGACAGCCGCCGCCCAGTGAACCGCGACGGCGCATAGGAGCCGATGCAGCAAGCCGTTCGCGGGCGCACCCGGCACGAGGATTTGCGCGACGCAGCCCCAGCTCGAGGCTACCCTGCCGCCCAGTGTCTCGTTCCTGGATCGACGACGAACCCGGTTGGGCCGACGCCAAGCAAGAGCTGCGTTGCGTCTACGCTCGGCTGCGAGTGCGCTGGAAGCTAGCACTGCTGATCACGTGCGTGATCACGGTGCTCGGCATCGGATACCGCGCCCGCAAGCAACGCACGTTCGAATCAACCGTTGTGATGCGCGTCACCGAGGTCGAGTTGGACATGAGCACAGCTCCCCCAACCAGCAACCAGCTTCAGCAGCACTTGAGTGAAGTCGCGCTGTCTCGCCGCGTACTCCTCAAGCTCATCAACGACAACAAGTTGTATCCGAGCGAGTACCACATCGACCCAAACCTGGCGATCGAGCGTTTCCGCGAAGATATAGAGCTCTATGTCGTGAGCAACTACTTCGCTCGGGAGCGCTACAGCGAGGATCCGCCGCGTTCCGCCCGGATCGCCATCACATATATCGGCGTTGACCCGGAGCAAACACTGTCGGTGGTGCGACAGCTGGGGAAACAGGTCGAAACGGAGCAGCAGGGCGCCCGACAGAGCGTGTCGCTGGAGGCTGCTCACACCGCCGAACAAGCGCTCGACATCCTGCGCGCGCAATTGCTCAAGGCCCGCCAGCGCGAAGCCACGCTCAAATTGGACCTGCCAAGGCTCGAAGGCTTGGAACAGGAAGAGGCGAAGCTCGAGCTCATTCGCCTCGCGTCACAGATCGAAGAGCTCCAGCGCAACATCAAGATCCACACAGAACGTGGTACAGACTTCGAGCTGCGTAGCCAGTTCGAGGGCGAAGCCATGGGACTCCGTTTCGAAGTCGTGGACCCTGGAAAGCAATCCCGGGTCATCCTGACGAACCGCGAGGTGCTCGCCATCTTTGGCATCTCGTGCTTCTTATTCGTGTTCCCCGTCGCCGCCGTCGGCGTCGGCACGTTCGATTCCCGCGTGCGGGACGTGAACAGCCTGAAGCGCCTCGGCCTGGAACCCTTTGGGCATGTCCCAGCCTTTCAAGGCATTGATCGCGGCTCGTTCGTCGCGCGGACCAAGGCCCCAACAAGCCCACAACCAGTGAACCAAAGCTGACGATGCAGACCTCTGTTAGTTCCGAGTCGCAAGAAGAGCGGCGCCAACTCACGCCGCGCGCGCTCATCAAGCGCACGCTTCAAATCGCGCGACGTGCTCTCTTGTACTGGCCTGCGCTCGCGGTGGCGGCCACGCTGGGCATCGCAGCGTTCTTCGTCGTCCCCAAGCTAGTGCCCCCGGTCTATGAATCCGGGACCGTGCTTTTGTATCGAGAGGTGATCCAGGCGGACTCACTCCTCGGCAGTAACTCGACGCCATCCGAGAGCAAGCGTGCGCGCAACATGCGCTTGCGCGAGATGCTGCTGAGCCGCAGCAACCTGAAGCCAATCATCGAGAAGTATCAGCTGTATCCGAAGACCGTCGAGTCCCAGGGGTTGGTTGAAGCACTCGAAGAGATGCGGCTCAATACCAAATGCCAAGTAGGTGAGGGCGACACCGTAACCATTACCTATCAGGGAGACTCCGCTGGGAAGGTGTTCGAGGTCACCAAGGCGCTCGCGGACTCGATGGTGGAGCAGGCGCGAAAGTACCGCGCGGAAGAGGCAGAAGGCACTCAGAACTTCCTGCAGGCCCAGCTCGAAACGACCGGCAAAGAGTTGAAGGCCCAGGAGCAGGCACTTGCCAAGTTCCTGTCGATCCATCCCGAGTTCGCCCTCGAAACCAGCATGGGTCCCACCACCACGGGCGCCGCCGTGCGCGCTAGCCGCGCGGATTCACTGACCGCGTCTGGCACCTCCACACGACCGACTGATCCTGTGACGACCCTGCGACGGCATGCGGAAAGGCTCCAGCGACGCATCAAAGAAGCGGAGAACCCTGGCGCCGCCCCGGTCGCTGCCCCTGAGCCGGCGCGGCTGGATCCCGCCAGCGAAGCGGCTATTCAAAGCGCGGAAAGCAGCGTAGCCCGCGCCCGAGAGAACCTGGCGGACAAGCAAGCACACTACACCGCCAAGCACCCGGACGTGGTGGCCGCGCAAGCACAGCTCAGCGCCGCGCTGGCGCAGCTCGCCACGGCCAAGGCCAACGCCAAGACCATCACGCCAAAGGCGACCGCCGCCCCCCCACCGACCACCGCTGAGGACATCAACAAACTGCGCAAGGAATTGGCACAAGTCGAAGCGTCCCTAGCGCGCGCTTCCCGCGGCGGCACGGGGGGGCCCAGCAAGGACGTGGAGGCAGACGCCGAGGCAACGACCGAGAGCAACAGCATCGTTGCCCTAGAGACCGAGTGGACCTCCCTCAACCGCGACGTCAACGCAGCTCGGGATCGCAACGAAGCGATCGAGCGTCAGCTCTTCCGCGCTTCGATCGTCGCGAAGGTCGAGACGAGCGGCGGCGGCAGTCAGGTGGTCGTTATCGATGAAGCGTACGAGCCGAAGCGCCCCACGCGACGTGGCGCCAAGCGTACCGGAGCTGTCGCATTCGCAGCGGTCATGGTGCTTGGCGCCCTTGCGGCGGTGGCTCTCGCATTCTTGGATGACCGTGTCTACGACGAGCTCGACATCCGAAATCTGGAGCTCGGTCCAATCGCCCATGTGATCCCCGCGGACAATGCGAAGGGACAATCATGATGTCTGACTCCCAGATACCCGCCGCAACCCAGGGCTCCGGTAGCGTCTATCCTCCGACGCCGCCCATGAGCCAGGCTCCGCAGAGCCTCAGCGTACCCGCCGGCCGCAACGTGGTCGTCGTCGCAACCCACAATCAGCCACCTCAGGGGCGCAGCGTGCTCCCGTTCGTGACCGCACCCGATTCGCAGCTGGCGGCTGGGTTTAGGGTGCTCGCCCATCGGCTGAAGGGCGTGAACAATCCACGCACGATCGCGATTTCGAGTCCCAAGCGCGATGAGGGCAAGACGACGCTCGCCATCAACCTAGCCATGGCCTTGGCCGAGCACGGACGAGACAAGGTGCTGCTGGTAGAAGCCAACCTGCGCAACCCTCGCGTGGGTGAAGCGCTGGGGTTCGCTCCGCCCAACTGCTTTGGAGAGCAGATGGTGCGTTACCTCGATCTGCCGGGAGAGCCCTGGCGCGTCGTCGCGGCATTCTTCGACAACCTTCACGTGCTGGCCGTGCACCCGCGTTCGAAGGGCACCTGGCTACTCAACGCCCCCGCTTTCCGCGCGGCCATGGCCCAGCTGAAGGAAGCGCCGTATGCCCACATCATCGTGGACTGCCCAGGGGCGCTCGGAACTGCCGACGTGAACATCATCGAAGACACCACGGACGGCGTGATCCTTACGGCAATGGCGGGCATGACCAAAGGCGCCCATCTGATCCGTACCCAGGAGCACCTTGCGCCAGCGAACATTCTCGGGACGGTCTTGATGAACGGCCGCTACGACTGAGCGACACGCTAGGCTACGGCGAGGTGATCAGGTCGAAGAGGCGCCTTCGCGCCGCCTCCCACCCCTTCGCCCCGGTCTGCCAACGAGGTCGCTTGTCGCCGCTCACGGCTTTGAGCGCATCGGGGATACGCTCCGCGAGTATCTTCTCGGTCTCCGCCGGGTGCTTCTGCCTCGCGAGCTCGATGTAGCCAGCGTCTTGAATCCCGCGGCGCCATTGCTTGAGACGGAACGACGCCAGCACCCCGTCGAAGCCGAGGTCGTGGTCTGGGTAGTCCTTCTGTCGTCCGGGATAGACGAGCACTCCGTCGCCGTTGCAGTGATCAGCGTGCTGGTTGTGAAAGGTCTCGGAGGTCGCGAAGGGATCGTAAGGACCTTCCCCGCCCTGGTTCCCGTCGTGCCAGAACGTCGACTCCCAGTAGAACCAGCGCTCGATGCCGTAGCGCGCCTGAATCCAACCATTGGCGCGCAAGGACGTCGGCCAAGCATCCGTGAGGAAACTACCCGTTTGCGGGAGCACCCCGTTGTAGATCCAGAGGTGCTTTCCGGCTTGTTTCGCTTCCGCTTGCGCAGCAGGAGAGAACTCGCTCGCGAACATGATCACTAGGTCCACCGCTTGGGTCTTGGGTGGCTCGCTACACGTGTGGCCCACGCGAAGCTTCCGCACTCGCGGGTCGGAACTGCGTCTCAGCGCCTCTTTCCATACCTTGCCGCGGGGACTGTCGCACTGCTCGTCTACCGCGTAGAGAAACACATCGCGGTCTCCCGGCGCGTCCCGCACACCCAACTCCTCGAGCCGAGCGAGCATCTTCCCGACGAGGGCGACCTGCTCATCGGAGGGATCGCCCAGATCACCATATGAGCCCAGCGCGACCGCGCTGCTGCCCTGTCCGGCGCCAGCGCCTTGATAGCCTGCGCTCTTGGTGAAGAGACTACCGTCTAGCAGCCCCTTGGCCTCTTCGAGCTGGCGCATGCTGGTGATGGGAAGGATGTTCGAGATCTGATGGGCATGCATCAGCTGCAAGTACTGATCGACCGCCCGCCTGCTACCAGTCCGCTGGGTGATTCGATCGGGCTCGAAGTAGAGCATCGTCTTTGCGGCGGCGTAGGGCAGTCGCGGTGCGCCCACGCGAAGAGTCAACGGGATTCGCGAGAGCTGGTCGGCGCCTGAGTAGACCGCCAGCTCGGCGGTATAAGAGCCGGCGGTGATTGCGGGTCCGGTCAGATCGACGTCGAGCCAGATCACTCGCTGGGTTTCGGCGGGGATCTCGACAGGGTACGGGTCCCACGCGGGCGCGATCTCCACGGGGATCAAAGGATCGGGAATGGTTGTGCCTGGTTCGGGTGCAGCGGGTAGTGCTTGGGCCTCCCACCCGAGCGACTCGCCTGGGGTCTTGCCGCCGGAGCGCCGCGGAAAGGGTACCTCGTGGAGCAAGAAGCGCGCGACCTGGGGCGTCCCGGGTCCCTTGATTTTCTCAATTTCCACACGGATTTTATTGAGCGGCTTTTTCCCTGCGCTTACCACGACCTGAAAAGCGACGACTTCGCCCGGTAGGCCAACCAAGTCGATGCTCCCGCCGGGTTGCCAGAGGGGGTTGTCGCCACCTTCCATGCTCGGCGTCACGCCGGCGCGGGTCGCGATGCGCTCGGCATCGGTGACTATGCTGACCCGCGCCTCGGCACTGGGCGGGCCCTTGGGTTCGACGGGCTGCTCTCTCTGGCAACCGTTGCACCTCACCCCCAAGAACAGGGCGAGGATCAGAGTAAACAAGGTCGTCGACGGGCGGACGTGGCGCGGTGACTTCGACGTGTTGCTAGCGGCGCGAGACGAGCGTGCTCCGGTCAAGGACGGTGCCAGGGGACTCATCGGGCGCAGCATGACACGCAGGCAGAGGCTCGCCACGGCGTACCCCCGTCGAGACCTGGATCCAGCCGGTTAGGCGAAGCGCTTCTTCATTCGAAGGCAGTTCGGTGAACCAGGTTCGTAGCTGACCTCATCCACGAAGCTGCGGATGATGAACAGGCCCATACCGGATTCTTGAGGCTCGGCGAGATCGAGTGCTGGCGCAGCATCAAAATCGAAGCTGTCCCCATGGTCGAGGATTTCCACGCTGACTTGGCAGTCGTCATACGTGATGCGCAGGGTGATCTCGCCGGAGTGGTGCTCGTACGCGTGAAGCACGGAGTTGTTGAACGCCTCACCCACCGCGCTCACCAACTCGTGGCTGAACTGTTCCCCGATGGAGGCATCTCTCGTAGCTAGCTTGCAGATCGCGGCGACCGTGCGAGTGGCCAGATCGCGAAAGACGATCTCGCTTGGGACCTGCAGCACGACGAGGGAACTCACGGCGCGTGCGCCTCCAAGCGATGCGGACATGCGACCGAGCGGGAGCATGCTCCGATGGTCTCGTAGTGCAGCAGCTTCACGTCTCCTCCCCCGTCGCCGGATCGCCAACCGGACCTAACGACAGGCTAACAAAGTCGAGCCATGCCGACCAAGCATTCGCCGCGAGGACGACGATCCCCGGGCGAGCGACTTGCGGCGCTAATGCCTTCGTGAGAAATCTCCGAAATCATGCCTCCAATTAGCGTGCGCCTGACGAAAAGGGCCCTCGATGTCGTCGCGTCCAGCGTCGGCCTGGGTCTGACGCTCCCGTTCTATCCGTTGATTGCCGCTGCGATTCGCTACGACTCGAAGGGCCCAGTCTTCTTTGGGCAGATCCGCGCGAAAGGGCTCATCCCGAGAGAGCCCGGCGACAAAAACCCGATCCCCCAATGCACGGAGTTCAAGCTGTTCAAGTTCCGCACCATGAGACAGGACGCGGAAAAGCACACCGGCGCTGTGATGGCCGCGGAGAACGATCCACGCATCACTCGCCTGGGGGCCTTCCTACGCAAGTCCCGCATCGACGAGCTACCGCAGCTGTGGAACGTCCTGCGGGGTGACATGAGCCTCGTTGGCCCTCGGCCTGAGCGCCCCGAGCTCTTGGTCAACCTCGCGCTGGCGATTCCCTATTTCGAGGAGCGCATGCGGGACTGCAAACCCGGGCTGACCGGGCTGGCCCAGGTGTCCCTCGGCTACACCGGCGCGATTCCGGAGGGCAGCGCCCTATCTGCTTTTCGCGAGGCGCTACAAAATCCGTTCAAACTAGAAGAGGCCGAGGGCGCCTTGGCGGACGACCTGCGCGCCAAGCTACTCTTCGACTTGGCTTACACGGCAGCGCTGGAGAGCTTCTCCACCTACTTGCCCACCGAGCTCTCGGTGATCTTCAAGACCCCGCTCGTGATGCTGAAGGCGATGGGTCGCTGAGGGGCTTTGCAGCTCAGCCATTCGCCAGCTTGCGGGCCGTGTACACGAGCAAGAACAACAGCAGTGCCGTGTTCCCCACGGCAATAACCACGAAGTCTTTCCAACCGTACGTGACCTTGAAGTCCGGCTTGTGGCGCTTCACCGCAGCAAAGAACGCCCCACTGACGCCGATGTAGATCCAAAGCACGTAGTGGTAGTTGAACGACAGGAAGAAGATCCCCACGGCCATACCCGCCATGGAAGACAACAGCGCCATCGCCCAGACGCGCGCGACTTGGCCCTCGGGCTCGGTGACGGTACGCGTGACGGTGAGTGGCACCTTGATGGTGAGCCAAAACACCGAGAGCCACGCCACCATGCCAAAGAAGCCGAGCTCCGCAGGAGCGAGCACATAAGAGTTGTGCGCGGTCAGGTGGTGATACTGAGTGAACTGCTCGAACCCCACTCCCAGAACTGGGTACTGCTTGAAGAGCTGCACCCCCACGTAGAGGTTCTCCACCCGCTCGAGCGAGCTCTCTTCACCACCTGAGCGCCCGCCAAGCGCGAGCACCGGCAAGGCGCAGACCACCCCTAAGATCAGACCTTTCAAGCGGTAGCGTTCCAAGAAGTAGACGCCAATCGTCGCCAGGAACACGATCTGACCGCCGCGCGATCCGGAGTAGACCACCGTCATCGCGCCGAGCACGAAGGTGAGGAGGAACAGCACGAGCCGCTTCTTGTTCCTGCGCCGTTGGTAGAAGGCGAACGCCAGCGGCACGCCGATCGCGACCGCCATCGAGGCCTCGTTGGGGTCCTGCAACACGCCGACGTAGCGCACGCGCCCTCCACCAATGGACGTCACTCCCAGCAGACCCGCGTGCTCACAGCGGTACATGGCCTCTGGGTCGGGGGGATCTTGGTAGCAAATGACAGGCGACTCGCAGCTGCGCCCATCTGGGCGACCCGAGCTGTTCTGGTCCTCTCCAGGGGAAACCGCGACGCACTCCAGCGGCTGGAGGCCCATGTGCACGCACACGGCGGAGATCCACAACGTGCACGCCAAGATCGTGCCCATGAACAGCTCGAACGCCTTGAAGGTCCGGACACCGTGGGCGATCAGAAAGTAGATCACCACCGCGATTCCGAAGCGGACGCCATCGGTGGTCAACGACGCAGGTGCCTTGACCCCCGCCGTGAAGAAGCACCACAGCACGAACGCGATCACCCAGTTCAGGTGTGGTGTCTTTCGCAGGTCGGTCTTCCCCTGGCGCAGATCCACGAGGTAACCGAAGACGGCCAGGCCGAAGAACAAGTAGAGAAAGGGCACTCCGCGCAGCGCCGGCATGAAGTCGAAAGGCCGCGCGTAGATGAAGATCAGGAGTGCCAGTAGGCCGGGCAGAACGAACATGGGCGACGGGATGGAGCGCCTGCGAGCGCTCTACCGAGAAACGAATCCCCCACTCCGCGAGCGGGCGCCTCATCTTCGCGAGGCGCGGGCGTTCTCGCCAGCCTTTCCTGCGGTCCCGCGCTGGCGGGCTGTTCGGGAACGGGTCAAGCGCGTCTGGAGCCGCGGTCGGACAGCGCGCCGAGAGCGTGACCCCAAACCGGAGTTGTTGCCGCGAGAAGACGGGCTTTTCCGCAGCGGAGAGACAGCGGACCAAGGCGTGAGCAGGCTTCTCTCTTGCGGTCCCTGCCCTCCGGGTTAGGCTGCGCCGGCCTCATGCAACGATTCATCCTCGCGCTCCTGCTAGTGCTGCTCGCAACCACTGGCCTCGTCAGCTGCGGTGCGCCGCTCCCCAACTACCCGTACGCCAAGGAACCGGACCCGCGCCGCGCCGAGTACGTGATCGGGGTGGGAGACACCTTGCGCATTCGCATCTGGAAGAATCCGGAGCTCAACACCGACATCCAGGTGCGCCCAGACGGCACGATCACGATGCCACTGATCGGCGATGTTCACGCGGCCGACCTCACGCCAACTCAGCTGAAGCACGAGATCAAGAAGAAGATGTCCGTCTTCATCAAGGACGAGGCAGCAGTGGTCACTGTCGCTGTGACGGATGTGCGCAGCTACCGCGTGACCGTATCGGGGAACGTTGCTCAGCCGGGCGTAATCACCGCTGAGCGCTACCTCACGGTGCTCGAGGCGGTTGCGCTTGCAGGCGGGCCGAGTCGCTTTGCTTCCCCCGCGGAAACGAAGATCATCCGCATCGGTTCGGACGGCAAGGTGCGCCACATTCCCGTGCGCTACGACCTGCTCGCCGAGGGTGAGCACTTGGAGATGAACCTGGTGCTGCTACGTGGCGACCAAGTGTTCGTGCCCTGAGTTTTTTTGGGGGTGAGGAGCGCGGCTCAGCTGGCGTAGCCGCGACCGCTAACGTCGTAGCGCGTTCACGCCGTCGCACAACTTCCCGATCACGATCCACCACAGCACCGCCCCAAGGCCGGGAACCACCATCGCAGCCAAGATCAGGTTCTGGTTGAGCGGCGAAGTATCCACACGGTGACGCTGGATGTAGCGATTGAAGTCGGTGGCGAAGCCTGGGAGCACGTTGAACACCCAGTACAGGTTGAAGAGCGGCACGAAGAGCAGACCCACTGCCTTGCCAGGCGTGGTGCGTGCGTTGCCGTCCTGAATCGACTTCCAGCACTTATAGAGCAGCACGAACTGGCTGACCCAACCGATGAGCAGCCCGAGCGGCGCTGCGGCGGCGACGAGTGCGAGACTTGGCTTCAGCACCGGCACGACACCCAGAGCGACGCTCAAGACCAGGCCGCCAAACACTGCCGCGCGGTAGAGCCACTTGTTGACGCTCACCTCGCTGCGCGCGGTCTGCATCGATGCAGGGCTGGGTTCATAAGGAGCGGCACTCGGCAGCTCTGGGTAGGCGCGGCTGGGATCGTAGGCCTTGTGTTGGCCGAAGCCGTCCGACATCGAGCCCATCGCCTGACGAGGACCGGTGGCGTCCGGCGCGACGACATGGCTGCCGCTCGGGCTGGCGTCGAGGGCGGTGGCGCCAGGCGCGAGCTGCGTTGGGCCTGGTGTGGCGAGGCCATGCGCGGCGAGCTCGGACTCGAGCAGGTCGGCCACTGAAGGCTGCCTGGCGCGGGGCTCGTCCTCTTCCTCCTCGAAGGGCGCCATGCCCACTTGAGTCGGTGTGAAGCTGCGCTTGCGCTCCGGCGGCTGGGGCCTGGGATTGTCCGGGATGGTAGGCGTCGGCGGCATCAGCGGCGCCGGACTTGCCGGAGGGATCGGACTCACGAACGGAGTGATTGGCGTGCCCGCGGCAGGTCGTGGCGGATGAGAGCTTGGATGGAGGCGGCCATCTTGACCCGGGACCAGACTGTAGCGTCCAGCCTCGGCCACCGAGCGGTCCATGACCACCGTCGCTTCCTCTTCATCCTCTGCGCTGAACGGCATGCTGCCGGGCGCGCTCGACTTCGGCGTACTCAGGCGAGGCACGCTGGGGCCCGGCGCGCCGGAGCCCGGCGCGCTGGAAGTCGGCGCAGTGAGCTTCGGTGCCTGCATGGGCACTGGGCGGATTGGCTGCAACGCGCCGGGATTCGCTGGCGGGACACCGCGCGAACTTGGCGGTGGCGGCGCGCCCGCGGCCGGACGTGGCGCCGGCGGCACCGCTGGCATCGGTTCGGGGGTGGGGACGCCGATGCCAACGTGGGTGCGGTAGCGCGACGCCGAAGGCGCCGGAGGCGGCTTGGAGCTCACGGAGCGAACCGGCGCCGGAGTGAGCTTCTCCGGCACGGCGTCGGGCTGATCCTGAGGCTCCACCACGAGAGTGCCGTGAC